>JAKSBE010000085.1 GCA_022361275.1 Kiloniellales bacterium
CGACCACCTGCCCCACACCCACGACCTGGCGCACAACGCCTTCTCCCGCGGCCAGCCGGACTGGGGCGCCCACCTGGCGGACGAATTGGAGCGCCTGGTCGCCCTGCACGACGCCTCGACCATCGCCGCGGTGATCGTCGAGCCGGTCGCCGGCTCCACCGGCGTCCTGGTGCCGCCGGCGGGCTACCTGCAGCGGCTGCGCGAGATCTGCGACAGGCACGGCATCCTGCTGATCTTCGACGAGGTCATCACCGGCTTCGGGCGCCTCGGCAAGGGCTTCGCGACCGAGTACTTCGGCGTCGAGCCGGATCTGATCACCTGTGCCAAGGGCCTGACCAGCGGCACCATCCCCATGGGCGCGGTGATCTGCCGCAAGGGCATCTACGAGACCTTCATCGAGGCAGCCGACGCGACCGGCGGCACCATCGAGCTCTTCCACGGCTATACCTACACCGGCCATCCCGTGGCCGTGGCCGCCGGCCTGGCGACCCTGGAGGTCTACAAGGAAGAGGGGCTCTTCGACCGCGCGGCCGAGCTTTCCGGCTACTGGGAGGACGCGGTCCACAGCTTCAGGGGCGAGAAGCACGTCATCGACGTCCGCAACCTCGGGCTGATCGGCGCCATCGAGCTGGAGCCGCGGCCCGGCAAGCCGACCGAGCGGGCCTACGACGCCTTCGTCAGGTGCTTCGAGAAGGGCGTCCTGATCCGCGTCACCGGCGACATCATCGCCCTGTCGCCGCCGTTGATCATCGAGAAGGCGCAGATCGACGAGATTGCCGACACCCTGCGCGACGTACTGCGGCATCTGGACTAAGCCGCGCTTCGCGGCGCAGAGTAAGGGGCCGCCGGGACCGGCGGCCCCTTGCTACGACCGAAACGGGTTACGACCGCAGCGGGTTACGGCCGCAGCGGGAAAGGGCGCCGCCCCTCGGGCGGCACGGCGAGCCGAGGACGGGAATAAGGTCATGCTTGTTGGCGTTCCGAAGGAAGTGAAGACCCACGAATACCGCGTCGGCCTGGTGCCGGCCTCGGTCCGCGAGCTGGTCCATCACGGCCACAAGGTCCTGGTGGAGACCCAGGCCGGCGCCGGGATCGGCTTCACCGACGACGACTACCGCGTCGCCGGCGCCGAGATCGCCGGGGACGCCGGGGAGGTCTTCGCCAGGGCCGAGATGGTGATCAAGGTCAAGGAGCCACAGCCCGCCGAATACGCACGGCTGCGCGAGAACCAGGTCCTCTTCACCTACCTGCACCTCGCCCCCGACGAGGCCCAGACCAAGGGCCTGGCGGCCTCCGGCTGCATCGCGGTGGCCTACGAGACCGTGACCAACCATCGGGGCGGCCTGCCCCTGCTCTCCCCCATGAGCGAGGTCGCCGGGCGCATGTCGGTCCAGGTCGGCGCCCACTGCCTGGAGAAGGAGCAGGGCGGCTCCGGCATGCTGCTCGGCGGTGTGCCCGGGGTGGCGGCGGCCAGGGTCGTGATCATCGGCGGCGGCGTCTCGGGCACCAACGCGGCGCGCATGGCCATGGGCATGGAGGCCCACGTCACGGTGATCGACAAGTCGCTGGAGCGGCTCTACGCCCTGGACCTGCAGTTCGGCCCCATGCTGAACACCATCTATTCGACCGTGGACGCCATCGAGACCCACTGCGCCGGCGCCGACCTCGTGATCGGCGCGGTCCTGGTGCCGGGCGCCGCCGCGCCCAAGCTGGTGACCCGGGAGGTGGTCCGCCAGATGCGGCCCGGCTCGGTCCTGGTCGACATCGCCATCGATCAGGGCGGCTGCTTCGAGACCTCGCGCGGCACCACCCATGCCGAGCCGACCTACGTCGAGGAGGGCTGCGTCCACTACTGCGTGACCAACATGCCCGGCGCCGTGGCCCGGACCTCGACCTTCGCGCTGAACAACGCGACCCTGCCCTTCGCGCTGGCCCTGGCCAACAAGGGCGTCCGCCACGCCCTGCACGAGGA
>JAKSBE010000349.1 GCA_022361275.1 Kiloniellales bacterium
GCGCCTGCAGGAGGTGCTGGAGGAGCTTGTACTCGATCGGCCCGAGGTGGATCTCCTTTCCGTTCCGGTGCACGCGATGCGTGGTCAGGTCCATTTCGACGTCGGCGTACTTCAGAGCACCGTTCTTTCGGCCCAAGCCGGATCCCTTCCCACCAAGGATCATCCGTATGCGTTCGACGATCCCGCCCGGCGATACCGGCCTGATGATCGCATCTTCGATGCCGGATTCGAGGAGTTGGACGTGATCGGCGCCGACGCCAGAGCTGATCAGCGCGATCGCCGGAATGGACTGGGTCTCGCGTCTTTGCCTCAGGCCGCTGAAGACCTCGGGACAGGAAAACGACTGCGGACGGCAATCCAGCAGAACTGCGTCCGGAGCCTGCTTCGACGAGACGTCCTGGATCTCCTCGACGCTGGTCGCCAGCATGGATCGGAAGCCTTCCGCGTCGAGCACGTAACCCAGCAGCAGATAGAGCTCGATGTCATCGGTCCCAACCAGAATCAATGGTCTCATGGCACAGGTCCCAAGCGTCCCCACAAAAGAACGAGACCGCTCTTGACGAGAGCTGCCGAACGAACGAGCGGTGCTTCTAACCGACGCCTCGTAGATACAGCCTATCAAGCTACGGGAATGGTCGCGCGAGCATTGGCTCCTTGTTAGACCTCGTCAGCCGCGCGGGCTGCAGGTGCTCCGAGTGCCTTCCATGCTATACCTTCGCCAAAATTGCACAATCACTATTTGTATGGCTTTACTACTGTCCCGAGTGGTAAAACAGCTGCGACCATTGAGCTTAGCTGGTCTAGACCCAATACCGATTGCCGATTGATCCGAATCTTCCGGAGCTTGTCGAGTCGGTCTTCCAGACCCCTCGGACGGCGCCCAGGCTGGCGTCGCAGGTCGGGAAGGTGGGGCAATGGCCATGGGCAAGCGGTGTCAGCTCCCCCACCTCCTGGAGATGGCTGTTGCGCTTAGGAAGGCGCGCGTCGGTTTCGGATCTCGACGCATCCCGCGTCTAGTATCGCAATAGTAGATGGTTTTCCGAGGGCCGACGCATGGCGGCGTTTGTCATGGCAAGTGGATCGGCTTCAATCTGCGCAGCGTCGCTGCGGGAGGAGCATCATGACACCGTTTGCCCAGAGAATGACGTCCGTCCGGCCGTCCGGGACCAAGGAAATGACGGCGCGGGCGGGGGCTCTGCGCGCCGCAGGGCGCGACATCATCGCGCTCAGCCAGGGCGAACCCGATTTCGACACGCCACCGGACGTCTGCGACGCGGGCGTGGCGGCGATCCGCGGCGGCCACACCCGCTACACGGCGGTTGCGGGCGTCGACGCGCTGCGCAGCGCGATTGCGGCCAAGCTGCGGCGGGAGAACGGACTGTCCTACGACCCAGCGGAGATCATCGTCGGCTGTGGCGCCAAGCAGGTTATCTTCAACGCGCTCTTCGCAACGCTCGACCCGGGCGACGAGGTCGTGATCCCGGCGCCGTGCTGGGTCAGCTATCCGGATATGGTGCGTCTCGCCGGGGGGAACCCGGTGGTGCTCGACTGTCCGGCCAGCTCCGGTTTCAAGCTGTCCGCCGAGCAGCTTCGGGCGGCCATCACGCCCCGCACCAAATGGCTGATCCTGAACTCCCCGGCCAACCCGACGGGCGCCGTCTACCTCGATTCGGAACTCGCGGCGCTGGGCGAGGTCCTTCGGGCAAATCCACAGGTCTGGGTTCTCAGCGACGACATCTATGAGAAGCTGGTCTATCCGCCGGCCAGGTTCGCGACCATCGCTGCGGTCGTTCCCGAACTGCGGGCGCGTGCCCTCGTCGTCAACGGTGTCTCCAAAGCCCATGCCATGACCGGCTGGAGGGTCGGCTATGCGGCCGGCCCGCCCGACCTCGTGCGGACCATGGCGGTCGTCCAGGGACAGACCAGTTCACACACCAGCTCCGTCTCTCAGTACGCGGCGGTCGCGGCGCTGACCGGCGCGCAGGACTACCTGCCCGGCTTCGTCGAGTCCTTCATGCAGCGCCGTGACATGGTTTGCGACCGGCTGAAGACGGTTCCCGGGCTGGAGTGCCGGATCCCGGACGGCGCCTTCTATGCTTTCGTGTCCTGCGCGGGCCTCATCGGCACCGCGACGCCCGACGGTCGGAGGATCCAGTCCGACGCCGATTTCGCCGTGTATCTTCTGGAGCAGTCGGGCGTCGCTGTGGTGCCGGGTTCGAGTTTTCTCGCAAAGGGATACTTCCGCCTCTCCTATGCGGCTTCGATGGCTTCGCTGGAGCTCGCCTGCAGTCGCATCCGGGCCGCTTGCGAGGTGCTGGTCCGGGAGGTTGCGTGATGGCTGCCTTGCGCTCGCTCATCCATGATCGTGGCCTGGTTCAAGTGATCGCGACGCACAGTCCGCTGTCCGCCATACTTGCCGAGGAGGCGGGCTTCGATGCGCTCTGGGCATCCGGCTTCGAGTTGTCGGCCTACCTTGGGCTTGCCGACGTCAGCCTCGTGACCATGACCCAGCACCTGGAGATGACCCGCGCGGTCGCGGCCCGAAGCGCCTTGCCGGTCGTTGCCGACATCGACACCGGCTTCGGCAACGCCGTGAACGTCGTCCATGCCATCCGGGAGTACGAGCGGGCGGGCGCCGCCTGCGTCGTCATCGAGGACAAGGTGTTCCCCAAGGTGACGAGCCTGGTCGACGGCGGGCGCCAGGATCTGCTCCGCATCGAGGAATTCCAGGGCAAGATCGAAGCGGCCTGCGCCAGCCGACAGTCGGAGGCGTTCCTGATCGTCGCCCGGGTCGAGGCGCTGATCGCGGGGCTGGGTCAGGAAGAGGCGCTCAAGCGCGCGGCCGCCTACGTGGAAGCCGGCGCCGACATGATCCTGATACACTCCAAGCAGAAGACGCCGGAGGAGATCGAGGCCTTTATCGCGGCCTGGAACGGCGCGGTGCCGCTGGTCCTGGTGCCGACGGCCTATCCTGAGATGACCGTCGAGAGGGTCCGGGCGAGCGGCAAGGTGGGCATGGTGATCTGGGGCAACCATACGGTCCGCGCCGCGGTCACGGCGATCCAGGGCGTCTATCGGCGGATCCTTGCCGACGGCGGCATCCATGAAGTGAACAAGGACATCGTGTCGGTGGCGGAGATTTTCCGTCTGCAGGATATGGACCGCGTCAAGGATATAGAACGCAGGTTCTTGAAGTAGCTGCCAAGGCGGAGGAGCGACCGGATACCACCGGCATTGGCGCCGCCGCTCGGGAAAGGCGCCGTATTGAGAATTGTTCGCAACTCGGATAGTGTGTCGACCTCTCAAGACGTCGTGATCGAGCGGCTCCGGCGCTGCGGTAGAAGGCTTCCAGCAAGAACGTTTGCCGAGACGGGGGGTGTAAAGTGGGGCGCCGCCAGAGGTCGAATCTCATGGCGAGTTTCGGGGAGCACTACGAGGAGTTGCTGCGTTTTCTGGCACGCCGCACCGGGGACGCCGAGCGCGCCGCCGACATAGCGCAGGACACCTATGTCAGGCTCGCAGCGGCCCCGCAGCCGGCGGGCGGCATCGACAACCCGCGGGCCTATGTCTTCCGCGTGGCTGGCAACCTTGCGATCGATACCCTCCGCAAGGAGGGCCGGACCGAAGGTCGCTCGACCACGATGGACGGGACCGAGGCCATCCCCGACCCCTTGGCCTCGCCGGAGCGGACCCTCCTGGCCAGGGAGCGTCTCGAACTGCTCGACGAGGCGCTTGCGGCCTTGCCGCCGAACGCGCGCCGGGCGCTGCTGATGAGCCGCGTCAATCATCTCACCTTTGCGCGGATCGCCGAAGAACTCGGGGTCTCGGAGAGCATGGTCGCCAAGTACATCGCCCAGGCTTTGCGGGCCTGCCGGGACCACCTGCGGCGCTTCGACGAAGAAAACTAGCCGGCCCGCTGCTGGACGGAAGGCCGGGAATCGTCCTAAGAGTGGCGGCGGGAAAGGACGATGCCGTTCACGGCCATCCGAACGGTTTGCAGCTCATGGCACACGAGGGGTCAAAGAACCGACCGCAAGTCGAAGTTGCACTCAGCGACGACGCCTTGGACTGGCTTGTCCGGCTACGCTCCGATCGTGCGACGCCGGCCGATCAGGCCGCCTTCGCGGCTTGGCGAAGGCGGAGCCCCGCCCACGAAGCCGCCGCGCGCGAGGCCGAAGCCTTGTGGCGGGACGTCGGCGCAACGGCAGCCGCAGCGGCCTTCTCCGAAAGCCAAGCCCACGACGCGGGGGCCACTCGGCCGCCGGCCGGCGACCGCTTGCGGCAGCGCCGTCGGAAGCTGCCCCGGAGAGCCGTGGTCCTCGGAGGGCTCGCCGCGTCCCTGGTTGTCGCCGTGCTCGCTTCCGAGACCCTCGGCCCGGTTTCGGGCCTCTTCGCCGACTATGCATCCCGAAGGGGCGAGCGGCGCGACGTCCGCCTGCCCGATGGCTCGACCGCCGTCCTCAACACCGCGACGGCGCTCAGCCTGTCCTACACCGATCGCGAGCGACGGCTGACGCTGAACTCGGGGGAAGCGGCGTTCGACGTCGTCGGCGACGCGGCCCGGCCTTTCGTCGTGGAGGTGGCCGACGGCGAGGTCAGGGCGCTCGGCACGGTCTTCGCGGTCCGGCGAGACGGTGCCGCCGCGCGGGTCGTGGTTTCGGAGGGGGCCGTTCGGGTCCGCCCGCACGCGGGCGGCCCATCGACCCTGCTTGGGGCGGGACAGCAGACGACCTTCGGCCCGGGCCGCCACCTCGCCGATCCCGAGCCCGCCGACCTCGCCGTTGCCACAGCTTGGCGACGCGGCAAGCTCATCTTCAATCGACGTCCTCTGGCCGAGGTCGTATCGGAGCTCGATCGCTACGCCGTCAATCGGACCGTCATCCTGGACGATGGCCTGAAAGCCCTGCAGGTGACCGGCGTCTTCGAACTCGACGAGCCGGAGGAAATCTGGCGTTCGCTCGAACGCGGCCTCCAGGTCGAGGTGATCCGGCTCCCTTTCATGACCCTGATCCGCCGTCCCTGACTCTTCGGGGCGCCCCCGGGGCTTCTGCGTCACGAGACTTTTTTCCTCGTGCCGCTGCAAGATCGCAATCCCCGTTTCGTCTTAACAGTGCAAGTAAGTCGCATTTGCACTCCTGACCCGACTGCGGGCGACGACATGGGCGAGGCGGGGAGGCCACCGGATCTTGAAGGAACTTGTTGCGCCTGACAGGCGGCGCGACGCCGCTCGGCCGGCGCGCGTGGCGGGCATCGCCCTGGTCGTCATGGCCGCCGTAGCTGCTGCGGATCGGCCGGAGGTCTCGGCTGCGGATCTCTCGCCCTCCGGGCCGTCGCTTGGCTCGGCGCAGCAGGCACAGGCCGAAGGACCGCCAAGGTTCGCATTCGACATCCGGGCCCAGGATCTCGATACGGCCCTGACCGCGCTGGCGGATCGGGCGAACCTGAAGCTTCTCTTTACCTCCGGTCAGGTGGCAGGGAAGCGGACCGAGGGCCTGACCGGGAGCTTCACGCCCGAGGAGGCGCTGCAACGCCTTCTCGCCGGGACGGGGCTTCGTTACCGCTTTTTGAGCGCAGACAGCGTGACGCTCGAATCGGAATCGACCGCGCAGACGGAAGGGACGGAGACCAGGGTCGAGCCGGTCGTGGTCTCCGCGACGCGCACCGAGACCCCCGTTTCCGAGCTGACCCGCTCCGTCACCGTCGTCGGGCGCGAGGCGATCGAGCGCCAGTCGCGGATCGACCGCAGCCTCGGCGCCATACTCTCCAAGAGCGTTCCCGGCTTCAGCCAGAGCACCGAGGCGCTGACCGACTTCGGCCAGACGCTTCGGGGCCGCAACTTCCTGACGCTGATCGACGGGGTGCCCCAGTCGTCCCCGCTACGCGACGGCCGCCGCTCGCTCAACACCATCAGCGCGGACGCCATCGAGCGGGTCGAGGTCGTGCGCGGCGGCTCGGCGACCTACGGCTTCGGCGCCACGGGCGGGGTGGTCAACATCATCACGCGCAGGCCCGAGGAGGGGACGGTCAACGGGCACTCGGAAGCGGGCATCAAGGTCTCGGCCACGAATCCGGACGACTCCCTGGAATGGCATACGAACCACCAGGTCTCCGGCCGGGCCGGCGAGTTCGACTATCTGGTCGGCGGGACCTTCGTGCAGCGCAACGGCTTCTTCGACGCCGACGGCGACCGCATCCCGGCCGATCCCTTCGGCGTGCAGGGCGGTCTCGCCGATACCGACGCGTACAACCTCCTCGGCAAGGTCGGCTACGAGCTCGACGAGGGACGGCAGCGCATCGAACTTTCGGCCAACCGTTTCAGCATCTTCCAGGACAGCGCCTTCGCCGGGCTCGGCGAAGGCGATCCGGCCAACGGCGAGAAGACGCCGGCGGTGCGCGGCAACGACAACGTCAGGGACCCCGGCACCGAGAACACGACGGTCAATCTGGCCTACCGCAACAAGGCGCTGCTCCAAAGCGACGTCAGAGCGCAGATCTACTACGCCGACCTCACCACGCGCTTCTCGAAGTTTCCGGGTTACTCGCAGGCCGAGATCACGTCGGAGAAGTTCGGCGGGCGCCTGACCATAGACACCCCGGTTCAGGCGGGACCGATATCCCTCAACGCGATCTGGGGCATGGACTACCTGCACGACGAGACCGCGCAGCCGGCGTTCAACGCACCCCAGACCACGCCCGAACTGAAGCAGGACGCCCTGGCCGGCTTCCTGCAGCTCGAGGTTCCCGTGGCCGACTTCGGGCTGCTGCGGGGCGGGATCCGCTACGAGGACATATCGGTCGAGGCCGATGATGTCGTGAACGGGCAGGACGTCGCCGTCAACGGCGGCTTCCTGAGTTTCAGCGAGACCTTGTTCAACGTCAGCGCCACGGTCTTCATCACGGACAACGCCGAGCTCTTCGGCGGTTTCTCCCAGGGCTTCTCGCTCGCGGACCTGGGGCGCGCCATCAACGACACCAAGGAGACCGACGTCTCGGCGCTCCAGTCCGAAGTCCAGACGGTCGACAACTACGAGCTCGGCCTGCGTGCCCAGTACGAGCGCTGGAACGCCTCGGTCTCGGGCTTCTTCAGCGAGTCCGACAACGGCACGACCTTCGACCAGGACCTCGTCATCGCCAAGCAGCCGGAGCGGATCTACGGCGTCGAGTTCACGGTCGACGTCACGCCCTTGGAGGCCTTGCGCGTCGGCGGCACCTTCAGCTGGCTGGAAGGCGAGGTCGACCTCGACGACGACGGGAACTTCGACGAGGACCTGCCGAGTACCCGCGTGCCGCCTCTCAAGGCGACGGCCTATGCGGAGTACAGACCCTTCGACTGGTGGACGCTCTACCTGCAGGGCCTCTACTCCGGGGACCGGAATCCGGACAGCACGCAGTTCGGCAACGGCGAGGTGGACGACTACGTCATCTTCGACCTCTTCAGCAGCTTCGATACGGGCTACGGCAAGCTGCAACTGGGGGTCCAGAACCTCCTCAACGAGGATTACTTCCCGGTGCTGAACCAGGCCGGTGCGCTGCCCTTCGCCTTCTCGAAGGGGCCGGGGCGGACGGTCTCGCTGACCTATTCGATCAAGTGGTAGCCGCCGGGACGGGAGAGCCTGCCGCCGATGAAGACCTGGTACCTCGTGCACAAGTGGACCAGCCTGGTCTGCACGTCCTTCCTGCTGCTCCTTTGCCTGACCGGGCTGCCGCTGATCTTTCACCACGAGATCGACCACGCCCTCGGCTACAGCGTGGAGCCGCCGCCCCTCGAAAACGCCGATCGACGGGCGAACCTCGATCGCATCGTCGCGGACGCGGCCTCGCGCCGGCCCGAGGATTTCCTGCAGTTCCTGGTGCGCGACCCGGACGAGCCGGAGCTCTGGTTCGTGCGGCTGGGAGAGACGGTGGACGCGCCGGAGGCCTCGGCCTTCTTCACCTATGACGCCCGGAGCGGAGAGCTGCTCAGCGAGTACCCGCTTGGCCAGGGCGTCATGCATGTCGTCTTCCGGCTGCACTACGATCTTTTCGCGGGCCTGCCGGGGACGCTGTTCCTCGGTTTCATGGGGCTGCTGTTCCTGGCGTCGCTGGTTTCCGGGACCGTCCTCTACGGACCCTACATGCGCAAGCTGCGCTTCGGCACGGTGCGCCGGCGCCGCTCGGCCCGGGTCAAGTGGCTGGACCTGCACAACCTGCTCGGGATCGTAACCCTGGTCTGGCTTTTCGTCGTGGGCGCCACCGGGGTCGTCAACACCCTCTCGATCCCGATCTTCGGTCACTGGCAGTCGACGCAGCTGGCCGAGATGATCGCCCGCCACGACGACGGCGGCCCGACTCCCCAGGGAGGCGGATCGGTTCGCGGATCGGTTCAGGGCGCGGTGGACGCGGCCCTTGCGGCCGCGCCCGGCATGCAGCTCAGTTTCCTGGCTTTTCCCGGCAACGGCTTCGCCGGCCCGCGCCACTTCGTCGCCTTCATGCAGGGAAGCGCTCCCTTGACATCGAAGCTGCTGACGCCCTTGTTGATCGATGCCCGGACGTCAGAGGTGCTCGAATCCCGTAACCTGCCCTGGTACGCGGTGGCGCTCCTGGTCTCCCAGCCCTTGCATTTCGGCGACTACGGCGGCCTGCCGCTCAAGATCCTGTGGGCGCTTCTGAGCCTGCTGGCGATCCTGGTTCTCGGCAGCGGCCTCTATCTCTGGTTCAAGCGGCGCCACCTCTCCTTCGAGGCCTGGCTCGCCGCCCAGCGGACCGATGACCACGAGGTCGCTTCGGGGGCCGGTTCGGTCAAGCACGCGGATCCGCTCGCTTGAAAGGGGCTCCCGGGCGGGCGCGGATCTGGCGCATGCCGATCGTGCTCGGCCTGCTGAGCGCGATCGGCCTGATCGCTGCCCTGCTGGCGGACGGCGCCGGCGACGTCCTTTCCTGGGTTGCGCTCGCGATCCCCGTCGCCGCCGCCGTCTGGTACGGCCTGGTCGGGCGTCGTCAATGACGGGATATCCGGCCGAACCTGGGCCAGTGCCGCCCCGAGCGATGTCTCGGACGGCTTGCGGGTTCCGCATGACGCCACCGGCCCGGATACGGAGCGTGAACGCGATCACGCCTGCAGCCTCGGGACTGAAAACGCTTTGACAGGTCGCGCGCGATGGCGATCAGACCCCTTTCCGGTCGGAAAGTCGTCCGGACTGGCGGCCGGGCCGAAGCCGTGCCCGAGGCCGGAGACCGTCCGGCCCTCTCTCAGCGTTTTCTCAGGCAGCGTTCCATGATCGACGGCGCCCCTTGCCTGTGTTCGGCACTCGCAGCCTCCAGCAGATCCAGTCTTTCCCGACTGCTGAGGTCGAGAGGCAGCTCCTGGACGATCCGGGGATCGTCGGCGCGCCTGACACAGAAGAGGCTCCGCTCCTGCGGCATCTCCATGTCGCGCCCCCCGGTGTAGGCGACCAGGCCGGTGCCGTAGATCGTATAGGTACCACGCCGATCCGGCGGTGACAGATAGCCTTCGATCAAGAGGGTCTCTACCTCCCGGGGAAACAGCCCGACCTGGACCTCTCGGGCGATCAGGACCTCCGCGCCGGGCTGCCATTCGCCGGTGACGGTCAGCCCGTCGCCCGGTTCGGCATGCTGCAGGACCGGGACCTCAAAGCGCAGGGCGCCGACGCGTCGGCCTTCGTCGGTCGAAGAAAAGCTGCCGCTCACCGTGACCAGATCCCGTGGGGCGATCTCGTCGATGGCCGAGGCCATGACCAGATCGCCGCGCCACAGACCGCTGACGGCGACCCAGTCGCCCGGCTCGAGGCTGCCTGACGGTGGCCGCCGTGCCTCCGATACGTCGATTGTCATCCCGGCGGCGACCAGCCGGTCCGGCCCTACGTCGTCGAGCGGCGCAATCACCGGGTGGTAGCGCTCGATCTCCCGCGCCGTCAGTACGCCGTTCTGGCGCCGGGCCGTGACGATCACCGTGTCCCCGGGCCTCAGCGCCGAGGCGGGCTGCGCGCCCAGGCGCGAGCCGACCATGAGGCCATCGGGTGTCTCGATGTTCAGGCCGTTGACGTGGATGCTGCTGATCCCCGTCACCACCCCCAGGATGCCGGTGCCGAGCGTGCCGGCCTCGGTCTCTTCCGCGCCCGCCGGCCCCGGTAGGAGTGGGATCGCCAGGCAGGCCAAGGCTCGAAGCAAAGGGCGCAGGCGGTTCATTTCTTGGCCTCTTTCTTCGGTGCGGCCTTGTGCCGGGGCAGGACATAGACCCCTAGGGAAACACGGCCGGTGTTGGTTTCGTCTTCGACGTCCTGTCGTTGAAGCGCCATGGCTTCCTCGTTGAAGCGGCGCAGGGCTTCCGAGCCGAGACGGCGGGCGAGCGCTTCCAGCTCGCGAACGGATTTCTCGGAGAGGCGATTGAAGTGCGAAGCGCGTTCGAAGAAGGGGCGCGCGCGCTCGGACAGGAGATTCCCTGCCGCCGCATCCAGGTGAGCGCTGACGTTCTTCTCGAAGGCGACCAGCATCTCGGCGCTCCCTGGCACGGGGAGGTAGGCATCGGTCCGGAGTTTCAAACGCTTGTCCCGGCTTTCCGTGACCAGCTTCTGATCGACCAGGTGGGTGACGATGGTGCCCGCGGGCAGGTCGACGCGCGCGCGTTCCACGAGCTCGTCGAAACCGGGCCTGGTGTCGGAGACGCGGGGCAGGGTGCGCGCCGCGCCCTTGCCGTCGAGGAAGCTCCGGTCCGTCGTCCAGAGCGCGATCACTTTGGCGGCAGCGTTCATGGAGGATTTTCGTCGCGCACCTGCCTTGGCCTTACGGAGGCGGCCCACGTCCTTTCGATGTAGGCCGGTCAAGAGGCTGACGCGACTGTCGCTCGTCTTGGGCCCCTCGCCCGAGAGATCTCTGGCGACGTCGAACAGCACTTCCTTCAAGATCTCGTTCGCGTCCGCAATCGTGATGCCTCGGGCGACCATGATGCGTGCGAGGGGGAGCAGCACCTGACGCAGCGTCCGGCGCGTTAGCAATGCGAGGTCCGCTTCGTCCCCCAACGGCGTTTCTCCACTTAGAACCTGCCGACTCGGCAGACTGTCAGATTTTACTCATAACGCCTTTGCTTATCTGCCTCAAAGCCTGCGAATTGGAATCAATACAAGTAGAGCACGATCTTGTGACTCGCCGAAGGGTTGTACTGGGAAAATTTCCCAGTACGCTTCCGCCCGTTATCTGATGGGAAAGTTTCCCAGTATGTTCGCTGCCGGTCGCGCAAGAGATCACTCTTGAAAGGACGTAAACGATGCGGTCCACCGCCCTCTATCCAAACGATGCTGCGCTCAGAACCGCCGACTCCAGTCGGCGCAAAAGGCAGGTCGGCGACCAGCCGCAGAAGCTGAGATTCCACCGCACAGCGCTTTCGAACCTCAGCCCGTCCGACCAGGATCTGTTCGAAGCCTTCGGACAAGGACCGGTTTGCGCGCCGCGCTTTCCCTTGATCCACCGCGCCTTCGAGTTCTGGGCGGCGCGACGGCCGGACGCCGTGGCGGCCGAACATCTGGGCCAGACCATCACCTATGGCGAGCTTGAGCGACAGGCCACGCGGCTGGCGCTGCGACTTCAGGCGCTCGGCGTCCGGCCCGGCGACAACGTCGCGCTCTTTCTGCGCCGCTCGATCCCGATGCTGGTCGGCATCCTGGCGAGCCTGAAGGTCGGCGCGGCCTATGTGCCCCAGGATGCGCGCCTGGCGCCGGAGGTCCAGCTCCGCCACATCGTCTCGGTGGCGAAGACGCGGGTGATCCTGACCCTGTCGGAGTTCGAAGACGCGATCCCGGTCGCCGAAGGACATCAGGTGATCGCAATCGACCGCCTGAGGGCGGAAACGGCCGACGCCGATGCCGGCCTCGGGCTTTCGCGTGCCCTCCGGCCGGAGGATACCTGCTTCGTTCTCTTCACGTCCGGCACGACCGGCACGCCGAACGGTGTGCAGGTCACGCATCGCAACGTTTGCAACATATTGCTGACCCCGCCCGGTGATCTCGGGATCCGTCCCGGGCTCAAGGTGGCGCAGATCCTCTGCATAGCGTTCGACATGGCGGCCTGGGAGATCCTGGGGGCGCTCGCAAACGGCGCCACCCTGGTCATCCGCGGATCCGACGTCACCGACGCCGCAGCGCGCTCGGACGTCGTGATCGCCACGCCCTCGATCCTCGGGTCCATGGACATCGAGCGCTGCCGGAACGTCAAGGTCGCCGCCGTGGCCGGCGAGCCGTGTCCGCGGCCGCTCGCCGACGCCTGGTCCAGCTTTGCGACCTTCTACAACGCCTGCGGGCCGACGGAGACGACGATCGTCAACACGGCGCAGCGTTACGACCGCAGTTGCGCCAGCCTGACCATCGGCGCGCCGACGCCGAACAACACGGTCTACGTGCTTGACCAGGGCCTGCGGCCCTGCAGAATCGGCGAGGTCGGCGAGATGTGGGCCGGCGGCTGCGGCGTCTCCAAAGGGTATCTGGACAACGACGCCCTGAACGCGGAGCGCTACCTGCCGGATCCCTTCATCGGCGGTTCCGCGCGCATGTTTCGGACCCGCGATCTCGGGCGCTGGACGCCCGAGGGCGAGCTCGAGCACCTGGGGCGCACCGACGATCAGGTCAAGGTCCGCGGCTTCCGCGTCGAGCTGGACGGCATTTCTTCGGTCCTGGAGACCGCCGCAGGTTGCATGAAGGCGGTCACGCTCAAGCTCGATGAGCGGACGCTCGTGTCCTTCGTCAGCCCCGGCAGCGTCGACACGCGGGACGCAATGGCCCGCGTTGCCGCGGCCTTGCCCTACTACTGCGTCCCGGCCTGCGTGATCGCCCGGGAGGCCCTGCCCCTGACCGGCCGCGGCAAGGTGGACAAGGCTCTGCTCATGGCGGAGGCGGCCGCCCATGCCGGGACGGCGATCGGAAGGACAGTGGGGACATGACCGCGGATACGACTCTTGGCCGGCGCCCTGCCTGGTCCTTCACGCGCCTTTTCACGAACCCGACCTTCCACCAGTACCGTCAGCTCGCGGCATTGGTGGCCCTCGTCAACTTCGGGCTTCTGGTCCATGGCCTTTCGAACGACTGGTGGTGGGATGAAGGCGGACCTCGGCTCGAGCGGCTCGCCGACATGGCGCTGGTCAACCTTTCGCTCGCCGCCCTCATCCGCCAGCAGCACGTGATCAACCTGCTTTTCTGGCTGGCCACGCGAATACCGACGTCCTGGCCGCTTTCGATCCGCTGGACGGCGGCGAAGGTGTATCATTTCGGGGGCCTTCATATGGGCGGCGCGGTCGTCGGATCGCTCTGGCTGGCTGCTTTCACTGCGGGTGTGATCTGGCTCGCAGCGCAGGACCGGGCGGTGGTCTCCAACCTGACGATCGCCGCGAGCCTGCTCCTGGTCGGACTGCTGTCGGCCATGATCGGCACCGCCCTCGGCCCGATCCGCGCGCGCTTCCACGACCTCTTCGAGCGAACGCACCGTTTTGCCGGCTGGGCGGTTCTGGCCGCGCTCTGGGTGCAGTCGATCTCCTTCCTGCTCGACCGGGGCGCCGCGGTCCTGGAGGCTCCGGCCTTCTGGGCGCTCGGCTTGGTGACCCTCTCGATCCTGCTGCCCTGGCTCAGGCTCAAGAAGGTGCCGATCGAGGTCGTGAAGCCCTCCGGTCACGCCGTGGTCGTGCGTTTCGACTACGGCGACGACGCCTTTCCCGGCTCATCCAACGCGATCAGCCGCAGCCCGCTTCTGGAATGGCATTCCTTCGCCTCGATCCCGGCGCCGGGACAGAGGGGATATCGGCTGATCATCTCCCGTGCCGGCGATTGGACGGGCAAGTTCATCGACGACTGCCCCGGCCATGTCTGGGTCAAGGGCATCACGACCTCGGGCGTCGCCCGCATCGAGGTCCTTTTCAAACGCGTGGTCTATGTCGCAACCGGAAGTGGCATCGGGCCCGTCATGCCGCACCTCCTCGCGAAGCAGGTTCCCATTCATCTGATCTGGGCGACGCGCTCGCCGCGAGAGACCTATGGCGATGCGCTGGTCGCGGAGATCCTGGAAGCCTGCCCCGATGCGCAGATCTGGAACACCGACCGTCAGGGCAAGCCCGATCTGGCCGCGTTGGCGATCGCCGCTGTCAGGGGCTTCGAGGCCGAGGCGGTCATCTGCATCTCCAACAAGCGCCTGACCTGGGACGTGGTTGGCCGAGTCGAGCGTGAGGGTATTCCCGCCTATGGGGCCATCTGGGATTCTTGAGGGGACGTGAAATGAAACTCACCGAAGTGACTCGGAAAGGGGCCGTCGTCACGGTACGGGTCGACCGGCCTGAAGCGCTGAACGCGCTGAACTCGGACGTGCTGCGCGAAATGCTCGAGGCCTTGGTACCGCTCGACAGCGATCCCGGCATCGGTTGCTTCGTCATCACCGGGAGCGCGCGGGCCTTCGCGGCGGGTGCCGATATCGGCGAAATGCAATCGAAGAGCTTCGGCGAGATGTACGCAGAGGACTACTTCGGCGCTTGGGAGCGCTTTGCGGCGCTGCGCACGCCAAAGGTGGCGGCCGTCGCGGGCTATGCCCTCGGTGGGGGCTGCGAGCTTGCCATGATGTGCGACGTCATTCTGGCGGCCGAGAGCGCGAAGTTCGGGCAGCCGGAGATCAAGCTGGGCGTCATTCCCGGGATCGGCGGTTCGCAGCGCCTGACCCGCCTGGTCGGCCGAGCCCTGGCGATGGACATGATACTGACCGGGCGCCTGGTCGGCGCGGAAGAGGCCCTTCGGGCCGGCCTGGTTTCCCGTGTGGTGCCGTCGGACCGGCTGCTCGACGAGGCGGAGGAAGCCGCCGCGACGATTGCCGGCTACTCCAAGCCCGCGGTCATGATGGCAAAGGAGGTCGTCGATTTCTCGGAAAGCAGCTCCCTGATGGAAGGCCTGCGGTTCGAACGCCGGGTCTTTCATTCCCTCTTCGCCACCGCCGACCAGAGGGAGGGCATGAAGGCCTTTTTGGAGAAGCGCGCGCCACGGTTCTCGGGTCAATAACCTGAAGTCGCAGGTTCAAGCCCTGAGGGGCATGCCCCTGGTGAGATGACAACCGACCTCCGCGAAGGGCAAACTCAAGCCGCCGGACTCTCACGCTGGATGACCGGTTCCAGGGGGCAGGTCATGGCCACCAAACCGGGGGAACCCCGGTCTCTCTTGGATCAAGACTGTACATTCATCTGTATATGCGTACCATTCAGCAACTTCCATCACGGCATTCCATGCTTGTGCGACGGGCTGAGCACCATGGCAGAGGTGGGGCTTCGACAGACCGGTCAGACCTTGTGGTCGCGCGTGCGCGATGCGCTCTTCGACGAGATCGTCAATGGCGGTCTGGAGGCCGGTGATCGGCTGCCGCCCGCTCGGCTATGGACGGGATTATCTGCCAAGGGCAAAGGGCGCAGGGCCTGGACTCTTCGGGCCGGTTGGCGAGGGCCGTCGCCGATATCAACCGGCGCCATGCGGACGCCGGCGGCTGCCTGTTTCTCGGAGATCTGACCGAAGACGGCGCAACCGAATCTTAATCTGCAGCTACGCTCGATATTGTCCGGCCTTATGCACGCCTGATCGTTCTCGACAGCGCCGAGGAGGGCGCCCATTTCGGCCGCCAGGGCCTCGCCGCGCCGACGGGCTTCGTCTCGACTGGCCATGACAAGCATAGCGCAAGGCATCGCGGTCGCGCCCGGTATAGCGCACCGTCAGCTTCCGGCTGCTGATTGATCACGAGCGGACGGCCCGATAGAAATGGCGATCACATGCGGGCCAAGAGAGTGCCGTTTGCTGCATATTGCTGCTTATGAAACAGCCTGTTGAGAGCTAAGATATGACCTTCGGGAGCCGGAACTCTCAGAACCACACCTCTCTGTCTGATTGGAAGAGGGCTTTGGCCGTTGCCAAAACCGGTGCGCAGGGCGGTTATCTTTATCTCTTTATCACAATTCTGACCGCCGCTCTTTTCTTCAGCAATGTGTACGTTGCTGGTTTTACCGGTTTGGCCGGCGGATTTACCCCTTCCGCAAACCTCAAAGCCTTGGCTCCCGTCCTTATGGGACTGATCGTCGCCGCCGTGTTTTTACCGTTTTGGGCTATCGGCCTGGTATCTTTCAAAGGAATACGACGCGTTTTCATCGCGACTGCCTTGCTGTTTTTCGCAGCGCAAATGCTGGGACTTGGTGCGGTGCACCCGGTCTACCGATATGATGTTGCGGGTGATCGGATCGATTTCCGCTTAGCCGCTTGGACGATTGTGCGGTTGCTTTTGATTTTCTGGTTGACGCTGCGCATCCGCTCAGGCACGGATCTCCGTTCGAGTTTTGCTTTGTCATTTCTTTTAATCTTGGATACGGTCATTCAAATGGATTTGGCCACTCTGGGGTCGCTGGTATTTTTCGTTCATATCCTGGCGTTCGGAATTCTCACGCGCGCCCAGATTGCCTTTTGCCACGCATTCAATCCCCCTTTGCCGTCCGAGCAGGATATGGATGCGTTGGACTTAAGAGTGCTTTCCAAACCATCTAGCCGGCGCCAAAAACGGATACCCGGGGCAACAAGCGGAGCGGGCCCGCCGCGTACACCCTTAAAAGACTGAAGGGATACCTTGGTATCTTTCTCATCGCACTCTGTGCGGTCACGCTTTTTTGTAGGGTTGCAGGCGAAGAAACGGCAGTTCGCGGGTTCGAAGCGAAGCGGGCATCGGTCATGGGCACCTTGTACGGTCGGTTTAAGGCTTCGATCGGTCGGGACGGCCCCGACTATTCGATCGTTCTCCGTGCGCGGGGCGCGGAACGTGACCGGTTGGAGGACGATCTCCTCGCTAATCTGGACTATTACGAGATTCCAGCGCTGGCGCTCATGAACTCGACCAAAGCGATTCCCCATCTGCGACGACGTCTCCCGACCAGCACGGGGAGCGTTACGGCGTTCATTGGAAGGGCGCTCTGGGATCTGACCGGAGATCCGGCCTCGGTCCAGATCATCACGTCTATTCTCCGCCCGGACGCTTTTGACGACTCATGGTCCGATCGGGTCAACGCTGCAAACCTCTTGAGTGGTATCAACCGGCCGGAGGCGAACGCAGCGCTTCGAGAAGCGTTGTATGACGAAGAGTATCTGGTTCGCTTCAACGCTGCTGCGAGCCTCGCGGCGAACCTTGGGCGACGGCTCTCCGACGTCAAGATTGCCGCTGCCTTGGCTGATGGCGATCGGGGCAGGATCGACGCCTTGGCGTCGCTCTTGGCCACGCGTCCTCGATCGGGTCGTTCCAAGACGTGACTTCGATGCCCGGCTGTGAGCGTCTTGGCATCAATCCGAAGTGCGCATCAACCAGCTTGGAGTGCTTGAAGCGGCGCGGATCGCAGATCGCCCGAGGGCAGCTCGTAGCGCCGCACGGCCCAGCGGTCGGCCATCGGGCCGCTGTGGGTGACGAGGACGACGGCGGGGCCGGGCTCAAGCCGTAGTTTCGCGCGTAGACGGCGAGC
Source organism: Kiloniellales bacterium (assembly GCA_022361275.1). GTDB lineage: Bacteria > Pseudomonadota > Alphaproteobacteria > Kiloniellales > JAKSBE01 > JAKSBE01. The sequence continues at coordinate 17,492 of JAKSBE010000349.1, forward strand.
TGGATGCCGATGCTGCGCCATTGGTCTTGTACCGCAATGGCGATGAGGGGCAGTTCGGGGCGGCCCGGAACACTGCCCGGATTTCTTTCGGAATGTTGAAGCCCCGGTCACGAGATCGGAGAGTCTTCCGGATCGACCGGCCGCCGATATGAGAGCGTCAGAAGCACCCCGGCCGCGGAGAGCACGGCGAGGCCGGGCAGGAGCCACAGGCCCGGTTCGAGCCCAAGCTCCCAGAGCCAGCCGACGGCGCCGCTTCCGAGCATGCCGCCGAAGCCGGCGGCGAAATAGAACCAGCCGTAGTAGGTTCCCTGGCGCCGCTCGCCGGCGAGTTCCGGCACCAGTGCGGTCACGTAGGGAAAGGCCATGAGGGTACCCAGGGTCAGCACGGCGGCTGCGGTCACGGGCCCGACCAGGGGTGCATAGGCGCCGGCCCAAGCGGGAGTCCAGGCCAGCAGGCCGAAGGCGAAGCCCATGACCAGCAAGCCGAGGGCGATGGCTTGCGGTCGGGTCAAGACCGCCCGGCACAGCCGATGGATCGGGAGTTGCAGTCCCACGCCCAAGACCGCCGAGAGGAAGAAGACCAGGCCGGTCCCGATGTCCCGCCAGTCCTCCGGAATGGCCAGCGGGATCATCAGGTAGAGCTGCATGAAGAACACGTAGTAGGCGGTCAGGAAAAGCGTGAACAGAACGAAGGACCTGTTCTTCAGGGGGAGGAGCAAGTCGTGGCCGATCGGGATCTCGGTTTTCCGCTCGCTGCCCGGTTGCGATGGCAGGAAGCGCGCCTGGACGATCGCAAGCGCCAGGAACACGCCGGCCGCCGCATAGCAGATCAGCCGAAAGTCCCAGAAAAGCAGCGCAAGGCCGAACAAGGGGCCGAGCAGCGCACCCGCCTCGGCCGCCATGCTCTGCAGGGCATAGAGCTCGTTGCGCCGCGCGTGGCCTTGGCTGGCGGCGGCCATGTAGGCCTGGCTCGCGGGGGTGAAGAGCGCGCCGGCGAAGCCGCTGAGGACGGTCGCCAGGATCAGTCCGGCCTCGGAGATGACGAGGCCGAAGAGCGCAAAGCCAAGGACGCGCAGGAGGCAGCCGGCCAGGATGACCTGGCGGTGGTCGAAACGATCCGCCAGCGTGCCGCCGACCAGGAACAGGCCCTGCTGGCTCAGGTTCCGCAACCCCAGCAACAGACCGACGAAAACGGCGGAGTAACCCAGATCGCCGGAAAGGTAGGCGGCGAGATAGGGCAGCATCATGTAAAAGCCGAGATTGAAGCCGAAGGTGTTGACCAGCAGGACCGAATAGACGCGCCGTTCGCGTCCGTCCCCCAGCGCCGCGAGCATCTACGCGGTCTCGGCGGTTTCGCTCGCCTCGGCAGGCCCGATCACCGGCGAGAGGCGTGCCAGGGCCCCGGTCGCCAGGGACCGGGCGCCCAAGCCGTCCGGATCGGTGCAGATCGCATAGCCCAGATAGCCGTTGTTGTCCTCGGCCGCCACGACGTCCTGGCCCGCCCGTGCGGTGATCGCATAGCGGTGAAGCCCGGGGCTCGTTTCGAGCGCGGCAGCCCCGTCGATACGGTGCAGGCGGCCGGTCGTCTCCGGCACGAGAAAGCGGACGGCCGCACTCCTCAGCCCGGTCTCCCGCCGATCGCAGTCGAGCGGCAGTCCGAGCGCCGACTGGATCATCAAGGTGAGGGGCGAGACGCCCGTCACCAGCTCGACGAGTTCGGCGATGTAGTTGCCGCCCAGGCGCGGGTTGACCTCGACCACGACCGGGCCCGCCGGGGTCAGGCGGACCTCGACGTGGGCGACCCCATGATCGTAGCCGATGGCGGCGAGGCAGGCCTCGACATAGTCGGCGATCGCGGCCTGCCCGGCCGCGGGCAGGTCCGCCGGGAACATGTGGCCGTCCTCCACGCAGAGCGTGCGGCCGCCCAGGCTCTTGTCGGTGATGCCGAGCAGTCGGAAGCGGCCGCGATCGAGGCAGACCTCGACGCTCACCTCCTCGCCCTCGAGAAAGCTCTCGAGCAGCGCGAAGCCTTCCAGCGCCTGCCCGCGCGTGTTCTCCCGGACCGCGGTGATGGCCGCGACCGCGGCCTCGAGCTCAGCGGGCGCGCCGACCTTCTTCACATACATCGAGGCGCAGAGGTCGGAAGGCTTCGCGATCAGCGGAAAGCCGAGCCGCTCCGCCGCTTGGCGCGCCTCCTGCGCCGTGCGGGCGAGCGCGAAGCCCGCGTTCGGGAGGCCCGCCGCTTCGAGGGCCTGGCGCATCCGGTACTTGTTGGCCGCGCGGTGGAACGCCTCGGCGGGAATGCCGGGCAGGCCGAGCGTTTCCGCAAGCGTCGCCACCGTCGTCAGATAGTAGTCGCAGGAGGTGATCGTGCCGTCGAAGCCGTGGCGCGCATGCAAGGCGCGGGCCTCGGCCGTCAGCGCGTCGGGGTCGTTGGTGTCGCACTCGACGACCGCTTCCGCCAGTTCGAGCACGGGATGTCGCTGTCCCGGTTCCGCGTGATCCTGGTAGAGCTGCGGACACCTGGTGACGA
>JAKSBE010000099.1 GCA_022361275.1 Kiloniellales bacterium
AACGTCGATCCCATGGGCGTCCACACCGGCGACTCGGTCACCGTGGCGCCGGCCCTGACCCTGACCGACAAGGAATACCAGGTGATGCGCGACGCCTCGATCGCCTGCCTGCGGGAGATCGGCGTCGACACCGGCGGCTCCAACGTCCAGTTCGCGGTCAACCCGGCGGACGGCCGGCTGGTGGTCATCGAGATGAACCCGCGGGTGTCGCGCTCCTCGGCCCTGGCCTCCAAGGCGACCGGCTTCCCCATCGCCAAGGTCGCGGCGCGCCTGGCGGTGGGCTACACCCTGGACGAGCTCGACAACGACATCACAAAGGTCACGCCGGCCTCCTTCGAGCCGTCGATCGACTACGTCGTGACCAAGATACCGCGCTTCACCTTCGAGAAGTTCCCGGGCGCCGAGCCCTTGCTGACCACGGCGATGAAGTCGGTCGGCGAGGCCATGGCCATCGGCCGCAGCTTTCCGGAATCCCTGCAGAAGGCCCTGCGCTCGATGGAGACCGGCCTGACCGGCCTCAACGAGATCGAGATCCCGGGCGCGGCGGATCCGGACGGCGCCGTGGACGTGGACGCGGTCCGCACCGCGCTCGCCAGACCGACCCCCGACCGCCTGCTGACCATCGCCCAGGCCTTCCGCCACGGCCTGAGCCTGGAGGAGATCCAGGCGACCTGCCACTTCGACCCCTGGTTCCTCGCCCAGGTCCGCGAGATCGTCGAGGCCGAGGCCGTGCTGCGCCGGGACGGCCTGCCCGAGGCGCCCGGCCAGTTGCTCTATCTCAAGCAGCTCGGCTTTTCCGACGCCCGCCTGGCCGAGCTGGCCGGCCTCGAAGAGACCGAGGCCGGCCGGCGCCGCCGGGAGGCCGGGCTGGCGCCGGTCTTCAAGCGGATCGACACCTGCGCCGGCGAGTTCCCCTCGGCCACGCCCTACATGTACTCGGCCTACGAGACGGCCGGACCGGACAGGGCCGAGTGCGAGGCCGATCCCGGCGCGCGGGACAAGGTCATCATCCTGGGCGGCGGCCCGAACCGCATCGGCCAGGGGATCGAGTTCGACTACTGCTGCGTCCACGCCGCCTACGCCCTGGCCGAGGCCGGGATCGAGACCGTCATGGTCAACTGCAACCCCGAGACGGTGTCGACCGACTACGACACCTCGGACCGGCTCTACTTCGAGCCCCTGACCGCCGAGGACGTGATCGAGATCGCCCGGGTCGAGCAGCGCAAGGGCCGGCTCCTGGGCGTGATCGTGCAGTTCGGCGGCCAGACCCCGCTGAAGCTGGCCCACGCCCTGGAGGCGGCCGGGATCCCGATCCTGGGCACCTCCCCCGACGCCATCGACCTGGCCGAGGACCGGCAGCGCTTCCAGGCCCTGCTCGGCGAGCTTGGCCTGCGGCAGCCGCCCAACGGCACCGCGACCTCGGCCGAGGAGGCCAAAGCGGTGGCCGAGCGGATCGGCTACCCCGTCCTTCTGCGACCCTCCTACGTCCTGGGCGGCCGGGCCATGGAGATCGTCCACAACGAGGCCGATCTGGCGCGCTACATCACCACCGCGGTCAAGGTCTCGGGCCGCAACCCGGTACTGATCGACGGCTATCTCCGCGACGCCATCGAGGTCGACGTCGACGCCGTCTCCGACGGCGAGGCGGTGGCCGTCGCCGGCATCATGGAGCATATCGAGGAGGCCGGCATCCATTCCGGCGATTCGGCCTGCGCCCTGCCGCCCCATTCGCTCTCCGCCGAGGTGATCCGCGAGATCGAGGACCAGACCCGGAAGCTGGCCGCCGCCCTCGGGGTGGTCGGCCTGATGAACGTCCAGTTCGCGGTCCTCGGCAAGGAGATCCACATCCTGGAGGTCAATCCCCGGGCCTCGCGCACCGTGCCCTTCGTCGCCAAGGCCGTGGGCATCCCGATCGCCAAGATCGCGGCCCGGGTCATGGCCGGCGCCAAGCTGAGCGAGTTCCACACCACCCCGGAGCGCAACGACCACGTCGCGATCAAGGAGGCGGTCTTCCCCTTCGCCCGCTTCCCCGGCGTCGACGTGATCCTGGGGCCGGAGATGCGCTCGACCGGCGAGGTCATGGGCCTGGACCGGGACTTCGGCCGCGCCTTCGCCAAGGCCCAGGTCGGGGCCGGGAACGATCTGCCGAAGGGCGGCTGCGTCTTCATCTCGGTCAAGGACGGCGACAAGGAGGCGATGCTGCCCCTGGCCCGCCGCCTGATCGGACTGGGCTTCGAGATCGTGGCCACCGGCGGCACGGCGGACTACCTGCGCAACCGCGGGTTGATGGTCCGCGGCATCAACAAAGTGCGCGAAGGCCGGCCGCACATCGTCGACGCCATGCTCTCGGGCAAGATCCAGCTGGTGTTCAACACCACCGAAGGCGCCAAGGCGATGGCCGACAGCTTCACCCTGCGCCGCACCGCCCTGACCAACGGCATCCCCTACTTCACCACGGTGGCCGGCGCCGTGGCCGTGACCGAGGCGATCGGCGCGCTGACCGCCGGTCAGCTTGAAGTCGCGCCTTTGCAGTCTTATTTTAAGGGATCGTTCGCATGATGAAGCGTCGTTGTTCTTGATTCGGGCAGCGATCCACCATCATTTTCAATGGTTTATGACAACGGAGTTGGCGCAGGGTTGCCAGCCATGACCGAAAAGATTCCCATGACCGCAGATGGCTTCGCCAGACTGGAGGCGGAGCTCAAGCACCTGAAGAACGTTGCCCGGCCGGAGGTGATCACCGCGATCGCCGAAGCCCGGGAGCATGGCGATCTCTCCGAGAACGCCGAGTACCACGCGGCGCGCGAACGCCAGAGCTTCATTGAAGGCCGCGTGGGCGAACTCGAGGACAAGATGGCCCGGGCGCAGGTCATCGACGTCTCCAAGCTGTCAGGCAAGGTCGTCAAGTTCGGCGCCACGGTGACCCTGGTCGACGAGGACACCGACGAGGAGATGACCTATCAACTTGTCGGCGAGGACGAGGCCGACGTCAAGCAGGGCCGGCTCGGCATCACCTCGCCCATCGCCCGGGCGATCGTCGGCAAGACCATCGGCGACTCGGTCGAGGTGACGACGCCCAAGGGGGTGAAGGGCTACGAGGTGCTGAAGGTCCGTTTCCACTAGCGTCCCGATTCTGAAAGTCGCGAGAGCGAATGGCAGAATCAAAGGGACGCTAACGCGTTGCATCTCGTGTGATTCAGCTTCCAAATCTCGGCACATGAAATGTGCCGAGATTTGAGGCCGTCACACTAGGAAGCCGGCTCGTCGCAGGGCGGCCTTCGATGGTCGCCCGGGCCGCCCTTCCCTGGCCCGCCTTCCCTTGAGATCACATCCGGGAGATCACATCTGGCCGTTGGGCCGAATCGGCACGCCGGGCCGGTACTTCGAGGTCCGGATCACCTGGATCGTCTGCACGGTGGTCACGTGCGCCGCCGCGGTGAGCTGCTCGGTCAGCTCGTTCTCGTGCGCGGTGTTGCGGGCGACGATCTTCAGGACGAAGTCGCCGGCGCCGCGGACCATGTGGCATTCCCGCACCTCGGCCCAGTCGGTGACCAGGGCCTGGAACTCGCTCAGCACCGCTTCGCTCTGGCTGTCGAGGCCGACCAGGACGAAGAAGGTCACCTCGAAGCCCAGGGCCTCGGTATCGAGCTCGGCGTGGTAGCCGCGGATATAGCCGGAGTCCTCCAGGGCCCGCACCCGGCGCAGGCAGGGCGGCGCCGAGATCCCGGCGCGGCGCGCCAGCTCGACGTTGGTGATCCGGCCGTTGTTCTGAAGGTCGCGCAGAATCCGCAGGTCGATTTCGTCCAGCTTCACACGCCGCATCGTCGCGCTGCCTCCTCCCTGTCGCGCAACAATGTTACCCAAGCGCGGGCCGGCCGCAAGCTCGGAACTGTGACTCCGGTCCTGCGGCGGAGGCACTGCCGGCCGCGCCTGCTGGCGCGTTGCCTCGCCGCCCGGCGGGACGTATTTTAGGAACGCGCGCCACCTTATCATCCGGACGAAAAACAACATGGCAGAACGTATCCACAGCAAGGTCCTGATCCTCGGCTCCGGCCCGGCGGGCTGCACCGCGGCGGTCTATGCCGCCCGCGCCAACCTGAAGCCGCGCCTGCTGCGCGGCATGGAGCCGGGCGGGCAACTGTCCATCACCACCGACGTCGAGAACTACCCCGGCTTCGCCGAGGCGATCCAGGGCCCCTGGCTGATGGAGCAGATGGAGGCCCAGGCCCGCAACGTCGGCACCGACATCGTCGCCGACACCATCGTCGAGGTCGATCTGGCGCAGCGGCCCCTGGTCTGCGTCGGCGACAGCGGCACGATCTACACGGCGGAGAGCCTGATCATCGCCACCGGCGCCCAGGCCCGCTGGCTGGGCCTGGAGAGCGAGACCCGCTTCCGCGGCTTCGGGGTCTCGGCCTGTGCCACCTGCGACGGCTTCTTCTACCGGGGCAAGGACGTCGTGGTCGTCGGCGGCGGCAACACGGCGGTGGAGGAGGCGATCTTCCTGACCAACTTCGCCCGCAAGGTCACGGTCGTGCACCGCCGGGACCAGTTGCGCGCCGAGAAGATCCTGCAGGACCGCCTCTTCGCCAACCCCAAGATCGAGATGCTCTGGGACCACGTGGTCGAGGAGGTGCGCGGTGAGAGCGAACCGCCGGGGGTCACCGGCGTCCGGGTCCGCAACACCAAGACCGGAGAGACCGGAGAACTGGCCGCCGACGGCGTCTTCGTCGCCATCGGCCACGATCCGGCGACCAGGCTGTTCCGGGACCAGCTCGAGATGGACGAGGAAGGCTACATCCTGACCGCGCCGGATTCCACGGCGACCGAGGTGCCCGGCGTCTATGCCGCCGGCGACGTGCGGGACAAGGTCTATCGCCAGGCGGTCACGGCGGCCGGCATGGGCTGCATGGCGGCCCTGGAGGCCGAGCGCTTCCTGGCCGAGCAGGAGGCGGCCGCGGCCCAGGCCGCCGAATAGCGGACGGGCCGCCCCATCTCCGGGGGCGCCGCAAGAGGCCGCAAGAGAAAGCGATTCCCCGAGAATGATGGACTGGGACAAGCTGAGGATCTTTCACGCCGTCGCGGAGGCCGGCAGCTTCACCCATGCCGGGGAGGTCCTGAACCTCAGCCAGTCGGCGGTCAGCCGCCAGATCTCGGCGCTGGAGGAGAGCCTCAAGGTCGCCCTCTTCCACCGCCACGCCCGCGGCCTGATCCTGACCGAGCAGGGCGAGCTGCTGTACCGCACCGCGCACGAGGTCTTCGGCAAGCTGGCCATGGTCGAGGCCCAGCTGACCGAGAGCAAGGACCGGCCGAGCGGGCCCCTGAAGGTCACCACCACCGTGGCGCTGGGCTCGACCTGGCTGTCGCCGCGGATGACCGAGTTCATCGAGATCTTCCCGGAGATCGAGCTGCACCTGATCCTGAGCGACGCCGAGCTCGACCTCTCGATGCGCGAGGCGGACATCGCGATCCGCCTGTCGCCGCCCCGCCAGGGCGACCTGATCCAGCGCCACCTCTTCACCACCCACATGCACCTCTACGCCGCCTCGGCCTATCTCAAGCGCTTCGGGATGCCCAAGGTCCCGGCCGACATCGACGGCCACCGGATCGTCGTCTACGGCGAGGATGCCCGGCCGCCGGTGCCGGGGGTCAACTGGCTGATGCAGCTGGGCCGCGGCAACAACGACCTGCGCGTCCCGACACTTACGATCAACAACGTCTACGCGATCCTGCGGGCGGTCCAGACCGGTGGCGGCCTGGGCGCCCTGCCGGAGTTCATGGCCCAGGGCTTTCCCGACCTGGTGCCGGTCCTGCCCGAGATGGAGGGGCCGCAGATCGACGCCTATTTCGTCTATCCGGAGGAGCTGCGCCACTCCAAGCGGATCGCCGTGTTCCGGGACTTCCTGCTGCGCGAGGTGACCGAAGCGAAGTTCTGACCCGAGGCGGCCGGGGACGTGCGGGGGGCCGTGCGGGAGCCGCGAACCCGGCGGCCAACCCTCTGACATTAAAGGAGCTTCCCTCCGGCGGCCAGTCATGCATCGAATGCATGTCTCCACTGACGAATTTACAGGTGGAATCCCGGCCGAAAGCTTATATCTATCTAAACGAGCGATGTTGCAGCGCAACATCACCCTGCTTCGGGCGCCTGCCCGGGGCACCGGGTCTTCGGACCCATTTCACGTCTCCCAGACGTGAAGCCTCCCTGTTCGACTTGCCGGGCCCGCGTGGCCCGGCTTTTTTTTGGTCTTTG
>JAKSBE010000110.1 GCA_022361275.1 Kiloniellales bacterium
CGTCATCCCCGATTCCGAGATCGCGATGGCAACGGAGCCGGGACCGAGTCCACTCGAGACATAGGCCGCGTAGGTGGCATCCACAATTGCGTGTGCCGGGAGCCCGACGCGCAAAAGGCGGAACGCCAGATACTGTGCCACCAGTCCCGAAACGGCTGCGCCGTAAGCGTCGATCCGGGACGCCGCGACCATCGCGTCGGCCAGCCGCTCCACGCTATCGGGGTCCAGAAGCGACTGGGTTTCACGGGTGGCTGCGATCACCCGCGCCGACAGCGCATCCGAAATGCGGTGGCTGCCCGGCACGTCGGGGCCGTCCCCGGCCAGCTCGTAGCGTTGCGCTGTCAGATCGCCGGCCAGCGCGTACTTGAAATCCTGCAGCCCGGAGAAGCCGACGGCCCGGCAGAAGCGGACGATGCTGGCCGGGCCGCTGTCCGTCGCGATACCGAGCTCGCTGGCGGTCTGGCCGGTGACCAGGTCGGGATTCTCCAGAACGTATTTGCCGATCCGCTGCAGCGCCGGGGGCAGGGTTGCCAGGTGGGCGCGCACAAGCGGCAGCGCCCGAAACGGCTTGTGCTGGGCGACAGTCTCGGTATCGGGTTGTGTCGTTTCGTCCACCACGTTGCGCTCCATCTTCAACTTGAGTGGGACAGCATCTCTAGCCGGATATCATACCTGCTGAACACACGTCGATCTGTACTGCGCCGCGATTTCGCCTGCCGTCGCGAACCAGACGTCGCGGCGGTCCCCGAGACGCGAGAGCGCCCGTCGCAAGTAGGTGATCCGGTGCGGCGCGCCAATCATCCAGGGGTGCAGGCCCAGGCAGAGGACCCGGCCGGCCGGCTCGCTGTCCGACAGCTCATCGGCGGCCTCGGCGACAAGATCGGGGTAGCTTTGCAAAGGAACCCGCCGCAGCCAGAGCGCCTGGACGTCGTCTAAGTCCGGCTGGGTCGGAACCGCCAGGAGGCGGCCATCGGCGAGTTGCGCATAGGGACGCTCGTCGTTCGGCCAGTCCAGGGTATAGGCGAAGCCGGCCTCCGCCAGAAGCCTTGAGGTCCGCGTCGTCGCGCCGTGATCCTGGCCCGCCCACCCCTGCGGCGGTCGGCCGAAGGTCCGCCCGACCGCATCGCGCGCTTGCGCGATATGCTGCCGCTCCTGATCCTCGGCCATCTCGCTCGTGATCATCCGGGTGGCCGAGATGCCACGCGCCACTGGCTCCCAGCCTGCCCGCGCGCCCACCGCCTCGACGAGGTCGGGATAGCGGTCCACTGCCATGGCATTGAAGGCGACGGTGGCGGGGATCTCGAGGTGGTCGAGAACGCGCAGAACGCGGTGAATGCCGACGCGATTGCCGTAGAGACGATAGCTCCAGCGCCAGTAGTCCGGCGCAAAGTCGCCGTAGACGCCACGGAACCGGGGATCTCGATAGGCACCGGCGGGCGGAGTCAGCTCCCAATGCTCGATATGGAGCAGGACGAAGACCGCAATCCTGGCACCATTGGGCAGCGGCCACGCCGGACGTCGATCGTCCGGCCAGTAGCTGTAGAGGTCATGATCCATGCCCCGTGCGCGCCGCCCCCGGTCCGTCATAGCTCAGACGCCTCCGGCCGCGCTGATCTTGGGTCCGTCCAGTGCTGTCCCTCGTACCACGCGACGATCTCGCTGCCGGTCGCGAACCAGACGTGCTCGTGCGACGCGATGTACCGCAAGGCAGCCTCCAGATGACGGATTCTGTGGGGACGGCCCATGATGAAGGGATGCACCACCACGCTCATCACGCGGCCGCTCGTCGCGCCCTCCTCGTACAGTGTGTCGAACATATCGCAGGCGATCTTGGCGTAGTCCGCGCCGTCATCCCCACCGCGGAGCAGCGCCGAGTCGTTGAGATCCATCTGATAGGGTAGGGCGACGAGGCGTCGTCCGCCCGCGACGCGCAAGGGGACCGGCTCGTCATCAAAGTGGAAGTCGCAGGTGTAGCGGATGCCGGCCTCAGCCACCAAATCCGACGTCCGGCAGGTATAGGTCGCCGAGGGCGAGAACCAACCCAACAGTTGCCGACCGGTCAGGCGCCGGAAGGTTTCGACGCAATCGGCGATTTCGGCCCGCTCCGCGTCTTCCGACAAATCCCAGTGATATCGCGTATTGTAAACGCCGTGCCCCATGTAGTCCCAGTCGCGCGCTTCGCAGGCCGCCAAAAGCTCCGGGAAGTGCTCGAAGGCCGCCACGCTGAAACAGGCGGTGCATCGGATGCCCAATCGATCGAAGACCCGGAACAGGCGCCAGACGCCAACCCGGTTGCCGTAGTCGCGCAGACCATAGCCCAAAACATCCGGATGCGGTGTCCGCGGCCATGGATCTCTTTTGCCGACCTGGGCCGGAACGAACTCGTAATGCTCGAGATTGGGGACGACGCAGACTGCGACCCGCCCCCCATGCGGAAGAACCAGCTTCGGTCGCTCATCGATCGGGATGTGCCTGACACGCTCCTCCTCGACGCTCTCCTCCTGCCAGGTCACCTTGTCCGCTCCCTTTAACTGCGTCGAGCGTGCATGTGGCAAAGAACCGCCATGGGGCTAATCCCGTCGGTTCCCACCACGCGCACGCGACGCCTAAACTGAAGCGCCGGTTCGACTTTGCCAGTCGGCGCGCACGGCGCTTATCCGCAAGCGCCGGCCAGCAAGGCCTCGACGTCCCGCGTCATCTCCGGCATCGTCTCCGTGGCGCTCCGCTTCCCGAAGACGACGCTGTCCACATGATCCTGGATCACATCGACGATCTTTACGCTGTTCCCGCCTGCCCAGTTGTACCAGCCGGCGAGCACCGGAAGCTGCTCGACTCCGACCAGCTTGTTCGGGTTCTCCTCGTAGAAGCGGCCCAGAAGCTCCGGTGTGTCGATCGCCTGCTGGTTCGACGGCATGTAGCCAGTGTATGTGGCAACTAAAGTCTGCCCGATCGGACCCGTCGCGAACTTGATGAACTCCCAAGCAGCCGCCTGTTTGACGGGGTCTTTGGTCAGCATGACGGCGATCGCACCGCCAGCGGGCAAACGTCCCTGCTCGGAGGCCAGCGGATAGGGCAAGACCGTGAAGTCGAACTTCCCGGCCGAAACCCTCTCCATCTGGGCGATCTTCGACGTGGAGCTCATCCAGATCCCCACCTTCCCGGCCGCGAAGGCCGACCGAATCTGGTTCTGGGAGAGATCCGGCATGCCCTCCTCGTGCAGCATCTCGAAGGTTTCCAGGGCGGCGAGGCCCGCGGGCTCGTCGAACGACACGCTGCAGCCATCGGCGCTGCCCATAACACCGCCGACGCTGTTGACCATCACCTGAAAGTTGAAATTCCCGGCGCCGCCATAGTCATGATAGAAGCCGACGATATCCTCGCCCTGCGCCGCGATTGCGCGGCCCAGGCTGGCCATGTCCTTCCAATTCCTCGGCAAACTTGCAACGGAAGCGCCGGCCGCCTCGACGAGGTCCGCGTTGACGTAGAGAACCGGAAGTGAGATCGCAAACGGTAGCCCATGGACCGAGCCGCCGTGCTCTGCCAGGGATAGCGTGGAGTCGAGATAGCCGAGCTTCTCCCAATCGCCCCGCGACGCGACAAAGTCGTCGAGCGGCACGGTCAGGTCCCGGCTGGCAAGAACGCGCATATAGTTCCCGCCCGTGAAGAACACATCCGGCGTCTTGCCGACGAGGGCGTCCCGCAAGACCTGCGCAGATGCGTCGTCGTAATTGGGCGCCGGGTTCCGATAGTCGATCTTGATTTCCGGATGCTCGGCTTCAAAGCGAGTCGCGATCTCCTCTTGCACCTCTCTGTAGTTGTTGGGAAATGCATAGAGGACATCGAGCGTGGTCTCTGCACGCGCCGTACCGGCGAGCAGACTTGCCCCAAGAAGCAGGGCGAGAGGGGTGGCTGGTTTTCGCATGTCGACCTCCTGGTGCTTGCGCCATGTCCTGCGCGTCGTGTCATCACGTCCGCGAACCATCGATGGCCTTCGCCCGCCCCTTCTCGTCCGGCAGGCGTCGATGTCTCGAGGCCAGCCTGATATCAGAACAATGTTTCATGTTTTAGACGGGCTTTCAGAATTTCATTCTATATCCTTCCTCGACCGCATGCGCCGCAGGCCGGCCTCGACGCAGCCGAGCAAGCCCGTCACCCGCCGATAGCGCTCTTCTTTTGGAAGTCCGCGGCCTTCGTCTCGTCATCGACGACAACGTTCGGTACCGGCTTGTATTCGAACGTCGGCCCCTCATAGCCGTAGTCGTGAAAGTGGACGACCACCTGTCCATCGCCGATCAGAACGACGGCATACTGCGGCGCCTCGTAACATCTGACAGGCCGGTCGCTGTCGAGTCGCAGCGCAAACTGCGACACCGTGCTTCAGCATATTGCCATCTCGCTCTAGTGTGTGTGCAGGAGGAACAGATGAAGCGTCGAGCCTTTTTGGCCTCGTCAGCCGCCACGGCAGCGACCCTGATCGGTGGATTCAGCCCGGTGCAGGCCGGACCGACGGCCGATATCGGGCTTTCGTTCCGCGGCGGCGGCGACTTTCCCGCCACCGTCCAGGCGATCATCGACGCTTTCAACGCACAGCAACCGGGGATTCGGATCGAGACCCAGGCGCCGGCGCAGAACTGGGACGAGCAGTTCCAGCGCACGGTGCTCGACCTGCAGGCGGGCAGAGCGCCCGAACTGGCCGTGCAATCCTACAACCGGGTCCGGCTCGTGGCCGAACGCACGGCCGCTCGGCTCGCTGATCGCCGCCGAAAAGGACTGGGCCTCCCTCGGCTATACGGATGCGCTCATGAGCATGGCAGAGCACCAGGGACAGCAATGGGGGCTGCCGCTCGCCATCTCCAATCCGGTGATTTTCTACAACGAGGATCTGCTCGCCCGGGCCGGCGTCAAGACTGCGGACCTCAACCAGAGCTGGGACAACGTCGTTGCCGCGGCCGAGAAGGTCACCGCCCTGGGTGATGGCAACATGGGCTCCTTCTTCGATTACACCGCTGACGGGAACTGGATGTTCCAGGCCCTGCTCTTTTCGCTCGGCGGGCGCATGATGTCCGACGGCGAGAAAAAGATCGCGTTCGACGAGCCCTTGGGACGTGAAGCCCTGCGGATCGTTCAGGGCTTCGGCGAAGCGGGCCAGATCGATATGACCCGCAAGCAGGCCGACCAGATGTTCATCTCCGGGCGTGTTGGCATGTTCTTCACCTCATCCCGTCGCCTCGGCAACTATCAAAGAACGATCGGCGAGCGGTTCCGCCTCGGTGCCGTACCACTGCCTGCCCCCTCTCCAGAAAGCCGCGTGCCGGTCGGCGGTGGCTTCCTTAGTCTTACGACCGCCGATCCGGAGGTGCAGCGGGCCGCCTGGGCCTTCATGACCTTCGCCACAGGCCCGGCCGGACAGGCCATTGTCGTCGAGCGGACGGGCGCGGTCCCCGGCAACGCGCTGGCGGTTGACCGGCTGACCGACTTCTACGCCCGGAACCCGCAGGCGAAGGCCGGTCTGGACCAGTTGCCGCGTATGACCGGCTGGTTCACCTTCCCGGGCCCGAACGCCATCAAGATCACCGAGGTGATCTTCGAGCATTTGCGCAGCGTCATCACGCTCCGCCGCGCGTCCGATCAGGTCCTCGCCGATATGCGCCGGGATGTCGGCGCGCTTCTGCCAGCACGATCCGGCTGACCCCGGTGGTCTGCCCGCGTCTTCAAGTGACGGGACTCAAGCATGACGAACAGCGCGGCTGTTGCGGCCTGGAACGAGATCTGGTCCACGCCGGATGGACGCAAAGCCTGGCTCGAACCCGCGCCTGAGGTCGCGGCTCTGGCGCGGGACCGCTTCGCACACCACAACGCGCGCCGCGCCCTGGATCTGTGGGATGCGGCATCGGGCGGCACGCATTGGAGCTGGCGCGCATCGGCTATGACACCTCGGCGACCGACCTGGCGCGCGCCGGCCTCGATAGACTCGATCTGGCCGCCAGGGCAGCGGGCTTGACGGTCACGATCGAGGAAGCGGCCGCAAGCGAACTGCCCTTCGACGACGCAAGCTTCAACTATGTCCTTGCCTACAACGTCATCCACCATGGCGACCGCGATGCCGTACGGTCATCTCTGGTGGAGGTTCGGCGCGTGTTGCGGATCGGCGGCGTGTTCCAAGCCACTCTGCTGTCACGACGAAGCGCGGCGCGGTCGACGGGCATCGAGGTTTCGCCGAACACCTATATCTGGCGGGACGGCGACACCGACCACCAGCATCCGCACTACTTCTGCGACGGCCGGGATCTGAGCGCCTTCCTCGGTGATTTCGAATGGCTCTTCCTCGAAGACCGCCCGGTCAGGGACCGGCCCGACTACCGCCATTGGCACTTCGCCGCGGAGCGCCGGACCTAGGCGGGAAACCGCTCTTCACGGTCGAGGGTGAACTTGGGGATTGCTGTGAGCATTCCGGCCGCAGCTCATCGCGCGGGCCCTTGACCCTGCAAGCTACGCGATCGATCCCTGATCGTACGACAAAGGCGGGCTGTTGGCCCGTGTTAGTTCGTCTTTGATTGGCCTGGATTCCCATAGCCCAGATTGGAATTGGTTTCCTGCCCGGGATTTGAGGTGCGTCAGGAGAATCTCATGATGTCTAGTGGATGAAAGTTCCATCGGGGTAAGTCCTAGCCAGATGCCCCGTAGCGAGTCTTGGGCCCGAACCGGTAACGGGAGGGCTAAGCGTAGACAGCAAGCGCGTAGGGTGTGTATTGGGCCACGTAATGGGGTCATCGCGGTCGCCGAGGCTGCTTCAAAGGTCGAAGGCAACACAGGGGCCTGCGTTCAAGGCGAGCAGGTCCCGGGCCGCCGGGGTCGGAGACCATATCATGCGCGCACAGAGGTCATGGGAACCTGAGAAGCCCTGTCCTTTGCTCCGGTTGGTCACCGGAGGGGGAGCTGACCGAGGGAGAACAGGAGGTCGCTCTTTATGCGGGGCAGGGTGGCAGATTGGGGCATAGTACTGTTGATGGCGGCGCAGGCAACGAGTCGACCGGAGGGAAGGCCCCGACTGTTGGGGAACTCGGGCGAGGAGGCGCGGGACCGGACACAGGGCCGGAGCTTCCTGTCTGCCAAGCTCGCTCGAGTGAATGATGCGGCCAAAGGGTCGCGCCAGACCCGGTCCACGGCGCTGCTGCACCACGTCTATGTCGAGGCGCTCGAGCGAGCGTTCCGGCGTCTGCGGCGGAAGGCAGCACCTGGAGTGGACGGGATGACGGTAGACGCCTACGCGCGCGATCTGGAGGGAAACCTCGGCGATCTCTGCGACAGGCTCCACAGCGGCTGTTACCGGCCGCTTCCAGTACGCCGGACGTATATCCCGAAGGCGGATGGCAGCCTGAGACCGCTCGGCATCCCCGC
>JAKSBE010000084.1 GCA_022361275.1 Kiloniellales bacterium
CCGTTGCAACCGGGCCCGCGGTCCCAATCCTGCCTGTCAGCGAGCCCGACGAAGCACGGCATCCGTGCGGCGACGTTATTGGAGGCTTTCGGGGCGCTCAATCGCCCGATCGGGTGACACCACGTTCCGCCCGGTTTGACACTGCGTTCGCATATCGCAAACGGGTCGCCACGGAACCCGGGCTTGCGCTATCGTGCTGGCGGAACCGCGACGAGCCCCGCCGCGAGAACGTCTATGGTCGAAGCGGACAGGATGCGAAAAGAGCCCGAACTGGATCGAACCGAACTCAAGATCGGCCTGGCAAAAAAGCTGCTGAACCGTTCGCCGACTGCGGCAACATCCGCTCTGGTCTTTGCCATGCTGGCCGCGGCATTGCTGAGTATCGACATCCCCACCCGGGATCTGATCCTATGGCTGATCGCCATTCTGGCATGTGCCGCATTGCCATTCATCTACATCGCCGTCCAGTCCAGATATCCGTTTAGCCCGCAAAACATCGACCGGTATCTGTTCGCCAACGCGCTCAGCTGCCTGTGCTCCGGACTGACCTGGGGAACCGGTATGGGTCTGCTGGCCGATGGTGCGTCCTTTATCACGGTCATGTTCACGTTTCTGATCGTCATGGGCTATTCCACTGGTGCGGTGATCAGCCACGGCCTCTACCTGCCTTCCTACCTGTCGGCGGCCGGAACGGCTTTGCTGATTTACGGCCTGTCCGTCATCTCACGCGGCGATGCTCCGGGCTTTGGCTTCGGCATCGCCGCACTCGTGGTGCTCGTTCCCTATGTCCTGGTGGCCCGGCATGCGGGCCGCAATGCCGTTGCCGAAATCACCTCCGGTTGGCGTCAGCAGGCGTTGCTCGGTGAACTGAAAGCCCAACGGGACGAAATCGACAAGATCAACAAAAACAAATCGCGCTTTCTGGCCGCCACCAGCCACGACCTGGCGCAGCCGCTACACGCGCAAGGCAACTATATCGCCGCCCTCGGCAACCGATTGTCGAATGCGGAACAGCGTGAGCTGCTCGACAGG
>JAKSBE010000053.1 GCA_022361275.1 Kiloniellales bacterium
CGCCCACCTGGATTCCGGCCTGCTCTACCGGGCCGTGGCCGCCACCATCGAGGTCGCCGAGGACGATCCCGGCTTCGCCGGGGCGGCCCGGCGTGCCGCCGAGGCGCTGCGCGCGGCGGACCTCGAGCGCCCCGGGCTGCGCGGCGAGCGGATCGGCCACCTGGCCTCCAAGGTGGCGGCGATTCCCGAGGTCCGGGCGGCCCTGCTGGCCTTTCAGCGCGACTTCGCCAGCCGCCCGCCCGGCGGCATGCCGGGCGCCGTGCTGGACGGCCGCGACATCGGCACCGTGGTCTGTCCCGATGCCGACCTCAAGCTCTTCGTCACCGCCAGCACGCAAGAGCGGGCCCGGCGGAGACACAAGGAGTTGCGGGAACGCGGCGAGGAGTCTATATACGCCCGCGTCTTGCAGGAGTTGCAGACCCGCGATGCCCGCGACAGCGAGCGGGCCGTGGCGCCGCTTCGAGCGGCCGAGGATGCCATCGTCCTGGATACGACGGAGTTGGACAGCGAAGCGGCGCTGGCGGCCGCGATGGACATCGTCGCGCGACGGCGCCGGGGGCGCCCTCCGCCCGGCCGGGACTGACCTGCGAGGCCGACAACGAAAGCCCGGACGCCCGGGAAGACCGCCGGAATCAACCGGCAGGCCCGTACACTCGAGCAAAGGAAGACACATCTATGGCTCAAGCCACCGAGACCGCTTCAGATACCGCCCCGAAGAAAGAGAGCTTCGCCGCCCTGCTGGAGGAATCCCTGGGCGATGTCGATAGCCTCGAGGGCACAGTCCTCAAGGGTCAGATCGTCGCCATCGAAGGCGACACTGCCGTCGTCGACGTCGGCCTCAAGTCCGAAGGCCGGGTCGCCCTCAAGGAATTCGCCCAGGCCGGGCAGGTTCCGGAGATGAAGGTCGGCGACGACGTCGAGGTCTACCTCGAGCGCATCGAGAACAAGCACGGCGAGGCCATGCTGTCGCGCGAAAAGGCGAAGCGCGAGGAAGCCTGGACCCAGCTCGAGAAAGCCTTCCAGGCCAACGAGCGCGTCTCCGGCGTCATCTTCGGCCGGGTCAAGGGCGGCTTCACCGTCGACCTTTCGGGCGCCGTGGCCTTCCTGCCCGGCAGCCAGGTCGACATCCGCCCGGTCCGCGACGTCACGCCCCTGATGGGGACGCCGCAGCCCTTCCAGATCCTGAAGATGGACCGGTCGCGCGGCAACATCGTGGTCTCGCGCCGCGCGGTCCTGGAGGAGACCCGCGCCGA
>JAKSBE010000303.1 GCA_022361275.1 Kiloniellales bacterium
CTTCGAGGGCCGCATCGTCAACCAGGGCGAGATCTTCGGCGCCCGCAACGGCGTCTACTTCGCCAGCGGCGGCGAGCACGACGCGCGCGTCGAGAACCGCGGCCTGATCGCCAGCGACAGCCGGGCCGTCAACATCGACGGCAGCGGGGTCACGGTGAACAACCAGGGCTACGTGATCGGCACCGGCGACCAGCGCAACGGCGTGATCTACTCCAACAGCACGGCCAACAACTTCGCGGTCAACAACGGCCGCGGCGGTGTGGTCACCCTGGTGGAGGGGGCGAGCGGTGCCGCGGTGTCCCTGCAGCTCGGCGCCCTGGTGACGGCCTCGGTCACCAACGAAGGGGTCCTGGCCGGGCGCGGCGACGCGGTCGGCGCCAACCCCTCGGCCGGTGTCCGCCTCTTCACGGACCTGGAAGAGGGGTCGGTCTTCGACGGCGACATCGACAACTACGGCCTGATCTCCTCCGAGACCTCGGCCGGCATTCTGATCGACGAGAACGTCGCGCTTGAGGGCGAGATCAACAACTACGGCACCATCCGCGGCGTGGTCGGCATCGATGCCTCGGAGACGAGTGTCGGCGTCACCGTCAACCAGAACCGCGGCGAGATCGTCGGCGACGTCCTGCTGGGCAGCGGCGACGACACGCTCCGCATCAACGGCGGCGAGGTCGAAGGCCTGGTCCTCGGCGGCGCCGGCGACGACGAGCTCTCCGGCGGCAGGCGCGACGACCGGCTGGACGGCGGCGAGGACAACGACGTCCTGACCGGCGGCCGGGGCGACGACGAGCTCTCCGGCGGTGCCGGCGAGGACGAGCTCGACGGCGGCCGCGGCGACGACCGCCTGGACGGCGGCAGCGGCAACGACGCGCTGACCGGCGGCAGGGGCGAGGACACCTTCGTCTTCACCCGGGGCACGGCCGAGGACGAGGTCACGGACTTCGAGGACGGACGCGACCGGCTCGACGTCTCCGACTTCGGCTTCGCCGATGCCGACGAAGTGCTGGCCCTGGCGCGCCAGGAGGGCGACGACACGGTGATCGACCTGGATGCCGATGCCGGCGACCGGGTCACGCTGCTCGGCGTGCAGCTCAGCGATCTGGACCAGCAGGACCTGATCGTCTGACGGCACAAACGGGGGAGCGGCCCGGCGCCCTACCGGGCCGCATCCCGTCCCGCCGAGCCATCACCTCCCACGCGCAAGGAAAAGGACAGAGGCCATGCGCAGCAAGGCAAGATCGGAAGTCGGCGCCGCGCTCCGGAAATGCGCCGGCAGCTTCGCGATGACCGGCGTCTTCAGCCTGGTCATCAACCTCCTGGTGCTGGCGAGCCCGCTCTACATGATGCAGGTCTACGACCGCGTCCTCGCCAGCCGCAGCCACGACACCCTCGTCGCGCTGACCGTGCTGGTGGTCGGCCTGCTGCTCTTCATGGGCCTGCTGGAGCTGGTCCGCTCCCGCGTCCTGGTGCGGGTCGGCGCCAGGGTCGACGGCCTTCTCTCGACGCGCGTCATCGACGCCGTTCTGCGCCGCGCGCTCGCTCGGGGCGCCACCGAGGGCGACGCGCCGCTGGCCGACCTCAAGAGCCTGCGCGAGTTTCTCTCCGGCCAGGGCCCCTTCGCCTTCTTCGACGCGCCCTGGGTGCCGATCTACCTGGCAGTGATCTTCGTCATGCATCCTCTGCTCGGCTATGTCGCGACGGCCGGTGCCGTCCTGCTCTTCGCGATCGCGCTGCTCAACGAGCTCTGCACGCGCGGGGCCCTGTCCCGGGCGGCGCGCCAGGCCGGCCAGAGCGATGACCTGGCGGATGCCGGCCGGCGCAACGCCGAGGCGCTCAAGGCCATGGGCATGGAGCCGGGGATCCTGCGGCGTTGGCAGGGTCTGCACCGAAAGGCGCTGCGCTTCCAGGGCATGGCCAGCGATCGGGCCGGCGCCTTCAGTGCCGCCACCAAGTCGATCCGACTGATCCTGCAGGCGGCCATCCTGGGCGTCGGCGCCGCCCTGGTGATCGAGCAGGCCATCAGCGCCGGCGTCATGATCGCCGCCTCGATCATCATGGCGCGGGCATTGTCCCCGGTCGAACAGGCGCTCGGCAATTGGCGCGGCTTCGTCGCCGCCCGTGCCGCCTACCAACGCCTGTCCCGTCTGCTGGCGGCCTTTCCGCGCGAGCCCGAGCGACTGCGCCTGCCGGACGCGGCGTCGCGGCTCCACGTCGACCGACTCCTGGCCGGCGCGCCCGACAGCCCGCGGCCCATCCTCGCCGGGCTCGACTTCTCGCTCTCCGCCGGCGAGGCCCTGGGCGTGATCGGCCCCAGCGCCTCGGGCAAGTCGACCCTGGCCCGTCTGCTGGTCGGCATCTGGCGGCCGCGGTCCGGCGCGGTGCGGCTCGACGGCGTGGCGCTGAACCAGTGGCAGGACCTGGGCCGGCAGATCGGCTACCTGCCCCAGGACGTCGAGCTCTTCGACGGCACGGTGGCCGAGAACATCGCCCGCTTCGCCGCGGAGATGGCCCCCGAGGCCGTCATCGCCGCGGCCCGGGCGGCCAACCTGCACGAGGTCGTCGCCCGCCTGCCGGAGGGTTACAACACCCGGATCGGCGAGTCCGGCCAGCGGCTCTCGGGCGGTCAGCGCCAGCGCCTCGGCCTGGCGCGGGCGCTCTACGGCGATCCCTTCCTGGTGGTCCTGGACGAGCCCAACGCCAATCTGGACCACGACGGCGACCTCGCCCTCGCCGAGGCCATCGCCGGTCTGCGGGCGCGCGACCGGATCGTGGTGGTCATGACCCATCGGCCGAGCATCATCGATTGCGTCGACAAGCTGCTGGTGCTGCAGGACGGGCGTCAGCGCGCCTTCGGACCCCGGGACGAGGTGCTGGCCGTCGAGACGCGCAGCCCCGGCCGGATCGACCGCAAGGTCACGCCCCTGCCAGCGAGGGAAGCATCATGAAACAGGAAATCATCGCCCCTGGGGGCCAGAGCCTCGCCCTGGCCCCCGAGGAGAATCCGCGTCCCTATCTCGCCCTGGGCCTCCTGCTGGTGCTGCTGCTGGTCGGCGGCCTCGGGGCCTGGGCCCTCTCCGCCCGCCTGAACGGCGCGGTCATCGCGACCGGCAAGCTCGCCGTGCAGTCCAGCCACAAGACGGTTCAGCACCTGGAAGGCGGCATCGTCGGCGAGATCTTCGTCAAGGAAGGCGACCTGGTCGAGCGCGGCCAACTGCTGGTCCGGCTGGACGACACCCTGGACCGGGCCGGCCACGGAATCCTCACCGGCCAGCTCGACGAGCTTCAGGCCCGCGCCGCCCGGCTGACCGCGGAGCGCGACGGCGCGGCGGAGATCGCCTTTCCCGAGTCCCTGCTGGCCCGGGCGGCCGAGCCGACCGTCGCGAAGAGCCTGCGGGGCGAGCAGGCGCTCTTCGCGGCGCGCCGGGCGACGCGGGACGGCGCGGCCAGGCTGCTGAAGCAACGGATCGCGCGCTTCGAGGAGGAGATCGCCGGCCTGGCGGCACAGGCGCGGTCGAAGAAGCGCCAGATCGACCTGCTCGAGAAGGAGCTCGCCGGCCTGCGCAAGCTCTACGAGAAGGGCTACGCGCCGATCACGCGGATCCTGGCCCTGGAGCGCCAGGCCGAGGCGCTCGCCGGCGAGCGCGCGGCCCACCGGGCCGACATCGCCCGGGCCCGGAACGGCATCGGCGAGACCGAGCTCCAGTTGGCCCAGGCCGAGAACGACCACCGCGAGGCGGTCACGTCGGAGTTGCGGACGCTGGAAGCCGAGATCTTCGGCCTGATCGAGCGCAAGGCCGCGGTCGAGGCCCGCCTCGCGCGGGTCGAGATCCGCGCGGCCGAGTCCGGCCGGGTCCTGAACATGACCGCCAAGACCGTCGGCGGCGTCATCAGGGCCGGCGATCCGATCCTCGACATCGTGCCTCAGGGCGAAGAGCTGGTCGTCGAGGCGCAGATCCCGGTCGCGGACATCGACAAGGTCGCACGCGGCCTCCCCTCCGTGGTCCGGCTTTCGGCGCTGGATCAGGCCAATACGCCGGAGGTCGCGGGCATCGTGGAGTCCGTCTCCGCCGACCGGGTCCTGGACGAGCGGAGCAACCAGCCGCATTTCCTCGCCCGCATTCGGCTCAGCGCTGCGGAGTCACGGCTCGGCGACGGCCTGGACCTGGTGCCCGGCATGCCGGCCGAGGTCTTCATCCAGACCGGGGAACGCCAGGCGCTCAGCTACTTCCTCAAGCCGCTGACCGACCGCCTGGCACGCAGCTTCAAGGAGGGCTGAGGCGGGCGAGCGGTTGCTCCGGGGAGGTTGTGTCACGCTCATGTGATACAGCCGTGAGCGAATTGTTGCTTGAATTGGGAACCTCCCGCGCTTGATCGAATTGCAGGTGCGGGAGGTTCCAAGCGATGGACGAAGGAAGACGCGAACGGAACAACCGGTACGTGCGCCCGCGACGGGCGACGGACGGCGGACCGCCTCGATCCGGCTCGAAGCTCTGCTGACGGGGCCGGCGATGGACTGGGGGCTCTATCGCTATTTCCTCGCGGTCGCGGAGACCGGCAGCCTGTCCGGCGCCGCGCGCAGTCTCGGCGTCAGCCAGCCGACCGTGGGCCGCCAGATTCAGGGCCTGGAGGAGAAGCTCAACGCCCGGCTGTTCGAGCGCGCGGCCCATGGCTACGTCCTCACCGCCACCGGCAGGGCGGTCGTCGAGCTGGCCCGTTCGATCGAGCTCAACGCCTTCGCGATCGAACGCAGGGTCGCCGGCGAGGACCGCAGCCTGGCCGGCAAGCTCTGCCTCTCCGCCCCGGAAGGCATAGCGAACTGCTGGCTGATGCCGAAGCTCGCCGTCTTTCAGTCGCGCCATCCGGAGATCGAGCTCGAGCTGATCGTCGGCATGAGCCAGCAGGACCTGGTCCGGCGCGAAGCGGACGTCGCGCTCCGGATCGGCAATCCCGGCTCGGAGGAGCTGGTCGGCCGCCGGCTCTGCAAGGTTTCCTTCGGGCTCTATGCCTCCGAGAGCTACAGGCTGCGCCACGGCCTGCCGCGCAGCCTGGACGAGTTGGTGCGGCACAAGATCATCGAGTCCGTCGAGGCGGTCGGCCATTTGGCTCAGGCGCGAAAGCTGCGCGAGGTCGCAGGCTGCGCGGAGGTGGGCTTCGCCTGCAACTCGATTCTTACGCAGTTCAGAGCCCTTAAGAACGGCTTCGGCTTGCTTGCGCTTCCCCACTACATGGCGCACGGCCATCCCGACCTGTACCGGATCCTGCCGGAGGCCTTCTCCGGATCTCTCGACCTGTGGCTCCTGACCCATCGAGACCTGAAGGAGACCACGCGGGTCCGCGCGTTGCTGGACTTCCTGGCGGCCGAGGTCGCCAGGGACCTGACCCTGCTGACCGGCCGGCAGCCCTGTTCGATCCCCTGACCGGCAGCATGAACGGTCAGAGGCGCTTGATCGCCTCGCCGACGCACCGGACGACGCGTTCGACGTCATCCTCGTTATTGTAGGCATGGAAGGCGAAGCGGAGCTGTCCGCGCCGGATCGTGTGCGCGATCCCGGCATCCATGAGACGCTCCGAGATCGGCGCGATCATGGGATCGCTGGAGAAGCCGTGACCTCCCGCGTCCAGCGCGCCGAAGGTCACGATGTGGGACTGGCTCGGGCCTTCGCTCGGAACCGCCGACGCGAGGCCCAGGGCCGCCAAACCCTCGTTCAGAGCGCGCGCGAGCGGCAGGACCCGCTCTTCGATGGCCCGGGTGCCGAGGTCCAGCAGGAGTCCCAGCGAGACGTCCGCAGCATAGGCGCCGGCGAGGTTGTAGCTGCCGAGCTCGAACCTGCGGCTGTCCGGCTGAAGCTCGTAGTCGTGGCCGCCCATGGTAGAGTGATCGTCGCATCGCATGTGGACCGCCGGACGGGAGAGATAGGCGGGCTCCAGCCGGTCGATCCACTTTGGAGAAACGTAGAGAAACCCGAAGCCGTAGAGCCCCAGGAGCCCCTTCGAGGTGGAAGTCGCGAAGCCGTCGATCGGCTCCGCGGCGAAGTCGTGCGCCAGGATGCCGGCGGACTGCACGCCGTCGACGAGCAGGAACACCCCCCGCGCCCGGCAGGCTTCCCCCAAGCGCGCGATGTCCGTGCGGTGACCCGGCGCGAAAGTCACCGAGGCGCAGCTTACGATCCGCGTCCGCCCGTCGACGGCCTCGATCATGGCTTCGACGTGCGGCGCGCCGTCCGGCCGCGGCGGCACGATCCGCACTTCGTTGCCGCGGCGCTTCAGCCTCAGCCAGGGATAGACGTTGTTGGGGTGCTCGGCGTCGGCGCAGACCACCACGTTGTCGCCCTCGGTCATGGGCATCGCCCAGGCCACGGCGTTGATGCCGTCCGAGACGTTGCGGACCGCGGCGATCGTCGAGGCTTCGGCGTTCATGAGACGCGCGAACTTCTGGCGGGCGCCGACGACCTTCACCTCGTGATCGACCCGGTTCGCCGAGGCCAGGGCCAGATGGTCGAGAAAATCCTCGACACCCCGTCTCACCCGGTCGTGCAGAATCATCTTGTCGCAGATCGACAGATAGGTCTGCCGCCTCAGCGCGGGAAAGCCTGCGCGGAACTGCTCGAAGGGTCGGACCTGAAAAGGCCGTGCGGCTGCTTGGTTCTTCATCATGCGGCGTGATCCCCGATCGTCGGCGATATGTCCATCATGGTTCCGCGCTTGGCGGCTCAGTGAAGGATCTGGCCGAGGAACAGCTTGGTCCGCTCGTTCCTCGGGTTGGCGAAGAAGGGCTCGGGCGGCGCCGCCTCGACGATCTCACCGTCGTCCATGAAGACGACGAGGTCGGCCACCTTGCGGGCGAAGCCCATCTCGTGGGTAACGCAGATCATCGTCATCCCCTCCTCCGCCAGCTCGATCATCACCTCCAGAACCTCGCTGATCATTTCCGGATCGAGGGCGGAGGTCGGCTCGTCGAAAAGCATCACCTTGGGATTCAACATCAGCGCCCGGGCTATGGCCACGCGCTGCTGCTGGCCGCCGGAAAGCTGGCCGGGATACTTCGACGCCTGGTCGGGTATCTTGACTCGTCCGAGAAGCTCCATGGCGCGCCGCGCCGCATCGTTCTGCGGGAGGCCCTGGACCAGCATCGGCCCGAGGGTCAGGTTGTCGATCACGGTCAGATGCGGAAAGAGATTGAAGTTCTGGAACACCATGCCGACGCGGCGCCGGATCGCCTCGATCTTTCGCACGTCCGGGATCAGTTCCATCCCGTCGACCACGATCTCGCCTTCCTGATGCTCCTCCAGCCGATTGATGCAGCGGATCATGGTCGACTTGCCCGACCCCGATGGCCCGCAGACGACCACCTTCTCGCCCCGCCCCACGGTCAGGTTGACGTCGCGCAGCACGTGGAAGTCGTCGTACCACTTGTTCACGTCGCGCAGCACGACGATGGCCTCGCCCTCGCCCCCGGTGGCCGCGTCCTCTCGCTTCTGAATCATAGGTTCCGCCCCGCGCTCAGGTCCCGTTCCACGTGCTCGCTGTACTTCGACATCGCAAAGCAGAGCACGAAGTAGAGAAGGAAGATGAAAATGTAGGCCTCCAGCGCATAGAGGACCCAGAGCGGATCCTCCAGTGCCGTCGAGGTCGCGCCGAGCACGTCGAAGAGGCCGATGATGGACACGAAGGTCGTGTTCTTGAAGGCGCGGATGATGTCGTTCATCAGCGCCGGCAGGACGATCCGCAAGGCTTGAGGCAGGACGATGCGGGTCGTCTTCTGCCAATAGCTCAGGCCTATGGCGTCGGCCGCCTCGTACTGCCCGCGCGGAATGGCCTGGAGCCCGCCGCGCACGATCTCCGCCGCATAGGCCGCGAAGAACAGCATCATGCCGATCTGCGCGCGGAGAAACTTGTTGATGGTCAAGCCCTCCGGCATGAACAGCGGGAACATCAGCGACGCCATGAACAGCACCGTGATCAGAGGAACGCCCCGAACGATCTCGATGAAGCCGATGCAAAGCGCCTTGATGGCCGGCAGCGACGACCGCCGGCCGAGCGCCAGCAGAACCGCCAGGGGCATGCCGCCGACCACGGTCCCCACGAACATCAGCAAGGTCAGCGGAAGCCCGCCCCACTCGTGGGTGCCGACCGGCTCGAGCCCGAAGACGCCGCCCAGCAGCAGGACCAGAACCGCCGCGGTCGCCAGGAGCCAGGACAGGAACAGCCTGTAGGACCAGAACCGCTTGAAGGCCGAAGCGACCGCCATCGCGAGGATGACGGCGATGGCCAGCACGGCGCGCCAATGCTCCTCGTAGGGAAAGGTGCCGAAGAGCATCACCCGGTGCTTCTCCGCCACCACCGCCCAGCAGGCACCGGCCGCCTGACGGCAGAGTCCCGGATCCTCCGTCTGCCACACCGCGTCGACAAAGGCCCACATCATGAAATCGGGGATGGTGACGAAGAGCGCCCACAACGCGAGCAGCGTCATGACGGTGTTCTGGACGCTGCCGAAGAGGTTCTCGCGGAGCCACAGGATCACGCCCGCCTCTCGGGCCGGCGCGGCCCGCCTCGGCGACGACTTCGGCGTGGCGAAGGAAAAGGAAGCTCCCGCGGTCATCCGGCTAGCGTTCCTTGATCTGAACGGCTCTGTTGTAGAGGTTCATGATCATGGCGATGGCAAAGGAAATGGACAGATAGATCACCATCATCATGCCAATGGCCTCCACGGTGTGGCCGCTCAGCGTGACGATGGTGTTGTTCACGTTGAAAACCTCGGGGTAGCCGATGGCGACGCCGAGCGAGCTGTTCTTGACCAGGCTGACGTACTGCGCCGCCGTCGGCGGGACGATCACGCGCAGTGCCTGGGGCAGGACGACCTTTCGGTAGGTGTCGTTCGATCTCAGGCCGATCGCGCGGGAGGCCTCGATCTGCCCCTTGCCGACCGACTGGATTCCCGAGCGGACGATCTCCGCGATGAAGGCGGCGATATAGAGCGACAAGCCCAGAAGCAGAGCGAGAAACTCCGGCGACAGCGCCAGTCCGCCGACGAAATTGAAGCCGCGGAGTTCCGGTATCGAGACGGCGCCGGGCGCACCGCCCAGGATCCAGGCCAGCAGCGGCAGGCCGACGAGCAGCGCGGCGATCCAGGACAGGACCGGCAGCCTGCGCCCGTCGCGCCGGCGCGCGGCCTCCGCCCGGCGCAGGAGGAAGACCGCGGCGATGCCGGCGCCGGCGAACGCCAGCAGCGCCCAGAGATAGGCCCGGTGCGGCTCCGGCCAGGCCACGACGACGCCCCGGTTGGTGAGAAAGGCCAAGTCCAAGAGGCTAAAGGCCTGCCGGGGCGGCGGCAGCTGCGTGATGATCGTGTACCAGAAGATGATCTGCACGAGCTGCGGCGTGTTGCGGAAGATCTCGACATAGGCGGAGGAGAGCTTCGCGATCAGAACGTTGCGCGAGAGCCGGGCGATACCGAGGATCACGCCGAGGACCGTCGCCAGGACGATACTGAAGACCGAGACCTTGAGCGTGTTCAGGACGGCGACCGCGTAGGCACGCAGGAAGGTATCGCCGGACTGGAAGGCGATCGGTGCCTCGCCGATATCGAAGCCCGCCGCTTCGAGCAGGAAGCCGAAGCCGGTCGCGATGCCGCGTTTCTCCATCGCGGTCTGGGCGTTTCCGACCAGATAGACGGCCGTGCCGAGGATCGCCGCCACCACGAGCACCTGGTAGCCGGCGTTGCGGAAGCCGACACTGTGCCAGAGCCCCTTCAGGGTCAGCACCGGCCGCTTCGGCGGCGGCCCACGTCGGGCGGCGATGGTCGTTTGCTTCAGCATGTCATACCGTAGGCGAAACGCGGCCGGATCGTTCCGGCACCGGCAGCAAGCAGGCCGGTGCGGCGGCCGCCCGCGAGAGGCCTCCCGCGGGCGGCGCCCAGAGGATTACTTGAACGGCGGCGCGTACAAGAGGCCGCCCTTCGTCCAGAGGCTGTTGATGCCCCGCTCCAGCTTCAGGGGAGACCCGCTTCCGACGTTGCGCTCGAAGGCCTCACCGTAGTTCCCGACCTGCTTGATGACGCGATAGGCCCAATCGCCGTCGAGACCCAGGGTTTCGCCGAGCTTGTCCTTGGTGCCGAGCAGCCGGGCGGTCTCGGCATCCTTGGACGATTTCTTCTCGTCGACGTTCGCGGAGGTCACGCCGAGCTCCTCGGCGGTCATCATCGCGTAGACGGTCCAGGCGACGATGTCCCGCCACTGGGCATCGCCTTGGCGCACGACCGGCCCCATGGGGTCCTTGCCGTGGACACCGGGCAGGATGACATAGTCGTCCGGGTTCGAGGCGACGGTGGCGCGCGCCGAGCTGAGCCCGGAGGTCGACTGCACGTGCACGTCGCAGCGACCGCCGAAGAAGGCCGTATTCAGCTCCTTCTTGCTCTCGATGACCACCGGGGTGTAGCTCAGGCCGTTGGCCCCGAACACGTCCGCCGTCACCTTTTCCGAGGTCGAGCCGGGCAGAACGCAGACGGTCGCACCGTCCAGGTCCTTGACGCTCGTGGCCCCCGTGTTCTTGTGCACCATGAAGCCCTGGCCGTCGTAGAAGGTCGGCGCGACGAAATCGACGCCGAGCTTGGCATCGCGGCTGAGCGTCCAGGTGACGTTCCTGGTCAGCACGTCGATCTCACCGGTCTGCAGGGCGGTGAAGCGGGTCTGGCTCGTCGTCTTCACGAACTGGACCTTCTCCTTGTCGCCGAGCACCGCGGCTGCGATCGCCTTGCAGGTGTCGACGTCGATGCCCGACCATTCGCCCTTGCTGTCCAGCGCGGAAAAGCCCGCGCGGTTGCCGTTCACGCCACAGATGACGGCGCCGCGTTTCTTTACCGCATCGACCGTCTGGCCGGTCTCGGCAGCAACTGGCGCCCCGGCCGACACCGCCAGCACCAGCGCGCTCGCAGTCACTACTCGTCTCATGGAATCACTCCTTGTTACTGCTCGGGTTACTGCTCGGCTTCAGTTTTCATCAGGCCGAAGAGGCCCGTCGGAACCTCAGTCTCCTCCTGCCATCGCTTCTATGGTCACCGGGCCGTAGCCACTCACGCCCTGGAACAGACGCGTGCGGGCCTCCAGCCCCTTGTGCAGGTGATCGCAGATGCGTTTTTGGGCCAAGGCGCCATCCCGCGCCTCGATGGCCTCGAGAATCTCGAGGTGCTCGCGCGCCGATTCGAACACCCGATCCGGGTCGTTATGCCGTGGCATGCCAAGGGCGATCCTGAACCGAAGCCGGATGGGTCTGTAGATCTCGAGCAGGTTGCGGTTTCCGGCGCAACGGAACACTTCCAGATGGAACTCCGCGCCGCGATCGTAGACCTTGGCCACGTCGGACGTCTCCGGCGCCGCGAGCGCGGCGCGAAAATCGCGGCCGAAATCCAAAAGCGTCCCGGTCGGGCCCCGTTCGGCGGCCAGAAAGGCTGCGAGGCCTTCGATTGCGTAGCGGACCTGATAGATCTCCTGCACGTCCCGCAGCGACAGCTGACGCACGAAGGTCCCCTGGGTGGGATGCGCCTCGAGCACGCCTTCGCGGACGAGGTCCTTGATCGCCTCCCGGACGGGCGTCCGCCCCATCCCCAAGGTCTCGGCCAGTCTGCGTTCCGCAAGCGGGACATCCGGCGACACCTGCCCGCGGAGGATCAAGTCCAGCAGGCGGTCGTAGGCCCTCTCCTTCTCGAGGCTTCTCGGTTTTGGCATGGCAGTGGTATACCATCAGAATACCAATGGCATGTCAATTGTCGCGCTCCGGGCCTGTCGCGTTCCGGGCCGGCTGGACCTCGAAGCGATCGCAGTCTGCCGAGGCATCCGGGCGTCGGATGCAATCGGACGGCACGCAGTCTGTCGGGCCTGCCGCTTGTCGGATGGTCTTCGAGGGCCTCTGCGAGGGCGTGACCGGCGGCTTTCAGCCGCGCGCAAGGCGGATGCCCGCCGTCAGTCCCCGTCGGCGTCCGCGACCGAAAAGCCTTCGCCGGCCTGCCCGGCGGTCAGGGATCGCCGCGTGGGCGCTGAGCTTCATGTTCCGCCGCCTGGCCCAACCACAGCCGCAGGGCATCCAGGCGAAGCCTGGCGATCGGATCCCCCTCTTTGACAGCCAGCCGATACCATTGCATCGCCTTGGACGGATCCGGCTTCAGACCGAGTGTTTCCTTTTCGCTCAGGAAGAGAGGATCGTAGGTGCGCCCCAAGGCCGTGGCGGCCACGGCGCTGCCGGCGTCGTAGGCCGCCTCGTAGTAGGCGCGCGCCGCGGCGATATCCCCGCTTCCGAGCGCTTCCTCGCCTTGGGCAAGCAGTCCGGCAAGCTCGCTGGCGCTGGCCGACGGCCGCCTCGGCGACGGCGGCGCGGAGAGGCCGGGATCGCGGCCTCCCTGCACGGTGGTCGAATCGCTCGGGACCTTCGGCGCCACCAAGCCGCCGGCTGGCGCGGGCGTCTCTTCGGACGCCGAGGGCACGGAAGCGGCCTTCGGCCGCAAGGCCTCCCCCGCCGGGGCCGGCGCCGGCCGCGCGGCGGGTTCGACGCTGCGAGACGGCGATCCCGTGTCGCCGCTCGGGCGAAGCTCCAGCCCGGATCTCACCGTGGGGTCGCCCCCATCGAAGAATATGAAGTACGCCAGGACGCCGAGGATCAATACCAGGACGACCAGGGTGAGCCATCCCGCGATGGAGGCTCGATCGGAGCGCTCGGGCTCGGATGCCCGAAACACCGGTGACACCCGGTCGTCCAACGACGAGCTCTGTTTCCGCGTCTCACGGCTTGGTCGCGGAGGATCGGACTGGCTGCCAACAAGCCGCATGGCATCCCTCTCTATGGGGCACAAGCCCGCGCTACGCAGTACCTCGCGCGCGTAGGCCGCGCTTGGTGCCGTGGTGTTTCTCGGCCCCCAGTGTCCCGATTCTGAAGTTCGCGGGCGCGCATTCCAGAAGCATAGGGACACCCAATTGTTGAATTTAGTGTGATTCAGCTTCCAGCGCTCGGCACATGAAATACGCCGAGCTTCAAAACCATCGCACTAGTTCACGTTGTTGTTCCGTCGCCATTCCATGAATTCCTTGAACAGCCGGTCTTGCTCCGCCTGTCCGGCCGGCGTGCTCGCCACGGCCCCCTGCGCGGCGAGGAAGGCATCGAACTCCTTGCGCAAATCCGCGCTCGGCGCGGCGGGCCGGTTCTTGTCGAGCCATTCCTGCGCAGCCGAGAATCGGGTCCAGCCCGGCATCTCCGCCGCGAGGTTGACGTCGTCCCATTTCGGATGGCGCTTCGGGTTCTGGAGCAGCTTGTCGTAGTTCGAGAAGAAGGTGTCGACGAACTGCTCGACGCGCCGATAGCGATCCGTACCCGGCCGCCAGGCATAGGCCGCCAGGACCACGCCGATGGCCACGGTCTGGACAGTCTGTCCCGTGGGGATCGCCCGCGGATACTGGTCCGACCTCAGCCGCGCGGGCGCGAAGGATTCGACGATCGACGCGTCGAACGCGACCGGAACCATCCTGTGGTACCGCGGGTCGAAGGCGCTGTCGAAGTCTTTCATCGGACTGGCCGTCGCGCGCACGATTGCGGCGATCTCGCCGGTCTTGAGCTTCTCGAGGCCGTCGAAGAAGTTCATCTTGACCGACTCGGCACGCCGGATGCCGAGCTTGTCCAGCAGGAGCTGACCGCTCACATAGGCGCCGCCGTGGAAGGCGACCCGCTGGTTCGCAAGGTCGTTGACGGACCCGATGTCGGTCCGTCCGACGATATGGATCTCCTCCTGATAGAGCTTGGCAATGTATTGCAGCTTCTTGCGCAGGTTCTGGAACAGCGGCTCCTTCTCGTAGAGATCCAGGGAGGTCGACATCACGATGCCGGCGTCGACGTTGCGGAGATACATGATGTCCCGGATGTTCTGGGACCCGCCTTCACCGATGATCGGCAAGACACGCAGCCTGTGCCCGTCGTTCACGGCCTTGGCGATGTCGTCCACGATCTTGATGTAGGACCCCGTAAGGCTGGCCCCGAGTATGGTGATCGTATTGGCGTTGATCAGTTCGCGGTACTTCGCCGCGGTCAGCCCCTCCGTGTCCTCCTGGGCCAGGGCAGGATCCGTGTGAGGCGCAGCCACCAAAACCGCTGTTGCAATCGCGGCGGGCAGCCATGATTTCAGGACACGGTTCAGCCGAACGATCACTTCATCCTCCTCTACACTCTAGTTTCGGGGAACACCCCGGCCCGAAGACGAACGGAACCCAAGCGGCTCTCAAGGCGAGCCGATGCGATTGCCAAGGCCGGACTGCAGCATCAAAAATCTGAAAACATTGGTCTATCTTAGTTGCCGGCAAAAAACGTCGTCTCCCGGGACCGGTGACGAGGATCCGCTTTGCGGCAGGTTGTTCGAGGAAAAGCTATTGCTCGGGCTGGTCGTCGTCAAGGAAAATCCAGTCACGATTGCTTCACGGCAAGGCTTGTAAAAACTTTTCGGAAATATTATCGTCTAAGTTGTACTTGACATCTTGCCGGCATGCCACCGATATATCCACTATGCACGCCTTACAGCCACTTGACCGCGAGCGCGCCTATCAGGAGATCGCCGGGCTGATCGCCCGGAGCAAACTCGATCCCGGCGATCCGGTGACCGAGCGCAGCCTTGCCGAGCGGCTTGGGATCGGCCGCACGCCGATCCGGGAAGCGATTCGCGAACTGGTGCGCGACGGTGTCCTGGAGGTTCACCCGGCCCGTGGCACCTGCGTCAGATCCATCTCGCTCCAAGACCTCGGCGAACTCTTCGAGATGCGCCACCTCCTCGAAGGGCTGGCGGTCTATCGCGCCGCGGAACTCGGCCCGACGGAGGCGCTTTCCGCTTACGGCCGAAAGCTCAGATCGCTCGGCCGCCGCTTCGATCATATGAAGGCCTACGATCTCGGTGTGGACTTCCATGTCGAGATCTTTCGCGCGGCGCGGAACAGGCTTCTTATCGACACCTACATGCCGATCAAGCTGCGCTACCGCTTGGCGAGCACGATCGCCCAGACCCACGACCGTGAATGGATTCGAAGGTCTGTCGCGGAGCACCTGGCGATTCTCGCCGCGATCGAAGAGCGCGCCCCTGCGAAGGCGCAGCGTCTCATGCAGGAGCACCTCACGCACAGTTTCCAATCCCGGCTGCAGATCTTTACCCGCCTTTGCCAGGCGTCCCCGGTCGCCGTCGCGCCGCGGCTTTCAGCCGAGCGGTAGATGTAGATACCGTGGGAGACGGCGCCGCGCGCCAAGGCGGAAGCGGCATCAGCCATCGCCGGCCACCGCGTCAGGGGCTTTGGGAAAGAAGCGGCGTGACCCAGTCCGAGGCGCGCTCCAGCTCGGCGCGCAGCCAGCGCCGGAAATGCAGGACCTTGTCCAGTCCCCGCTTCCGGCGCGGCACCGCCAGGTAGTGCGCCCTGATCGGGATCCCCCGGGCGCCGAACAAGGGGACCAGGGCCCCGCTTTCGAGATCGGGGAAGGTCAGCAGCGTGCTCTCCAGGCAGACGCCCAGGCCATCCTTCGCCGTGCCGATGGAGAGGAAGGAGCGGTCGAACTTCGGTCCGCGCGTCAGGTCGAGTTCCAGATCGGGCGCAAAGCGCGCCAGCCATTCGGACCATTGGACGAGGCACTTCGTCGAATGGATCAAGGTCTCCCGCTCGAGCAGCTCCGCCCCCTCGGCGCCGTCGGCGAGCAGGGAGGGGCTCGCCAGCGGCATCACCCGCTCCTCGCAGAGCGGCTCGGCGACGATGCCGGGCCCGTAGCGGTCGCCGTAGCGGATGTCGACGTCGATGTCGTCCTTCTCGGGATCGGCGGGCTGAGGCGTGGCCGTGACCCGCAGGTCCAGGTCGGGGTGCGCCTGAAAGAAACCGCTGAGCCGGGGCATGAGCCACTGCGTGGCGAAGGTCGGCGCGGCGTGCACGAAAAGGGCGTCCTCGCGGCTCATCGACACCAGCCGCACGGTCGCCCGCTCGATGTCGGCGAAGGCCCGGCCGATGTGCGCATGATACTCGATCGCGGCGTCGCTCGGGGTCGCCTGCCGATGAACCCGATTAAACAGTTGGACGCCGAGGAAGGCCTCGAGCCCCTTGATCCGATGGGAAACGGCGGAGGCGGTGATGTTGAGTTCGCCGGCCGCAGCGGCGAAACTACCGGTCCTCATGACCGCGTCGAAAGCGGTCAGGCCGCGCATGGTGGGGCGCCAAGGCATCGGCGACTCCTGAAATAACTTCACTAAGCGGATAGAAGTTCGCGTTTGTCAAGGCGACGGGCCTGCCGTAGTGCTTGCAGCAAGCAATAAAAAAACGGCACGGGCGCAGGGCCCGGCCGACCGAGGGAGGAGGCATGCTCCAGGGGAAAGTCGCCGCCATCAGCGGCGCAGCCTCGAAACGTGGCATCGGCTTGGCGAGCGCGCGGGCCATGGCCGCCCAAGGCGGAAGGGTCGCCATTCTTGACCTCGACGCGGCCAGCGCCGCCGCGGCGGCCGAGAGCCTGGGCGACGGCCATCTGGGCCTCGCCTGCGACGTGGTGGATCCCGCGGCCTGCGATCGGGCCGTCCGAGAGGTCTCCGAACGGCTCGGGCCGATCGACATCCTGGTGAACAACGCCGGCATCACCCAGCCGCTCAAGCTGATGGACATCAAGCTGCAGGACTACGAAGCCGTCACCAGGGTCAACCTGCGCGGCACCCTGCAGCTTTCGCAGGCCGTCGTGCCGGCGATGCGCGAACGCAGGCGCGGCTCGATCATCTGCATTTCCAGCGTCTCGGCGCAACGCGGCGGCGGGATCTTCGGCGGGCCGCACTACAGCGCCGCCAAGGCCGGCATCCTGGGCCTGACGCGCGCGATGGCGCGCGAGCTCGGCCCGCACGGCATCCGCGTCAACGCGGTGACGCCGGGCCTGATCGAGACCGACATCACCGGCGGCCTGCTGACCGAGCCGCAGAAGGCGGAGATCAACAAGACGATCCCGCTCGGCCGCCTCGGCCGGCCGGAGGACGTCGCCGACATCTGCCTGTTCCTGGCGTCCGATCTCTCCGCCTACGTCACCGGCGCGACGATCGACGTCAACGGCGGCATGCACATCCACTAGAGGACGGGACCCTATCCGATGCCGAGAGATCCGCATCAGGCCACGGAGGAGACGCTTCGGCAAAAGGCGAAGCTGATCCGCCGCGAGGTGGTCAAGCAAACCGACGTCTGTGGCTCCGGCCACTACGGCTCGGCCTTCTCGATCGCGGAGATCCTGGCCGTGCTCTACTACCGGCTGCTGCATCTCCGTCCGGCGGAACCGCAGTGGGCCGACCGCGACCGTTTCACCATGGGCAAGGGCCACGCGGCCATCGCGCTCTATCCGGTGCTGGCCGACCTCGGCTTCTTCGACCCCGCCTGGCTCGAGGACTACACCCGCCTCGGCAGCCCGCTGGGCGACCATCCGGACATGCGCAAGGTGCCGGGGGTCGACTTCTCCTCCGGCTCCATCGGGCACAACCTCTCGGTCTCGGTCGGCATGGCGCTCGGCCTGAAGCGGCGCGGCTCGCCGGGCCGCGCGGTCTGCCTGATGGGCGACGGCGAGATGACCGAGGGCCAGGTCTGGGAGGCCGCGATCGCCGCGCCGAACTTCGGCCTCGACAACCTGGTGGGCATCGTCGACATCAACAAGGTCGGCTCCGACGGCGCGACCGCCGAGATCATGGACACACGCCCGCTCGACGCGAAGTGGCGTGCCTTCGGCTGGCGCGTGCTGCCGCTGGCCGACGGCCACGACCTGGGCCAGACCTTCGAGGCCCTGAACGGCGCCCTGAACGCGCCGGACGGGCGGCCGACCGTCGTGCTGGCCGACACCGTCGCCGGCAAGGGCGTCGGCTTCATGGAAGGCACCTGGCAGTGGCACCTGGGCTTCCTGGGCCCGCGCGACAAGGCGCGGGCCCTCGCCGAGATCGAGGAGGGCTGAGCCCATGAGCGCAGGCAAGGTCTACCAAGAGCGCAGCCGGGATCGCAGCATCCCGGAAGACAGCACGCTGACGCCGGACTTCGACGAGGCGTCCTGGGACATGGCCGGCTCGCTGGCGCTCTCGACCCAGCTCTCGACCGGGCGCAGCCTGATCAAGCTGGCGGAGAGCGGGCACGACGACATCGTCGTCTGCACCGCCGACCTCGGCCGCCCGACCCAGGTGATCGACTTCGGCAGGCGCTATCCCGAGCGCTACTTCAACTTCGGCATCGCCGAGCGCAACATGATCGGCGCCGCGGCCGGCCTCGCCACCACCGGCTGGCTGCCGGTGATCTCCAACTATTCCTTCTTCCTGGCCCTGATGGGCCTGGAGAACATCCGCAACGACATCTGCTATCCGAACCTCAAGGTGCGCATGGTCGGGACCCATTCGGGGATCGCCATGGGCTTCTACGGCACCTCGCACCACTGCAACGAGGACATCGGCGCCCTGCGGGCGCTGGCGGACCTGGTGCTGATGGCGCCCTGCGACGCCACGGCGATCGAGGCCGCCTTGACCTCGACCATCGCGCATCCGGGCCCGATCTACTTCCGCTGCGGCCGCGGCCGGGAGACTCCGGTCTACGAGACGCCACCGGAGTGGCGGATCGGCGGCTCCAACCGCCTGCGCGAAGGCGGTGACGCCACCATCCTCGCGATCGGGGTGGAGGTCGCCTTCGCCCTCGAGGCGGCGGACCTGCTGGCGCAAGACGGGATCGAGGTCGAGGTCGTCGACATGTATTCCATCGCGCCGATCGACGAGGCGCGCATCCTGGAGGCGGCGCGGCGCCACGGACGCCTCTTCACCGCCGAGGAGCACAACGTAACCAGCGGCTTCGCCGGCGCGGTCGCCGACGTTCTGGCGGACCACGGTGTCGGCGCGAAGGTCACCCGCATCGGCCTGCCGGACAGCTATTCGATTCTCGGCCCGCCGACCCATCTCTATCGGCACTATGCCATGGACGGTGCCGGCATCGCGCAGCGTGTGCGCGAAGGCCTCGCCGCAGGCTGAACCAACCACAAGGCGGACAACCGCCGACCCAGGTCCGGCCGCCTTCGGCCGGATGCCACAAGCAGACGGGAGGAAAAGCGATGAGTACCAGGAAGTCCGGCCGCAGGCTCGCGGCCGCCGCCTTTGCCGCCTTGCTCATGGGCAGCGGCGCCGCAGCGGCCGACGAGATCGTCCTGGCGCATGGCGCCAACCCCGGCAACCCGCGCGCCGACGCCGCCGAGATGTTCGCAGCACTGGTCGAGCGCTACAGCGGCGGCGCGATCACCGTCAACGTGGCCGGCGCGGCCAGCCTCGGCGACGACGGCGAGATGATCCAGTCGGTCAAGGTGGGCACGATCCAGATGACCGCCAACTCGCAGGGCGCCTTCTCCCAGGTCGTGCCCGAGGTCGCGACCCTGGGCCTGCCGTTCCTCTTCGACTCGCTGCCCGATGCCTGGGCGACCCTGGACGGCCCGGTCGGTACCGAGCTCTCGGCCCGCGCGGAGCAGAAGGGCTTCGTGATCGTCGGCTGGTGGGACAACGGCGTCCGCCACATCACCACGGTCAAGGGTCCGATCACCGCGCCGGCCGACGTCGCGGGCCTGAAGATCCGCACGCCCCCGGACCCCATGACCCTCGACATCTTCAAGGCCCTGGGCGCCAATCCGGCACCGCTGGCCTGGAGCGAGCTGCCGACCGCCTTGAAGACCGGCACCTTCGAGGCCCAGGAGAACCCGCTGACCAACATCCACTCGGCCAAGCTGCACGAGATCACGACCTACATCTCGCTGACCGGCCACAAGTACGAGGGCACGCCCCTGATCGCCAACGCGGGCTGGTGGAACGGCCTGTCGGACGCCCAGCGCGACCTCATCCGGCGCGCCGTCGGCGAGGCAGGCTGGTATCAGCGCGGCCGCAGCCTGATCGACAACGAGCGCCTGGTCGCCGTGATCAAGCAGGAGGGCGGCACCTTCCAGGAGGTCGACAAGCAGCCCTTCGTCGAGGCGACGGCCTCCGTCTACGAGAGCTGGAAGGGCAGGTTCCCCGACTTCGTCTCCCTCTTGACCAAGGAGGCGGCGGGAACGAAGGCCCGGTGAGCGACGACGGGACGGCGGCCGGCGGCGCGGGGCTTTCGGCCGCCGCGCTGCGGCTCGCCCGCCTGCTGGAGGCGGCGATCGTTTGGGTCTCGAAGTCGCTGCTGGTGGTCATGACGCTGGTGCTGTTCGGCGCGATCTTCATGAACGTCGTGCTGCGCTACGCCTTCTCCAGCGGCGTCGCCGGCGCCTACGAGCTGCCCGCGATCCTCTTTCCCTGGCTGGTGATCAGCGGCGCGGTGCTCGCCGCCCAGCGCGGACAGCACATCGCCGTCGACCTGATCCTGCGCGTCGGCCCGGCCAGGCTGCGCCACGCGGTGCGTCTGCTGATCGACCTGCTGATCGCCGCCATGGCCCTGGTCGTGGTCCAGGCCGGCTGGTCCATGATGGTCAATTCCTGGGGCAGC
>JAKSBE010000551.1 GCA_022361275.1 Kiloniellales bacterium
CAGACGCCGACCCGCGACCGGCTGAAGTCGCCGATGGTGCGGATGTTCGGCGTTCTGATGCCGGTGACCTGGGACTTCGCGTTGGAGATCGCGGCCGAGGTCGGCAACCACGTGCTCGAGACGCACGGCACCAACGCCTATGGCGTCAAGACCTTCTCCTACGGCTACATGGAGAACACCTACGCCATCACGAAGTACGCGCTGCGGCACGTCCGGACGGCGAACTTCACCTTCCACGACACGCCCTCGGACGTGACCTCGACGCCGGGCTTCCGGGACGCGGGCTTCGACAACTTCGGCCCCAGCTACGAGGACTGGGCCGATGCCGAGACGCTTCTGATGTGCGGCACCGACCCCTATGAGTCGAAGACCATCCTGTTCACCGACTACATCATGCCGGCGATCCGGGGCGGGCAGAAGGCGATCTTCCTCCTGCCGCGCCGGACCGCGGGCACCGCCTTCGCCGAGAAGAACGGGGGTCTCCTGCTCGACATCCAGCCCGGCACCGACCTGCCCGTGGTGCTCGCCATCGCCCGGGTCATCGTCGAGAACGGCTGGGAGGACAGCGCGTGGATCCGGGACTGGGTCAACAACAAGTGGGAGTCCTCCTCCGGCTTCGGCCAGGGCACGCGCAACACGCCGTGGCAGTGGCGCACGACCTGGGGCAAGTTCCAGACCGATGGCTTCGAGGACTGGAAGGAATGGCTGCTGGCGCAGGACTATTCCAAGCCCGAGGTCGCCGCCGAGATGGCCCAGATCGACGTGCGGAAGATCCGCACGGCCGCCGAGTGGATGGCCAAGCCGCGCGCCGACGGATCGCGCCCCAAGACCTCGATCATGATCGAGAAGGGCTTCTACTGGTCGAACAACACCGGCAACACCCAGGCGATCTCCTCGCTCGGGATCGTCTGCGGCGCGGGCGGCCGGCCGGGGCAGGTGATCGGCCGGGCCGGCGGGCACCAGCGCGGCGGCCTCAGGGGCGGCGGCTATCCCCGCAACAAGTCGCCGGAGAAGCTGCCGGGCCGGCGGCGGCGGGCCATGGACACCGACCGCTACCTGATGTCGGGCCACACCCGGCTGGCGCACGTCATCGGCACCACCTGGGTCCAGGCCATGTGCGGCACCCAGTCGCTCCAGGCGAAGTTCGACGAGCTCACCACGCGCAACCCGCACCAGGTCATGTCCTTCGAGAAGCAGGACATCGTCGACACGCTCAAGCGGCGGGTCGACTCCGGCGGCATGGTGGTCTGGAACCAGGACATCTACCTGGTCGACCCGATCGGCGCGCGCTATGCCGACATCGTCTTCCCGGCCTCCGGCTGGGGCGAGGACACCTTCACCCGCGCCAACGGCGAGCGCCGTCTGCGGCTCTATCCGAAGTTCTACGACGCCCCGGGCGACGCCAAGCCGGACTGGTGGATCATCGCCCAACTGGCCAGGAAGATGGGCTTCGAAGGCTTCGACTGGCAGAACTCGAACGACGTGCTGGAGGAGGGCGCCCGCCACTCCCGCGGATCGCGCAAGGACTTCAACATGGTCCTCGTCGCCGCGCGCCGCGAGGGCAAGACGCTCCACGAGAAGTTCGCCGAGTTCGGCACCAACGGCATCCAGGGCCCGGTGCTGATGGACGCCGAGGGCAAGCTGGTCGAGACCAAGCGCCTGCACGACGTGAACCGTGTGCTGCCGGCGGAAGGCCCGCGGGGCGCCAACGTCTTCAACAAGAAGCTCACCCACTTCAACAGCCAGACCGGGAAGTGCAACATCCAGAAGGCGCCCTGGGAGCTCTTCGCCAGCTACTGGGAATGGCTGAAGCCGCGCGAAGACGAGATCTGGATCTCGTCCGGCCGGATCAACGAGCGCTGGCAGTCCGGCTACGACGACCGGCGCCGGCCCTACATCGTGCAGCGCTGGCCGGAGAACTGGATCGAGCTGCACCCGAAGGCCGCCGAGGCCCGCGGCATCGAATCGGGCGACTACGTGCAGGTCTATTCCGACCGGATCCCGGTGCAGAAGGACACGATCGTCGGGGTCGAAGGCTCGGACTTCGATTTCGCCGCGCTCCTCAAGAACGGGCATATCGAGCTGACCCGCGCCTCCATCACCGCGGTGGCGATCGTCACCCCGGCGGTCAAGGAGAACCTCGGCTACATGGACTTCCTGCACACGGCGCAGCCCGCGAACGCCCTCTCGGGCCGGGTCGTGGACTGGGTCAGCGGCAACTACAACTACAAGATGGGCGTCGGCAAGGTGCGCAAGATGGGCGAAAGCCCCTACAAGACGCAGTTCCGCTCGATGTCCTTCGCCCGCCGCGACATCGCCTGATCGCGCAGCAGCCCCGGCAAGGAGAGCCATATGCGGCACGAGGCCGTGACCCTGTCCGACGCGGAGCCGCCGCTTGATCCTTTTCGGCGCTATCTCGACAGCGAGAACGAACTGTTGCGGAGTGCGGCGGTCAAGGCCCTGCCGGCGGTCTTGAACGACCCGAAGGCCCTGCGGGCGGCTCTGACCGACGCCCTGCTGGATCCCGACCCCGACGTGCGCGGCGATGCGATGGAGGCGCTGGCGAAGGTCGCCGGCCCCGAGGACGCCGGCACGATCCGCCGCTCGCTCGAAGGCGATCCGGTGCGCGAGGTCAAGCTGGCCGCGCTCGGTGCGATCGCCCGCCTGAACGACCGGGCGTCGGTCGACCTGCTGCGGTCGCTGGTCTTGTCCCGCAGCGAGGATCGGGTCGCCTGGGAGGACGAAGCGGGCGATTGGGAGGACTGGCTCGACGTCCAGGTCGCGGCCATCGCGGCCCTGGGCGAGATGGGCGTCGCCGAGGCCGTCGAGGATCTGCTGGCCGCGCGGAAAGATGAGTTCGGCCAGACGCTCGACGTGCAGGTCTTCGACGCCTTGGGCCGGATCGGGCCGGAGGGCGTCGAGCGGCTCTTGGCGATGGTCCCGACCGAAGACGGACTTGCGCGGCAGCGGGCCGCGGATGCCTTGGCCCGGGTGTCGCCCGGGACGCTGGACCCCCATGTCGACACCCTGCTGGCGTCCGATGACCCACAACTGAGAAGAGTTGCCTTGAAGGCGCTGGCGCCGGACGACCCGCGCGCCCGCACATGCGCCATGGAGGACCCCGACGCGGATGTCCGCCTTGCCGCCTTGCGGCAGGTGGTGCCGGTATGCCCCGACCTGGCGGTTTCGGCGCTCTCCGATCGGGTGCCGGCCGTGCAGGCCGCCGCACTCGACCACCTTCGGCCGCCGCTGGCGCCGGAGATGTGCGAAGCGCTGGTCGACAACCTTCTGGCTTGGCTCGA
>JAKSBE010000343.1 GCA_022361275.1 Kiloniellales bacterium
CCAGCGCGGCAGGACCTCGCCCGCGACGCCGCCGAAGACGGTCGAGTTGGCGACGCCGTTGCCGCCCAGGCGGTTGGCGCCGTGCACGCCGCCGGCGTCCTCCCCGGCGACGAAGAGACCGGGCAAGGCGGTCGCGGTGTCGGTCCCGCAGACCGC
Source organism: Kiloniellales bacterium (assembly GCA_022361275.1). Lineage (GTDB taxonomy): Bacteria > Pseudomonadota > Alphaproteobacteria > Kiloniellales > JAKSBE01 > JAKSBE01. The sequence goes on from JAKSBE010000343.1 coordinate 157, forward strand.
GCCGCCCATGAAGTAGTGCGCCGTGGGCACCACCTCGACCAGGCCCTCGACGAGGTCGAAGCCGCAGTCGGCGCAGCGCTCGACCATGCCCTTGAACCGCCGGCGCACGCTGTCCGGCCCCAGGTGGCTCATCCGCAGGTGCACGCCGCCGTTGGGCGTGGTCCGCCCGGCGCGCAGCTCCTCGGCGATGGCGCGGCTGACGATGTCGCGGGTCGCCCGCTCGGCCTGGGGATGGCGCTCCAGGAAGCGCGCGCCCGCGCCGTTCAGCAGGTGGCCGCCGGCGCCGCGCAGGCCCTCCTCCAGCACCGTTCCGGTCATGCGGGTGTCGAGCCCGGCCAGCAGGCCGGTGGGGTGGAACTGCACCATCTCCATGTCGCGCAGCGCCAGGCCGGCGCGCAGGGCCATGGCCAGGCCGTCCATGGACTTGTCGCCCGAGGGCGTGTGATAACGGTACATGGTCGGCCCGCCGCCGGTCGCCAGCAGCACGGCCTGGGCCTCGACGAAGCGGAAGGCGCCGCTGCGGACGTCGAGCAGCAGCACGCCGGAGAGCGCGCCGCCCTCGCGGTCCGGCACCAGGGCCAGGGCCCGGTGCTCCTCCAGCCGGTCGACCCTGCGCGCCCAGACCTGCTCCATCAGGCGGTTGATGATCTCGATCCCGGTCAGGTCGCCCTTGTGCACCGTGCGGTCGAAGGACTGCCCGGCGAAGGCCTTGCCGTGCAGGCTGCCGTCGGGGTTGCGGTCGAAGAAGCAGCCGACCTCGTTCTCCAGCTCGCGCACGCGTTCCGGCGCGGTGGCGCAGAGGGTCCAGGCCAGCTCCTGGTCGGGCAGCCACTTGCCGCCCTCTATGGTGTCCATGAAGTGGTGCTCGACGGAATCGCCGGGGTGCAGCGAGACGTTGTAGCCGCCCTGCACCATGCGGGTGCAGCCCGACTTGCCCAGCAGGCCCTTGGTCGCGACGGTCACCGAGAGCGAAGGGTCGGCCGCCTTGGCGTGCAGCGCGGCGAAGAGCCCGGCCCCGCCGCTGCCCAGGATCAGGATGTCGGTTCTCAGGCGCTC
>JAKSBE010000283.1 GCA_022361275.1 Kiloniellales bacterium
CGCCGCCGCCCTGGCCAGCGAGACCAAGCAGATGGCGGCGCCCTGCAGCGTCGACAGCCTGCCGACCTCGGCCAACCAGGAGGACCACGTCTCCATGGCGACCCACGGCGCCCGGCGCCTGGCCCGCATGGCCGAGAACCTCGGCAACGTCGCCGCGATCGAGCTGCTGGCCGCGGCGCAGGGCATCGACTTCCGGCGGCCTCTGGAAACCAGCCCCAGGCTGCAGGCGGTCATGGCCGCGCTGCGCGCTCGGGTCCCCTTCCTCGACCAGGACCGCGCCCTGGCGCCCGACATCGCCCGGGCGCACGATCTGGTCACCGAGGGCTGGTTCTTCGATTCCCTCTGGTCGGCCCAGCCCTGCCCGATCTTCGGGGCGGCGGACTGAAGGCCATATTTCCGCCACCTCGCCGCCCGAGCCTGTCCCGATTGCTCCGCTCTTCTGATCGAACCTTCGAGCGAGACTGGAGACCAGGACAGGGATGATCGGCGTCTTCGATTCCGGATCGGGCGGCCTGACCGTGCTCAGGGCCCTGGTGGAGCGCTTACCGGACCAGCGCTTCGTCTACCTCGGCGACCACGGCCACGCGCCCTACGGCGAGCGCAGCCCGGACGAGGTCTACGGGCTCACCTGCGCCGGCGTCTCCCGGCTCTTCGGGCTCGGCTGCTCGCTGGTGATCCTGGCCTGCAACACCGCGGCCGCGGTCGCCCTGCGCCGCCTGCAGCAGACCTGGCTGCCCGCGCGCTTTCCCGAGCACAGGGTGCTCGGCGTGCTGGTGCCCGTGGTCGAATCGGTCACCCAGGTCTCCTGGGAGGTCAAGGCGGCGTCCCCCGCTGCCGAGTCCACGGCCGGCCGGGTCGGGATCTTCGCCACCCCGCGCACGGTCGAGAGCGGCGCCTATCCGCGCGAGATCGGCCTGCGCGCCCCGGCCGTCGAGGTCTTTCAGCAGGCCTGCCCCAGCCTCGTGCAAAGGATCGAAGCCGGCGCCACCGCCGAAACCCTGGCGGACCAGGTCGCGGCGGAGGTCCGGGCCCTGCGGGCCCGCGCCGAGGGCGGGCACCTGGATCGGGTGATCCTGGGCTGCACCCACTATCCCCTGGTGGAAGCGGCCTTCCGCGCCGCCCTGCCGCCGGAGGTGGCGATCCTCAGCCAGCCGCGGCTGGTGGCGGAGAGCTTGGCGGACTACCTGCGCCGGCATCCGCGGCACCGGACGCCGAGGGGGGCCGGTCAGTCTCGGATCGCCGCCTTCTCCACCGCGGAGGCCAAGACCGTGCGCGCGCTCGGCCGTCGCTTTTTCGGCGAGACCCTGGCCTTCTGCCAGATCGGCGGCCAGATCGGCGGGATGTCGCTGCCGCCGGGACCGCGGCCGGCCCCCGGCCCGGCTCAGGCGCCCACGGTCCAGGTGTGACCGCTGTGCAGCAGAGCCTTCAGGTCGCCGCCGCTCTTTGACGCCTTGACCGCCTCGCGCTGCGCCCGGACGTCGGTCTCATAGCTGGCGCCCGGGTTGCAGTAGAGCACGCCCAGTGCGACCGGAAAGGCCGGCGGTTCCATCTCGGCCAGCATCTGCGCCTGGATCCGGCTGGTCTCGTCGTGGACCAGGAGGTCGGCTTCCGTCACTCCGCCTTCGCCGAGCGCGACCACCTCCAGGGCGACGCTGCCCGGCTTCACGCGCAGGCCCTTGTCCCGCGCCTTGCCGAAGATCAGCGGCTTGCCGTGCTCCAGATGGATCTGCGCCTCCTCGGCCACGCTGCGGTCGGTGAAGTGGCCGAAGGCGTTGTCGTTGTAGACGATGCAGTTCTGGAAGATCTCGACCAGCGAGGCGCCCTTGTGGGCGTGGGCGCGGGCGAGGACCTCGGGCAGGACCTTCTGCTGGGTGTCGACGCCCCGGGCGACGAAGCGCGCGCCCGCGCCGAGCGCGAAGCACGCGGCCGAGACCGGCGTGTCGAGCGAACCCTGCGGGGTCGAGGGCGAGCGGGTGCCGACCCGCGAGGTCGGCGAGTACTGCCCCTTGGTCAGGCCGTAGATCTCGTTGTTGAACAGCAGGATCTGCAGGTCGACGTTGCGGCGCAGGACGTGCATCAGGTGGTTGCCGCCGATCGACAGCATGTCGCCGTCGCCGCCGACCACCCAGACGTCGAGCTCGGGGTTGGCCAGCTTGACCCCGGTGGCCACCGCCGGCGCCCGGCCGTGGATGGTGTGAAAGCCGTAGGTCGCCACGTAGTAGGGAAAGCGGGCCGCGCAGCCGATGCCGGAGACGAAGACCGTGTTCTCGGGCCGGGCCTGCAGGTCGGCCAAGGTCTTGAGCACCGACTTGAGGATGGCGTAGTCGCCGCAGCCCGGGCACCAGCGGACCTCCTGGTCCGTGGCGTAGTCCTTGGGCGTCAGCGCGGGCGGGGTCATCACGTTCATTGCACGGCCTCCAGCTTGGCGCGCACGGCGTCTTCGATCTCGGCGATCTTGAAAGGCCGGCCGGAGACCTTGTTCAGGCCCTCGAAGGGCCGGGCATAGCGGCTGCGCAGCAGGGTCAGCAGCTGGCCCATGTTCATCTCCGGCACCAGGACCTCGTCGAAGCCGTCCAGCAGCGCTTCGAGGTTCGCCGGCAGGGGCCAGATGTGGCGCAGGTGGACGTGCGACACTTCGATCCCCTCGCCGCGCAGGTTGTTGACCGCGCGGCTGATCGGGCCGAAGGTCGAGCCCCAGCCGACCAGCGCGAGCCGTCCGCCCTCGGGACCCTGGTCCACGGTCTGGGGCGGGATGTCGCGGACCACGCCCTCGACCTTGTCGTGCCGGGCCTCGGTCATCCGCTGGTGGTTCTCCGGATCGTAGGAGATATGGCCGCTGCCGTAGGCGCGCTCCAGGCCGCCGATGCGGTGGATCAGGCCGGGCGTCCCGGGCTTGACCCAGGGCCGCGCCAGGGTCGTCGCGTCGCGCATGAAGGGCTCGAAGCCTTCGGCCCGCTCGCGGAAGCGCACCGGGAACTTCGGCAGCGCCTCGACGTCCGGGATCAGCCAGGGCTCCGACGCGTTGGCGATGTAGCCGTCGGTGAGCAGGATCACCGGGGTCATGTACTTGGTCGCCAGGTGCACGGCCTCGACCCCGACCTCGAAGCAGTCCGAGGACGAGCTTGCCGCCAGCACCACCAGGGGGCTGTCGGCGTTGCGGCCGTAGACCGCCTGGTAGAGGTCAGACTGCTCGGTCTTGGTCGGCATGCCGGTCGAGGGGCCGGCGCGCTGCGAGTTCACGATCACGAGGGGCAGCTCGGCGGCGATCGCCAGGCCGATGGCCTCGGTCTTGAGGGCCATGCCGGGGCCGGAGCTCGAGGTGATGCCCAGCGAACCGGCGTAGGAGGCGCCGATCGCGGCGCTGACCGCGGCGATCTCGTCCTCGGCCTGGAAGGTCGTGATGTCGAAGTCCTTCAGCCCGGCCAGGGTATGCAGCAGGGTCGAGGCCGGGGTGATGGGATAGGAGCAGAACACCAGCGGCACCTCGGCGCTCTGACAGCCGGCGACCAGGCCCCAGCCCAGGGCCTCGACCCCGGTCACCGCCCGGTAGATGCCCGGCGCGATCTTGGCCGGCGGCACGCTGTAGGCGCCGGCGCCGTCGGGCATCTCGGCGGTCTCGCCGAAGGCGTGCCCGGCGTCCAGGGCGGCGATGTTGGCCCTGGCGATCTCGGGCCGCTTGGCGAACTTGGTCTCGAGCCATTCCCGGGTCGCCGCGCGGTCGCGGCCGAACATCCAGTAGACCAGGCCCAGCGCCCACATGTTCTTGCAGCGCAGCCCTTCCTTCTTGTTCAGGCCGCTGTCCTTGACCGCCTCCAGGGTCTGGGCGGTCATGTCGACCTTCAGGAAGCGCGCCCGATCGAGGCTGCCGTCCTCCAGGGGATCGCCGTCGTAGCCGGCCTTGCGCAGGTTCTTCTCGTTGAAGGCGCCGACGTCGACGACGATCAGTCCGCCGCGCTTCACGTCCTCGTAGTTGACCTTCAAGGCGGCGGGGTTCATCGCGACCAGCACGTCCGGCGCGTCGCCCGAGGTCTTGATGTCGCGGGCGCCGAAGTTGATCTGGAAGGCCGAGACGCCGTAGGTGGTGCCGACGGGCGCCCGGATCTCGGCAGGAAAGTCCGGGAAGGTCGCGAGGTCGTTGCCGGCCAGCGCCGTGGTCAGGGTGAACTGGCCGCCGGTCAGCTGCATGCCGTCGCCGGAGTCGCCGGCAAAGCGCACCACGGCGGCTTCCAGTTCCTGACGCGGCCCGTCGGCGCGCAGACTCCTGCTGCCCTCCATCGGGTCATTCCTCCTTGCTGCGCAGCGGAACGCTTATGTCGAGCTTTCGATCCTGTCCTATCACGATGCCGTAAGTCCTTCAGCCACAGAGAGAATGTGGCTATTGCGGCGCTTTCGGCGACTGGCGTTCGCGACTCCGGGACCGGGTCTCGCCTTTACTTAGAGATTAAGGGGGGGCCGTGCTAGCCCGTTTTTCGTCGAGCAGGGCCAGCATGTCGCCGATGGTGACCAGCTTGCGGCGCGGCGCGCCCGGCGCCGCGGCCGCCTCCTCCGCCGCCTCGATCCGCTTCCATTCGGGATAGTCGATGTAACGGACGCCCCGCTCGGCGAGCAAGGCCTCGAGCCCTTCGCGGCCCGACTTGCCGCCGACGCGGACGTCCTCGAGGATCTGCTGCGCCGCCAGGTCGCCGTCGGCCTTGTTGGTGCCGATCACGCCGGTCGGCCCGCGCTTGCACCAGCCGACGGCGTAGAGGCCCGGCGCGACCCGCCCGTCTTCGTGGACGAAGGTGCCGCGCCGCTCGTCGAAGGGCGCGCCGGGGATGGCCGGCCCGCGATAGCCGATCGCGGTGATGAGCGCGCCGCAGGGCAGGTCCCGGGTCTCGCCGCTGCCGACCACGCGCCCGTCCTCGATGCGGGTCCGCTCGATCCGCAGGGCCGCGACCTTGTCGTCGCCGAGGACCGCCTGCGGCCGGGCGCAGAAGTCGAAGACCACCCGGCGCGTCTTGCCGCCGGGATCGAGCTCGGTGAAGCCTCTCAGCGTTGCCAGGTTCTTCTCGGCCCGGCGCCGGCTGCGCTCGTCCAGGTCCGCCGGCACGCCGGCCTCCAGGTCCCTGGGGTCGACGATCGGCGCGCAGTCCGAGAGCGCCCCCATCTCCTTGAGTTCCTTGTTGGTGAACTTGGCGTGTCCGGCGTCACGGCGGCCGAGGATGTGGATCGCCTTGACCGGCGAGCTCTCGATGGCCGCGGCCGCGTAGTCGGTGATGTCGGAGCTGGCCATCTCGGCCCGGGTCTTGCCGAGCAGCCGCGCGATGTCGAGGGCGACGTTGCCGTTGCCGATCACCGCGATGGTCTCGGCCTGCAGGTCCGGGGCCAGATCCGCGAAGTCCGGATGGCCGTTGTACCAGCCGACGAAGGCCGCCGAGCCTATGATCCCGCGCGTCTCGGCGCCCGGGATCTCCAGCGGGCGGTCCTTGGGCGCGCCGACCGCCAGGACCACCGCGTCGTAGATCTCGCGCAGCTCGTCGAGGGAAAGGTCGCGGCCGAGGTGGACGTTGCCGAAGTAGCGCACCGGCTCGGCCTGGGCGGTCCGCTCGTAGGCCTTGATCACCTTCTTGGTGCTCTGATGGTCGGGCGCGACGCCGCCGCGAATCAGACCGAAGGGCGTCGGCAGGCGTTCGATCAGGTCGATCCTGCAGTCGATGTCGAGCTTCAGCAGGGCATCGGCAGCGTAGAAGCCGGCCGGCCCAGAGCCCACGATCGCGATGCCTACGGACATGCGCTTACCCACACAGCCATGATCTTCCCGGCACAGCTATGGTCTTCGGCCAGCTTATCCGCTCCCGGAACCGGTCGAAAACAGCAAGATCGGCCCGGGGCGCTATCGCAATCGGCAAGCCTTGCGGTTTGCTTGCCCCCTTGCGCGCCACCGAAGGACGCGGCCAGGCGCAGGGACATCCTGTAATAAGCCTTTGAGTTCAGGGGCTTCGTCGCAAATTCACAAGGATTTGTCGCGCCGAAGGCAGCCCGGATTTCCGGCGCCTCGTAAGCAAGGTCGAGACTTGATGATCTGCGGCCGGAGCCGCGCAGGCTTAGGGACTCGCCATGAGTGACAGCGACGACGACCTCGATCTCCGCGCGCTCGACGACGACGAACTGGTCAAGCAGATGCAGGACGACCTCTACGACGGCCTCAAGGAGGAGGTCGAAGAGGGCGTCCACATCCTGCTGGAGCGCGGCTGGCTGCCCTACCAGGTCCTGACCGAGGCCCTGGTCGAGGGCATGCGCATCGTCGGGATCGACTTCCGCGACGGCATCCTCTTCGTGCCCGAGGTCCTGCTCTCCGCCAACTCGATGAAGGGCGGCATGGCGATCCTGCGGCCGCTGCTGGCCGAGACCGGCGCGCCCAAGGTCGGCAAGATGGTCATCGGCACGGTCAAGGGCGACATCCACGACATCGGCAAGAACCTGGTCGCG
>JAKSBE010000281.1 GCA_022361275.1 Kiloniellales bacterium
AGCAGCAGGTTGACCAGCGTCGTCTTGCCCGCCCCCGAGGGCCCGACGAAGCCGACCTTCTCCCCCGGCGCGATCGCAAGGCTCAGGTCCTCCACCACCTGGCGCTCCCCCGCGCCGTAACGAAAACGCACCCCCTCGAAGGCGACCGCGCCCTCGCGGACCTCCAGGGGGCGGGCCTGGGCGTGGTCGATCACGCTGTAGGGCTGGGCGATGGTCTCGACGCCGTTCTGCACCGTGCCGACCTGCTCGAAGAGGTTGGCCACCATGCGCAGGATCCAGCCCGACATCTGGTTGATGCGCAGGGCCAGGCCCATGGCCACCGCCACCGATCCGGGAGAGGTCAGCCCCTCCAGCCAGAGCAGGATCGACAGCGCGCCGACCGATACGATCAGGGCGGTGTTCAGCGCGGTCAGGGTCCAGGTCAGGGTGAAGACCGTGCGCATCAGGTCCTGGAAGGAGCGGGTGTGCCGCGCCACGCCGTCGCGCGCGAAGTGGTCCTCGCGCGCCGCGTGGGCGAAGAGCTTCACCGCCTGGATGTTGGTGTAGCTGTCGACGATCCGTCCGGTCAGGGCCGACTGCGCCTCGGACAGGGTGGCCGAGCGGGTCTTGACCGGCGGCACCAGGAACACGATCACCGCGGCGTAGCCCAGGGTCCAGATCGCGATCACCGCGAAGAGCCGCCAGTCGAGGCCGCCGAAGAGCGCGGCCGTGCCGACGACCATGATGACCAGATACCAGACCGCGTCGACCACGCTGAGGGTCGCCTCGCGCACCGCCGGGCCGGTCTGCATGACCTTCTGCGCGACCCGGCCGGCGAAGTCGTTCTGGAAGAAGGCCAGGCTCTGGCGCAGCACGTAGCGGTGGCTGCGCCAGCGCACCCGGTTGCCCAGGCTGGGCGTGATGGAGAAGGTCACCAGGGCGCGGGCCAGCAGCATCGTGGCCGGTCTTATGATCCCGACCACGACCGCCATGCCGATCAGGGCCAGGCCGTGCGCCTCCAGGAAGCGCTCGGGCCCGGTCGTCTGCATCCAGTCGATGATCAGGCCGACGAACCAGAACAGCGCCAGCTCGCAGAGCGAGTAGACCGCCGAGACCACCAGGGTGGCGATCAGCAGCCCCTTGATCGGCCCCAGGAAGTAGCCGAAGAAGGCCGCGGTGCCCCGGGGCGGCGCCTCCACCGGCGCCGGCGCCAGGGGATCCAGCAGGTCCTCGAAAAACCGGTACATCGCCCTCTGCCGTCGCTCCGGCTCTCGCGCGGGGACGGGATCCCGCGCCGTTTCGCTCTGTACTTGTGATCTTGTTTACGTCGGCGCGTCCTGCGCGGACGACAAGCGGCCGATTCGGTCCCGGCCTGCGTCGTCGCTCTTGCGGATGTCGCGAAGCGCACCTCTACATCCTTATAGTCCGATTCTCGGACCCTGTGATCCCCTGGCGTCGAGGCGCAACCCGGGGCCGCATGGGACCGCCGCTGTTGCGCCCAGGCGCCGGTCCCCCTCTCTGCCCCTGCACTGCGTTGCCGGCCGCAGGACGCGGTCCCCGCCGCCCTGGCGGCCGATGTCGATGTCACGCGGCCGCACGCCGGCCCGGTTCCTGATGGCCGGCGCCCCCACCTTCACGGGCAACGTCGTGGATGGCCCCAACGACGACGGGCTGGACGCTCTCGGGACCCAAAATCTGAACTGCACCGGCAACGTCTTCCGAAACATTCCCGGATCGGTCCTCGTCGACTTCACACCCTCCGCGACCAAGATCGACGGCGGGAATGTCAAGAATTGAACCGCATATAGTCAACGCTCTGAGGTAGAGGAAAGACAATCCGGTTGCGGCGTTTGCGGTTACTCGCCATCATGTCGGCGGCAGGAAGATCTGGCGGAAACGCGACATGGCGAGCTTCAATCTGGCGATCCGGCGCGTCGTCCCGTCGCTGGCCAAGCTGACATACAACCCGCTGTTCAAGGTCTTCTTGAACGCCGGCGATTGGCCCGCGAAGGCGCTGTTCCCCAGACTTAGGAGGCTGCCGCCAAACCACCTCCGGGTCCGCGTCGGCGTCTCCAACAAGCTGTTCACCAACCAGGTGAGCTACCTGGCGGAGCGCTGGGGGCTGTGGCTCGCCATGGCGCTCGACGGCCTCTGGGATCTGGACTCGACCATCGTCGAGATCGGTTGCGGCTGCGGCCGGGCCGCTCATATCCTGCGCGACTTCCGCTTTTACGACCGCAGGTTCCGCGGCCATTACTACGGCATCGACATCGACGACGAGGCCCTGGAGTGGTGCCGCGAGCACTTCGACGCCGTGCGCTTCACCTTCATGAAGTCGAGCCATGCCAGCCAGACCTATGGGAAGGACGCGAACGCCAGCCCGCGCTACACCATCGATCTGCCCGACGATTCGGCCGACCTGATCTTTTCCTCATCGTTGTTCTCGCATCTGCTCGAAGCCGAGATGCAGAACTACTTCGAGGAAAGCCGGCGTATCCTGAAGCCGGGGCGGTCGATGTTCATGAGCGTCTTCTGCATGGACTATCCGCCGCCGACCATGGGCGATCGCCACACCTTCCGGCATCGGGTCGGCAATGCCTATGTCGAAAGCCTCAGGGTGCCCGAAGCGGCCGTGGCCTACGAAGCGGACTTCCTGCACGCGTTGGCGCGCGACACGGGCTTTGCCGACTCTAAGATGATCCACAGCGCTGGGGCTTGGCAGCCGTATCTGATCTGCCAGAAATAGCTGCTGCTACACAGCCCAGTCCCCACCGAGAGGCGCCCTCGCGGCGTCTTTCTGTTGCCCGGCGTGCGGGTCCTGGAGTTGGATCCTGACCCGCCGCTCGGCGCTTCGGGTTAGGGCGCCCATTTTCTGAGTCGAAACCTCGCCTCTAAATGTGAGAAAGCCCACCGCAATCTGGCGCAAAGTGATCATGAAATAGGAGTGGCGAAAGGGCCGATAGCGTTCTCGCTTGTAAAACGCTTTAACTTCCAAGCGGAGATCCATTATGTCATGCTGTATACGAATCTTTGTATCGGCATCTTTGGCCTGTTTAGTCACAGCCGGAATTCTGATTCCGGGGGCGGCTTTCGGAGAAGCTGTGTATCCGCAGCCGAAGAAATATCATGCAGACCTGAAAAGCCAACTCGATCGCACGGAGACCCAAAGTTCTGGTATATGCCCACCGAAATGGCGGCCAGCCACCCCGCCTCTCAATCCGGCCCTTGGTTGTCTGCCCGCCTCGGCCTATTTCCTGCCACAGCCTGATGGCGCGCCGGATGTTCCAGACGGTAAATGTCCAGAGGGTTGGAGGCCGGCGACTTCACCACTCAATCCTATGCTGATCTGCCTGCCTGAGCGACTTGCCGCCGAGCCTAGGCGTCCGCAGTCGGGCCGCGTTGATCCGTTCTGCCCGGATGGCTGGAAAGCCGTGACGCCTCCAGTCAACAGAGCACTAATCTGTCTGCCGGACCGGATCATTGCCAGGCTGCCTGAGAGAGCGGGTCCAGGGCTGCCTCCCGGTCAGTGTCCGGAGGGATGGTGGCGTGTTACGTCACCTGTTAACCCGGTACTGGGGTGCCTGGCTGGTCGATCAGGACTTGCGCCGCCCGGTAGATGTCCAGGTCTGAGGTCATCTGTGTCCTATGCTTATTTTCTCTTGTGAGTCTAGCTGCGCTTGCATGCCGCTACCAGTGATGCCTCCGCCGGTTAGTTGTTCACTTCC
>JAKSBE010000056.1 GCA_022361275.1 Kiloniellales bacterium
CGTCAGCTTGCGGTCAATCGTTCATTTCGAGAAAGGCGAACGGACGCCGGTGCCGAACAACATGGCCGCGCTGCGGTCCGCGCTGGAGGCGGCCGGCGTCGAGTTCATCGACCGAAACGGCGGCGGGCCGGGCGTCCGGTTAAAAGAATGAAAAAGAGGGACGAGAGCGGGTCGGCCAATGCTCTCAGGAGCGATACCCGAACCCTATCGTGATCGCGGCGAGAACACGACCAACGAGAGAAAAGCCTTTTTTCGCGTGCGGTTTGCATTTGTTAGGAGTGACAAAGCTGTCCGGCCTGTGGCAACGGCCAACACCGCGTCCGAGGTACTTACGCGGTAGCGGGGATCGTAGTCCGCCTTGTGCCGCTTTTCATGTAGATCGACCACGGCGTTTGCAAAGGCTTCTAGGTCAGTTCCAAAACCGCCCTTCGGCACATGGTCTTGATACTTTGCCGGCAGATTGGATTTGACAATGTCCTCGCAGAGTGCTCGCAGCGTCTTGTGCTGGATACTGCGGTATACCAAAGCGTAGCGAGGGGTGTGCCGCTTCGTCCGACCTGCGAAATCGTCTGCAGCCGCTGCCACCACGGCGTGGAACACGCCATAGTAGGCACTCGATATCGCGCGCCTTAGGTCGGTCTGTCTCGGCGCACCTGGGCCGAGGGGGGCTGTGAGTCGGTGCGCTTGGTCGAGGAGATGGCCGGGACTAGGAAGTGCCATCCTGCACCAACTCCGCTTCCGTCGCGTATTCGATGATTGGTGTACGATCATCGCGCATATCAAGGAGTCGTTTCTGTACCTTGACCAACGCGTCGATAACCTTTTCCCCCTGAATATTCTGAGTCGCGTTCGGTGCGATTACGACGGTAATCTTAAGGGCCTCGTGACCCTGAGAATCGGTTGTGCGCTCAAATTCAACCCGCACAAGATTTTCTTCACCCAGCGCGCTGGCCAAAGCCTGCCATATGAGGTGGTTATGTGCCTGGCTAGGTGTGAGTCGCGACCTATAGAAGCCGGGCTTCCAACCTGCTCGGCGGCCCTCAGTACGCTCGATCTCAACGACAACGTACTTGTATCCCTGATGTCCAAGGTCCCGGTCCTTCGTTCCGAAGCGGGGGGGCGCCGTCAACTCCGTTACATGGTCATCCGGACTCAGTTCAAATAGATCGACGGCCTCTAGCAACGGTAGGTCGATCCACGACCATCCCGTCGGCTCTCGGCCTTCGTACACTGGCCAGATTTTTGCCATGGAGGCTCCTTCGCAGCAGTGTTCACGCTTCATCCGACACTAACACGGAAGAGAGCCCCGCGCGACTGAAGGCGCTGGCGAAGGACCGCCGCTCTCACTCGCCCGGCGCGATGGTGACCTTCAGGCCGTCCAGGGCGTCGGAGAATTCGAGCTGGCAGGACAGGCGGGAGTTGGGCTGGTAGGCGTCGGTCTCGCTGACCAGCTCGTGCTCGTCCTCCTCGGCGGCC
>JAKSBE010000264.1 GCA_022361275.1 Kiloniellales bacterium
ACGGTGGCGCCGCGGCCCAGGTGCACGTCGGGCATGGCCGCCACGTGCTTGTGGATGAAGGGCAGCGCCGCGATGTTCTCGAGCTGCCGGCGCGCGGCGTCCTCGACCGGGACGCCCTTGATCCAGGCCTTGATGGGCTTGACGCGGGTCTCGATGAGCTCGAAGCCGCTCATGGTCTTCGCTCCTGCTTGGCGGGGCTTATCTTGCCCCGAAAAACGCAAGGCCGAAAAGGCTGTGTCATGACTGCAAGCTGGGAATCAGCATCCGATATGAAACAGGCCTTGGCGCCACAAGGCTTGAGCGAGCGAGTCGAATCGGCAGCAGGCCCTCACGACGCCCCCTCGAAGCCCTGCAGCACCCCCACGGCATTGATGCCGATCTCCTCGACCGCGTAGCCGCCTTCCATGACGAAGAGGGTGGGCAGGCCGAGCCTGGCGAGGCGGGCGCCGACGGCGGGGTAGTCGCCGCTTTCCAGCCTGAACCTCGAGATCGGGTCGTCCTTGAAGGTGTCGACGCCGAGGGAGACGACCAGGGCCTCGGCACCGAAGCCGGCGATCTTGCCGCAGGCGTCGTCCAGGGCCTCGGACCAGAGCTCCATGCCGCTGCCCCAGGCCAGCGGGTAGTTGGCGGTGCAGCCTTCGCCGTCGCCTGCCCCGGTCTCGTCGGCGTAGCCGAGAAAGTAGGGGAACTCCTGGCGCGGATCGCCGTGGATCGAGGCGAAGAAGACGTCGCCGCGGTCGTAGAAGATCGACTGGGTGCCGTTGCCGTGGTGGTAGTCGACGTCGAGCACCGCCACCTTCCCGGCACCGCCGTCGCGGAAGGCCTGGGCGGCGATGGCGGCGTTGTTGAGGAAGCAGTAGCCGCCGTAGTAATCGCGCGCCGCGTGGTGCCCCGGCGGGCGGCAGAGCGCGAAGGCCGCGCGTTCGCCGCCGGCGACCAGGGCCTGGCCGGTCAGGGCGACGTTGGCCGAGGCGGTCACGGCCCGCCAGGTGCCGGCGGTGATCGGGGTGCCGGCGTCGAAGGAGAAGTAGCTGAGCTTGCCGTCGATCGCCTCGGGCTCGCGGTCGCTGCGCAGGCCGCGGATCGCCCAGACCAGCGGCAGGGCGTCGTAGGCGCCGTGCTCGGCGACCCAGGCCTCCCAGGCGGTCTCCAGGAAGGTCAGGAAGTTCCCGGCGTGGACCCGCGCCAGGGGCGCGCGTCCGAAGCCCCGGGGCGGCCGCACCTCGCCCAGGCCGACCTCGCGGACCCGGGCGAGCACGATGTCGGCCCGCTCCGGCTTCTCGAAGGGCGGCAGCAGCTTGCCGTCGATCAACTCGGCCGTGCCGTGGTGCAGTCTGTGGTCGTCGCTGTAGACGCTCAGCATGCTGGTTCCCTGGTTTCGGCATCTAGCAATTGGGGCGATGGCGTTGGCGCGCCTGGGTTCGCCACCCGGCCTGGGCCTCGCCCTTCGACAGGCTCAGGACGAGGCGCTTCCACCGGGTCTGCCGTTGCTGGCCCTCATGCTGAGCCTGTCGAAGTATGAGGGCCACGCCCCGATATCCGCGTTCAGAACGCTACCGGCCCTACTGCTTCAGCTTGGTCCAGACCCGGTCCTGGAGCTGCAACGCCTTCTTGGAGCAGGTCAGGCTGAACATGGTCTTGATGTCGGCCGGCGGGTTGACCTCGGGCGCGGCCTTGAGCTCGTCGTTCATGTACGCGCTGCTGCCGGCGATGCCGTTGGCGTAGCCGGCGAAGTTGGACTGGAGGGCGGCGCTCTCCGGCTCCAGCATGAAGGCGACGAACTTCAGGGCGTTGTCCCGGTTCTTGGCGCCGACCGGCACCGCGACGTTGTCGAACCAGGTGACCACGCCCTCCTTGGGATAGGCGTAGCGCAGCGAGGCCTTCTCCTTGCGCGCCCGCTGGGAATAGCCGTTCCAGTTGGTGTGCAGCGCGGTGTCGCCGGAGACCAGGCGCTCCAGGATGCCGTCCGAGTTGTAGACCTTGACGTGGGGCTTCTGCGCCTCCAGCAGGGCCAGGACCTTCTGCATGTCCTCGGCGTTCTCGTTGCAGCGCGGGACGCCCAGGTAGATCTGCGCCATGGGGATGACGTCTTCCGGCGAGTTGAACATGCCGATCTTGCCCTGCAGCTCGGCCGGCGGATCGAAGAGCACCTCGTAGCTGTCGACCGCGCCCTGGTAGGTACCGGTGTCGACGGTGAAGGAGGTCGTGCCCCACTGCCAGGGGATGGTGTAGGCGCCCTCCGGATCCCACTCCGGCTTCTGCCAGCGTTCCTCGATGTTGGCGTAGCCCGGCAGGGCGGCGGCGTCGATCCTGTCCAGCAGGCCCTCGGTGACGAAGATCCGCACGAAGTTGTGGGTCGGCACGACGATGTCGTAGCCGGTCGCCCCGGACTTCAGCTTGGCCAGCAGGGTCTCGTTGGAATCGTAGGTGTCGAGGGTGACCTTGACGCCGGTTTCGGCCTCGAACTTCTCGATCAGCGCCGGCGCGGTGTAGTCGGTCCAGTTGTAGATGAAGAGCTCGCCCTCGGCCTTGGCCGCGGACGCGGTGCCGACGGCCGCCGCCAGGCCGAGGCCGGCGAGCAGCGCCACTGTCCTGTTCATGCCCGTTTCCTCCCTGTTTTCTTGTCGTTGTCTCAGCGCCGCCGCCCCACCAGGTAGGACAGCGAGACGAAAAGCACGGAGACCAGAAGCAGCACCGTCGAGACGGCGTTGACCTCCGGCGTGATCCCCATGCGCACCATACCGTAGATGTAGAGCGGCAGGGTCGTCGAGCCCGCCTCGGCGACCATCAGGGTGATGATGAAGTCGTCGATCGAGATGATGAAGGCCAGCATCGCGCCCGACAGCACGCCCGGCATCAGGAGCGGCAGGGTGACGTGGCGGAAGGTCTGCCACTCGCTGGCGTAGAGGTCCTGGGCCGCCTGCTCCAGGGTCGTGTCCATCCCCTGCAGGCGAGCGCGGATCGGCAGGAAGGCGAAGGGGATGCAGAACACGCTGTGGGCGATGATGACGTTGCCCAGGCCGAGCGACAGGCCGATGGCCGCGAAGAAGGACAGGGTCGCGACCGCGGTCACGATCTCCGGCACCACGAGCGGCAGGGTCAGCACGGCGTAGGCCGCGGTCTGGCCCCGGAAGCGGCCGCCGCGCGCGAAGGCCAGGGCGGCGCAGGTCGCCAGCACCGTGGCGATGGCCGTGGCCACGGTGGCGACGATCAGGCTGTTGAGGGCGGCGCGCTGGATGTCGTCGTTGGCGAAGGCGCGCAGGTACCATTCCAGGCTGAAGCCCGACCAGATGGTGGCCGAACGCCCGGCGTTGAAGGAGAAGACCACCAGGATCGCGATCGGCGCGTAGAGGTAAAGGAAGAACAGCAGGGTCGCCGCACCGAAGCCGGGGAAGCGGCCGACCACGAAGCCGCGGCGCGGCCGTGCGGCCGGCGGGCCCGCGCCGGTGCGGGCCCGTTCGGCGATCGCGGTCATCGCCCGGCCTCCGGCTCCGCGCGCCGGGCCGGGCCCAGGGCGTAGTAGGTCATGGCGACCAGCACGGCGGCCATGAGGAAGAGCGCCGCCGCGGCGCCGAAAGGCCAGTTGCGCGAGGACGAGAACTGCATCTGGATCAGGCTGCCGATCATCAGCTTCTTGCCGCCGCCCAGGAGGTCGGGGGCGATGAAGGCGCCGAGGCTGGGGATGAAGACCAGGATCGACCCGGCGACGATCCCCGGCAGGGCCAGCGGCAGGATCACCCGGCGCAGGACTTGGCGGCGGTCGGCGTAGAGGTCGTGGGCCGCCTCGACCAGCCGCAGGTCGAGCTTCTCGAGACTGGCGTAGATCGGCAGGATCATGAAGGGGATGTAGGTGTAGACCAGCCCCAGCAGGATCGCGCCGTTGGTGTAGAGCAGGGTCAGGGGCTGGTCGATGATCCCCGCCGCCAGCAGCAGGTTGTTGACCAGGCCGCGGTCGCGGAGGATCAGGATCCAGCAGAAGGTCCGGATCAGGAGGTTGGTCCAGAAGGGGATCGTCACCAGGAAGACCAGCAGGTTGCGCCGGGCCTCGGGCTGGGTCGCCATGTAGTAGGCGACCGGAAAGCCGATCAGGAGGCTCAGCAGCATGGCCGCCGCCGCCAGCAGGATCGAGCGGCCGAAGATCGCCAGGTAGGCGGGATTGAAGACCAGGCTGTCGTCGAGGTCGCGCTCGAAGAAGAACTGGACGTAGGCCTCGGCCGAAAAGCGCGGCTCGACGCCGCCGTAGGGATCGGCCTCCAGGAAGGAATAGACCGCGATGATCCCGATCGGCAGCAGCATGAAGACGCCGATCATGGCCAGTGCCGGCCCCAGGCCGAGAACCCGCCGCAGGCTTGGCGCCGCCGCCATCAGTCGCGCAGGATCCTGAACGCGGCGACCGGCAGCGCCACCGACACCATGTCGCCGCGGGCGAAGACGGCGGCCCCGTCCTCCCGGTTGGCGTCGCGCGCGACCAGGCGGCCGCCGCCGGCCAGGGCGATGTGGTAGGCGGTCGTCGTGCCCTGGTAGATCCGCTCGCTGACCGTGCCGACGAAGGCGCCGTTGCCGCGGCCGTCACGCGCGGCCGGCGTCAGGCCGATCTTCTCCGGCCGCAGGGCCAGGGTCACCTTCTCGCCCCGGTCCCCCTCGCCCGGGACCCGAAGCTGCTGGCCGCCTTCCAGCGAACAGAGCAGGGTACCGGACGCCGCCTCCAGGACCCGCGCCTCCAGGAAGTTGGATTCGCCGATGAAGTCGGCGACGAAGCGGTTGGCCGGCGCCTCGTAGACCTCGTGCGGCGCGCCGACCTGCTGGATGCATCCCGCCGACATCACGGCCAGGCGGTCGGACATGGTGATCGCCTCTTCCTGGTCGTGGGTGACGAAGACGAAGGTGATCCCGGTCTCGCGCTGCAGGCGCTTGAGCTCGAGCTGCATCTCCTTGCGCAGCTTGAAGTCGAGGGCCGAGAGCGGCTCGTCCAGCAGCAGCACCTTGGGATGGTTGGCCAGGGCCCGGGCCAGGGCGACGCGCTGCTGCTGG
>JAKSBE010000509.1 GCA_022361275.1 Kiloniellales bacterium
CGAGGCGCCGACGTTCAAGGCGCCATGGATATGCACCCGCAGCTCGGGTGCCGCGTAGCCCAGGGCGGCGAGCGCCGCGATGATGGAAAGCTGACGCTGCTTGTCGGCGAGGCCCGGGCGGCAGAACACGTCGCCATAGGGATATTCGACGACGTAGCGGGCAAGGTCCGGCGAGGTGCGGGACAGCGCCTCCACGACGGCCTGGCCCTGGCCTTGGGTGATCTCGTCGAGCCGTTTCAGCCCCCGTTCGTAGCGATCTCCGGTCATGTCGCAGGCTCCTTCGACGGGTTCGGCGTGAGCGGTCGATAGCCACGCCGCCGCCGTCAGGCCGGCGATGAGGGTTGTGGCGTTTCTGATCATCAGGGGTCTCCGCTGTTTTCGACCAGACAGAGACATGGGCCGGGCATTGATATGACTCCAGTTCATTCGTAGCATATATCATATGAACAGTTTTCAGATTAGAACGCTCGACATCACGGCGCTTCTCGTCTTCGGAACCTTGGTCGAGGAAGGCAGCGTCGTGAGGACCGCGGAGCGGCTGGGCATGACCCAGTCGGCCGTAAGCCATGCGCTGAAGCGGCTCAGGACCGTCTGGGATGATCCGCTCTTCGTCAGGAAGGACGGCCGGATGATCCTCACCAGCAAGGCGTCGGGCTTGGCGGCCGGGGTCGCGAACGCGTTGCGGGAGCTGAACGGCCTGGTCGACACCCGATCCGACTTCGACCCGGGGTCGGATCGCCGCCGCTTCGTTCTCGGCATGTCCGACTACGCAGCCTCCATCTATTTGCCCGTCCTGACGCGGCATTGCGAAGGCTCGGCGAATCGCCTGACGCTCCTCATCCGGCATACGAGCCGGGCAATCGGCTTCGACATGCTGAGGCGGGGAGAGGTGGAGGCCGTCATCGGCAGCTTTCCCGAGGCGCCCCCGGACCTCAGGCGACAGGCCTTGTCGGACGAAGACTTCGTCTGCGCGGCGCGGGCCGGGCATCCGGCTTTCGCGGGCGGGTCGATCGAGCTCGACGCCTATCTTCAGGCCCAGCATCTCCATGTCTCGCTCGCGGGCGAGGCCAGCGGCATGATCGACACCGCGCTGGCCAAGATCGGGCGCAAGAGGCGCGTAACGGTCACGGCGCCGCACTTCCTGGTCGTCGGGCGGGTGTTGTCGGGATCCGATCTGATCGCCACGGAGCCAAGGGCGGTCCTGGCCCCGCTGGCGAAGCTTCACGGGCTGGAAGTTCGGGAACTCCCGTTCGCGGCCGACGGCTTCGACTTCTCGATCCTATGGCATCGTCGGTCCGACCCGGATCCGGCGCTGGCATGGCTTCGCCGGGTGGTCGCAGAGCGGGACGATCGGGCCGGCGGGTCCTTCTCGATCCTAACGAAGGAATCGACGGCGTCCGGGAAAAGCCGCAGGTCGCGGATGTCGTAGGTGATGCCCGGGAGCCCCTCGAGGACACGGAAGAGCGGGTCCTTGCCGAGGGCGAAGGGCTCGCCCGGCACCGGGGCGCGGGCGTAGTTGGGGCTCGTGTCGTCGATCCCGGCGATGACGTTGAAGAGAAGATGGCGCTCGGTGCAGGCGAGCATCTTGCGCAGCATGGCGTCGAGATAGGCCGGATAGTGCCGGACGTAATGGACCAGCGCGCCGCAGGCGACGACGACGCCGAAGCGCTCGTCCAGGCGAAAGGCCGGGTCCAGGAAATCCGCCCGGCGAAACTCGATCCGCCGGCCCTCGGCCCGCGCGGCCGCGTGCTCCACGAAAGCCGGGACGAGGTCCAGGCCGAGATAGCGGGCCAGCGGCGCGCCGGGGAAGCGCGCCGCCAGAAAGTCGAGGAGGCCGCCGGTGCCGCAGCCGACGTCGAGGCAGCGCAGGGGGCCGTCGAGAGACAGGCCGGAAAAGAGCGCGTCGAAGAAGCGTGGACCGTCCTCGGTCGAACGCTGTGCCAGGGCCTCGGGGGCCTCCAAGGCGGAGACCCGTGCCCGCGCCTCGTAGGCCCGGCGCAGCCGGGCCGCGTCCTCGGCCCAGTCCGCGAAGCGGCGCGCTTCCAGGCCGGCCGGACCCGGGCTCACGAACAGCGCTCCGGCAGGCCGCGCGCGGTCAAGCGGCCCCGTCTCCGTCCGTTGCGAGGGCGGCGACGGCGACGACGTAGTTCTTGCCGTAGACCTCGAGGCACTTCGGGCAGGTGGTGTAGAAGAAGTAGACCGTGCCGGCCTCGCGCCCCCGACGCGCCACCTCCGCCCGGATCTCCCGCTCCCACTTCGGCCCGTCCTGGTAGGGGCCTTCGAAGAGCTTCGTCAGGTAGTCGCCGCTCCAGCGCACCATCTCCTCGCCCGGGACCTCCTTGGCGACGGCGAAGAAGTGCTCGGCCTCCGACGGCGAGAGATCGTGGCTCAGCACGATGACGTTCTTCTCGTCGTAGGCGCCCGTCTTCATGATCGCGCCGAAGGTCCGCTCGAAGACCTCCGCCATGTCGGTCGGCACGTAGCTCTCGCTCGCCGTCTTCGCCCGGACGAAGAGCTTGTCCTCGAAGTGCAGGTCGCGGCCGTCCCAGCCCTCGGGATTGAAGCGCGGGCAGCAGCCGGTCGGATTGTCGCCGGCGTCGTAGACCGGCAAGGCATTGGTCTGCACGGGCACCTCCTTTGCTGCCGGCGACCCTATGACGGTGGAAGCGAGGCCCCAATGACCCACGTCAAAGCCGCCCGCTTTCCCGCCGCGGTCCGGCGCAGCGGTGCCTCCGAAGGTCCCGCAGGCCCTGGACAAGGCCTGCACGACTCCTTAACGCGAGCGGACTACAAGAGCGGGTCGGCATCGATCTGCGGCGGGGCGCAGCGTGGGCAAGAGACCGAAGACCAGGGAGTCCCTGGAGGATCCGCTCCAGTCCACCTCCCTCACACTCTTTCCGGAGCAGGACGACCGGGCGAAGGTCTCGGTCGACTCCGTGGACGTCTGCGGCGACACGCCGCTGCACGTTCTCCTGCAGCGCGGCAACGACTACGGCTGCCGGGCGCTGGTCGAGGCGGGCGCCGACGTGAACGCCGTCGGCGACCTCGGCTACACGCCCCTGCACATCGCGGTGATGAATGGCAACGAGAACATGATCGCCCTGCTCCTGGCCGCGGGCGCCCGGGCCGACCTTCCCTGTGAGTTCGGCGAGACGGCGGTGGCGATGGCCGAGAGAAACGATCCCTCGCTCGCCAGGGCCTTGAGGCGGACATCGGTCCGGCGGCCGGGGTGATCTCTTCCGAAGTCGGCCGGACCTTGTCCTAACCGGAGGTCACGTCTCGGCCCCGCGGTGCCTTCCGCCGGGGCGTGGTTTCAGTTCGGCCCGCAGCAGCCTGGTGAAGCTCCGGACCTTCATCGGCGGCCGGGTACGAAAATGGTGCATCGCATAGACCGGCGTGACGGCGATGGCGAAGAGCCGGACCAAGGCGCCGCGGGCGGCGCTTTCCTCGGCCGCCAGATCCGGAAGCAGGGCCACGCCGGCCCCCATCTCGGCGAGCCGCAGGATATCCGGCAGCGCGGAGCAGCGGAGGCGCGGCGCGACCCTCAGGCGCGATCCTTCCGCCGAAGGGTAGCTGACCGGGTCGCCCTGCCAGTCGTTCGCGATGTGATCCCACTCGGCCAAGGCCGCCAGATCGCGCGGCAGGCCGCCATTCCGAGCGATGCAGTCCGGACTCGCATAGAGGCTTTCGCCGAGAGCCCCCAGCTTCGAGATCCGGGCCGCCTGCACCTTCGGCATGCCGACGCGAACCGCCAGGTCCAGGCGCGCCTCAATCAGATCGACTGGTGAGTCCTCGGCGAGGAGCCGGACACGCATCTTCGGATAGAGGTCCAGGAAGCTCGATATGGCCGGGAGCACGGCCGGCGCGCAGAGGGCGTGCGGCGCCGTGACCGTGAGCGTGCCCGAAGGCTCCACGCTATCCGCGCGCAGATCGCCAAGCGCCGTCTCATAGGTGCCCCGCAGATCCTGACAATGAGCATAGAGCCGCGTCCCAGCCTCGGTCAGCGACAGGGAACGGGTGCTTCGATAAAGAAGCCGGCTGCCGAGGTCGACCTCCAGCCGCGCCACGGCTTGGCTGACAGCCGATTTGGTTCGCCCGAGCCGCTTCGCAGCGGCGGTGAAGCTTCGCGCCTCCACCACCTCGAGGAAGACCAGCATATCGAGCAGGCTGGGTTTCATTGTTCAATGAAAATGAACTTAGATTAAAGACAATAGGGAGTTATCACGTTGGTGTCCGAGAGGCAAACTGCCGGCCTCGATGGAGCAGGGCCTTCGGCCTGCCGGAACAACGGAATTGGAGACGACGATGACGACCACGGTGAAAGAAGCGACCGCCGCCGCGAGCGCCAAGTGGCAGGCCTTCTTCAACGCCGGCGACCCCGGCGGATGTGCCTCCTGCTACGAGGCGGACGCCACCATGGTTGCGACGCCCTTCGGGACCTACCGGGGCCGCGGCGAGATCGAAGCCTTCTGGACCAAGCTGATCGAGGACGGCTTCTCCGAGGTCGAGTACCTCGATGCCAAGATCGAGGTGGTCGACGATCGCTCTGCCGTCCTGACGTCCAAGTGGCGAATGAACAAGGCCGAGGGCGTCATCACCCGGGAGCTTTGGGTGCGTCAGCCCGACGGCAGCATGCGGCTCAGGGAGGATCACTTCGAAGCGCTGGGGTGACCGCGCGCGCCCGCGGGGCGCCGGGAACCGGGAGACTCGAGCGCCGCCTCAGGCGCGCGGCGCGAAGACCCGCTGCGCCTCGACGACGCCGCGCAGCTCGTGCTCGCCCATCGCCTCGAAGCCCTGGTCCGGCAGCCGCTGCGCGAAGTCGGTGGAGACCAGGATGTGGCGCTCGAGCTGGCCGGCGAGGTCGGCCAGGCGGCTCGCCAGGTTCACGCTGCCGCCGACCACGGTGTAGTCGAGGCGGGCGCCGGAGCCGATGTTGCCGTAGGCGACCTCGCCGAAGTGCAGCGCGATCTTGATGTCGAAGCGCGCCGC
>JAKSBE010000098.1 GCA_022361275.1 Kiloniellales bacterium
AGCCCCTCGGAGACCTCGGCCATCAGGGCCTTCAAGAGCGCCTTCTTGGTTTCCGGCGCGCGGCCCTCGAAGAGGCTGATCTCGAGGATCAGGTAGGCCGGGCTGCGATCCGGTGGATAGAGGAAATCCTCGGCTTCCAGACCGAGGAAACGGTGAAAGCGCTTGTCTTCCGGCAGGCCCAGGACCCTGCGGTTGACCCGGTGGACGATCTCGGACAAGTCCGTGCGGACGGCCTTCAGGCGCCCCTTCTCGCCGTAGATCTTGACCTGGGCCACCTCGGCGAGACCCTAGAACAGATGCTGGCCGCCGGTGACGAAGACCTCGGTGCCGGTCACGTAGCCGAAGTCCTCGGTACAGAGCCGGTAGACCGAGGCCGCGACCTCGTCGGGAGTGCCCATGCGCTGCATCGGGATGCGCGGAATCAGGGCCTCGTACTCCTCGCCGATCATCGCGGTCTCGATCTCCCCCGGCGCGACCGCGTTGACCCGCACGCCGATTTCGGCGAACTCCACCGCCATCTCGCGGGTCAGGGCGGAAAGCGCGGCCTTGGAGGTGGAGTAGGCCGATCCGGCGAAGGGATGCCGGGCATGGCCCGCGATCGAGGTGATGTTGACGATGGCGCCCTTGCCGCGGCGCAGCGGTATCGCGAAGCCCCGCGACAGGGCCAGCGGTGCGAAGAAGTTGAGCTCGAAGACCTGGCGCCAGCCGTCGAGATCGCCGTTCAGGCAGCCCAGGCGCTCCTTGAAGGGGGTCTTGGGCGAAACCGCCGCGTTGTTGACCAGGGCGTTGAGCGGCCCGTCGTCGAGCAGCGCGTTGGCCCGCTCGACGAAGGCCTGGAGCTCGTCGCGGTCGGCGAGGTCGGCGGTGATGTGCTGCGACCAGTTGGGGTCGCGGCGGCAGTGGTCGGGCACGCCCTCCCGCGAGCAGGTGATGATGCGCCAGCCTTCGTCGCTGAAGCGCTTGACCGTGGCGTGGCCGATGCCGCGGCTGGCGCCGGTCAGGATCACCGTCTTGCGATCGTCGGCCCCGTGATCGTCGGCCCCGTGATCTTCGGCCCCGTGATCTTCGGCTTGGCGATCTTCGGCTCGGGGTTCATCACCTTGGCGGTCGTCGGTCATCTGTGTCGTCCGTCCTTGCCAGTGTGCCGCCCGCTTCAGGCGCCGCCGAAACGGGCCCGGTCTTCGACGATACCATACGGATCCTCGTGGATGATCACTTCCGCGCCGGGGAAGGCCGACCTCAGCTCGGCCTCGACCTGATCCGAGACCGTGTGGGCGTCCCAAAGGCTGAGGTCGCCGTTCAGCTCCAGGTGGAGCTGGATGAAGGTCTGCGGGCCGGCCATGCGGGTGCGCAGGTCGTGCATGTCGAGCACCTCGGGGTGCGCGCGGACGATTCGCTCGATGCGTGCGCGATCGTCGTCGGGCAGCTCCCGGTCCATCAGCATATGTAGGGATTCGCTGGCAATCGACCAGGCGGTCTTGAGGATATAGGCGGCGATACCGATTGCGAAGAGCGGGTCCAGGATCGTCCAGCCGAAGCGGCTGGCCCCGAGCAGGGCGACGATGACCGCGGCGTTGATCAGGAGATCGCCGAGATAGTGCAGCGAATCGGCCCGGATCGCCACCGACCTGGTGCGCCGGATCACGTAGCGCTGGAACAGCACCAGAACCGCCGTGGCCCCGATCGAGATCAGCATGACCACGATGCCGATCTCCGGATTCTGGATCGGCCGCGGGTCGAAGAGCAGGTCGAGCGCCCCGATCAGCAGGAAGATCGCCGAGCCGGTGATGAAGGCGGCCTGGCCGAGTGCCGCCAGCAGCTCCGCCTTGCCGTGGCCGAACCGGTGCTCCCGGTCCGCCGGGGTCAGGGCCTGCCGCACCGCCAGGAGCGAGACCAGGGAGGCCACGGCGTCGAGGATGGAGTCGATCAGGGTCGACAACAGACTGATCGAATCGGTCAGCACCCAGGCGCCCAGCTTCATCACGATGAGGCTGGCCGCGGTCCCGACGGAGGCATAGGTCGCCAGCCGCATCAGGCGTGCGGTCTCCGTCATCGTGGCCTCGGAAGCCTGCGTTTCGGAGATCATGGCAACCGTCCCGGCCCCCTTCGGCGCCGCATCTCACGGGAAGAGGCGCTCGGTGGTCCAGCCGTCGGAACTGCGATGATACACGAGGCGGTCGTGCAGCCGGAACGCCCCGTCGCGCCAGAACTCGATGCGCTGAGGCCGGATTCGGAAGCCGCTCCAGAACGGCGGCCGCGGCACCTTGCCCAGGCCGAACCTGGCGACGTACTTGGCGATCCGCCGCTCCAGCACGAATCGCCCTTCCAGGGGCTCCGACTGGCGGCTCGCCCAGGCGCCGATCTGGCTGTCCCGTGGCCGCGACTCGAAGTAGGCATCGGCCTCCGCGTCGCTGACCGGCGCGACCTCGCCCTCGACCCGGACCTGCCGGCGCAGGGACTTCCAGTGCAGGCAGAGCGCGGCCTTCGTCGTCGTCTCGAGCTGCCGGCCCTTGCGGCTGCCGAGGTTGGTGTAGAAGACGAAGCCCCGGTCGTCGAAGCCCTTGAGCAGGACCATCCGCAGCGAGGGCATGCCGTCGGGCCCCACGGTCGCCAGGGCCATGGCGCTGGGGTCGTTGGGCTCGCTGCCTTTCGCCTCTTCGTACCAGGCGGCGAAGGTCACGAGAGGGTCGGCGTTCTCAGGCAGGCCGCTCATGTTTCACCTTAACGTGACCTCAGGGTAGCCGGGGCGGACGAAAGGCACCATATTGTTTTGCCAAGTGGCCGGAGGCCCCGGCTTTCTCGCGGCGGTGCAGAGCTTTGCGGCAGGGATGTATCCGATCCGGGCTGCGTAGCATCAAATGGAATACAAGTCTCTTTCAGTCGTTTTTCAACAAGGAGCCGGGGGAAAGAAAATGAAGCTCAGAACCCTTGTTGCAGTTTTCGCTATCGCCCTGACGACCGCCGCTTGCGCCGGCGCGGGCAACAAGCAGACCGTCGGAACCGTGGGCGGCGCCGCCCTCGGCGGCCTGATCGGGTCGCAGATCGGCGACGGCACCGGCCGGCTGATCGCCACCGGCGCCGGTGTCTTCCTGGGCGGCCTGATCGGCAGCGAAATCGGCCGCAGCATGGACGAGGTCGACCGGCTGAAGAACGACCGGGCCGTACAGACCGCCACCAGCGCCCCGCTCGGCGAGACCATCACCTGGAACAACCCCGATAGCGGCAATTCGGGCGCGGTCACCCCGACCCGCGACGGAACCGCCTCGTCGGGAGAGTATTGCCGCGAGTTTCAGCAGACGGTAACCATAGGCGGTAAGACTGAGGATGCCTATGGGATCGCCTGCCGTAAGCCGGATGGCTCCTGGGAAATCGTGCAGTAATCCGGCATAAGGTTTTCTGCTGTGGAGCGGGGGCGCCCCAAAGCGGCGCCCCTTATCCTTTTCGGGACCATGAAAGCGGAATGAAGGACCCCTACCAAGCCCTCGGCGTCGATCGGAAGGCGAGCGCGGAGGAGATCAAGAGCGCCTACCGCAAGCTGGCCAAGAAGCTGCATCCCGACCTCAACCCCGATGACCAGGCGATCGAGCAGCGTTTCAAGGAGGTCAGCCAGGCCTACGCGCTGCTTTCCGACCCGGAGACCCGGGCCCGCTACGACCGGGGCGAGATCGACGCCAGCGGCCAGGAGCGCGCGGCCGGCGGCTTCCACCGGACCTACCGCAGCGGCGCCGGCCAGCAGAGAGGGGCCCCCTTCGACTTCGGCGAGGAGATCTCGGTCGACGACATCTTCAGCGAGTTCTTCGGCAGCCGGATGCGCGCCGGCCGGCGGCGGACGAGCGAGCGCGGCGCCGACAGCCACTTTGCGGTCCAGGTCAGCTTCGAGGAAGCCGCCAAGGGCGCCAAGAAGCGGGTCCGCCTGGGCGACGGGAAGACCATCGAGATCAAGATTCCGGCCGGAACCGAGGACGGCCAGACCCTGCGCCTGAAAGGCCAGGGCCAGCCCGGCAAGGGCGGCGGCGCGCCGGGCGACGCCCTGATCGAAGTCGCGGTCGCGCCCCACGCCTATTTCCGGCGCGACGGCCTCGACATTCACCTCGACCTGCCGGTCGGACTGCAGGAGGCGGTGCTGGGCGCCGAGGTCAGGGTGCCGACCCTGAGCGGCAAGGTGACCATGAAGATCCCCAAGGGCTCCAACACCGGCAGCGTCCTGCGCCTGAAGGGCAAGGGCATCGCGGCCGACGGCAAGACGGGCGACCAGTATCTCTCCTTGAAGATCGTCCTGCCCGAGCGGCAGGACGACGAGCTCAGGGACTTCGTCGAGCGCTGGGCGGGCTTCAACGCCTTCGACCCGCGCAGGAAGATGGGCCTGGACTGAGGCGCGGTGAGCCCGGAGCAAGATGCCTCAAGGTCGAAGCGCCCCGGTGTCGAACTTGTCTACGGTGTCGAACTTGCCTACACGGCCTCCAGGCGCCCCGAGTTCGGCGCCGCCTCCGCTTCGTTCAAGAGCGATTCCAGAGGAGTCTCCACCTGGGGGCGGATGCCCTCGGAAAGGCCCTGCAGCGCTTCCGCCGGGCGCTGCGGCCAGCTCTCGTCGAGGTCCAGCCGCAGGCCGAGCATCCGGCTGAGCCCGCCCAGGGTGACCGTCCCCAGGTCGCGGGCCAGAAGCCAGCCGCCGGCCATGGAGCGTGCCACCAAGCCGTGGCGGCGGAGCCGCCAGAGGCTGTCGTCCAGCTCGGCCGGGGTCACGGGCAGGCCCCGCGCCAGACCGCGGCTGCGGAGCCGCCGTCCGTCCTTCTGGGCGGCCCGCAGGCGCTGGAGAACCGTCAGGGCGAGCGCCAGCCGCTCTCCGGCCTGGAGCTCTCGGCGGCCGCGCGTCAGGGCAGCCCGCCATTCCGGCAGCGCCGCGGTGACCTCGGCCCCCAGCAGCACCACCGCCCAGGCCAGATACATCCAGACCAGGAAGATCGGTATCGCCGAGAGCGCGCCGTAGATCGCCTCGTAGGTCGGGAAGAGCCTGAGGTAGACCCCGAAGCCGTATTTCAGGGCCTCCAGGACCACCGCCGCCAGCACGCCGCCGGCGAGGGCATGGTGGAGCCGCACGGAGCGCGTCGGGACGACGAGATAGAGCGCGCTGAAACCGGCGGCCGCCAAAGCCACCGAGATCAGGCCGGAAAAGGCGACGATCACACTGGGGTAGGCCCCCATCCCTGCCCACTCCACCATGGCGAAGGCATAGCCACTGAGCGACAGCGAGGCGCCCAGAAGCAGCGGGCCCAGGGTCAGCATGGCCCAGTAGACCAGGAGTTGGAGCCCCAGCGAACGCGGCTCCGTCACCCGCCAGATCGCGCTCAGCGCCGCATTGATGTTGGCCAGGAGGAGCAGTGCCGTGACCGCCAGGGCGAGCACCCCCGGCCCGGTCATCTGCCGCGTATTCTCGACGAACTCGGTGAGCTGGCCGCTGACCGCGGCGCTGGCCTCGGGCAGGAAGCTGCGCAGGATCAGGTCCTGAAGCTGGCCTTTGACTTCCTCGAAGACCGGGAAGCCGCTCAGGATCGCGAGGCCGATCGCCAGCAGCGGCACCAGCGCCAGAAGCGTGGCATAGCTGAGGCTGGCGGCCGAGCGCAGGCAGTTGTCGGCGAGGAAGCGGCGCCAAGTGTAGACCGCGAATCGCAGCACGCGATCCGGCTTCAGGTGCAGCTTCAACCAGGCCACGATCCGCCGCCGCCATGTCGAAGGACCGATCATCGCCGCCATGATAGAGGACTTGGCGGCGCGATCCCAGGTTTCGGCCCCGGACCACCGATCTCAGCCACCGACCTCGGCCAGCGCCCCCGGCCCCCGTCCCCGATCGCGAACCTGGCGGGAAGGCCCGAGAGCCGCGGATCGCGCCACGTTTGACGCTTTCCGCCATTTGTGTAGGATGCGCTCCACCGCACGAGGGGTGAGATAGCCCACTTTCGATCACGAGGGTCTCATGACGAATTCCCAGTCGCTCATGACCGGCAAGCGCGGCCTCGTCATGGGCGTGGCGAACGACCGCTCGATCGCCTGGGGCATTGCCGCGGCGCTCTCCGCCCAGGGCGCGGAGCTGGCCTTCACCTATCAGGGCGAAGCGCTGGAGCGGCGGGTGCGGCCCTTGGCGGATTCCCTGGGCTCGACCTTGGTCCTGCCCTGCGATGTCGCCGACGATGCCAGCATCGACCAGACCTTCAGCGCGATCGAGGAAAGCTGGGGCGGCCTCGATTTCCTGGTCCACGCCATCGCCTATTCGGACAAGGACGAGCTGAAGGGCAAGTACCTGAACACCAGCCGCGACAACTTCGTACGCAGCCTGGACATCTCCTGCTACTCCTTCACCGCCGTGGCCCAGCGCGCCGTGCCCCTGATGAAGAACGGCGGCAGCCTGCTGACCCTGACCTACTACGGCGCCGAGCGGGTCATGCCGCACTACAACGTCATGGGCGTGGCCAAGGCCGCCCTCGAGGCCAGCGTGCGCTATCTGGCCGCCGATCTGGGCGACGCCGGGATCCGGGTCAACGCCATCTCCGCCGGGCCGATCAAGACCCTGGCCGCCTCGGGCATCGGCGACTTCCGCTATATCCTGAAGTGGAACGAGTACAACTCGCCGCTGCGCCGCAACGTCGACATCGCGCAGGTCGGCGGTGCGGGGCTGTACCTTCTGAGCGACCTCTCCGCCGGGGTGACGGGCGAGGTCCATCATGTCGATTCCGGCTACAACGTGGTCGGCATGATGGCGGTCGAGGCCGCCCCGCAACTGGCCGAGCTGCTCGAGGGTTTCCGGCCGCAGGACTAGTGTCCCGATTCTGAAATTCGCGAGAGCGAATTGCAGAATCAAAGGGACACTAACTCGTTGAATCTCGTGTGATTCAGCTTCCAAATCTCGGCACATGAAATGTGCCGGACTTTGAAACCATCACACTAGGAGCCTGCCCGAGTCATGCCCGGCAACGCTTTCGGCCAAGCCTTCCGCTTCACCACCTGGGGGGAAAGCCACGGCCCATCCATCGGCTGCGTGCTCGACGGGGTGCCGCCGCGGATCCCGCTCCGGGAAGCCGACATCCAGGTCTGGCTCGACCGCCGGCGCCCCGGCCAGTCGCGCTACACCACCCAGCGCAAGGAGCCGGACCGGGTGCAGATCCTCTCCGGGGTCTTCGAGGGCGTCACCACCGGCACGCCGATCTCCCTGGTGATCGAGAACGAGGACCAGCGCAGCAAGGACTACTCCGAGATCAAGGAGAAGTTCCGGCCCGGCCACGCCGACTACAGCTACTGGGCCAAGTACGGCATCCGCGACTACCGCGGCGGCGGCCGCTCCAGCGCGCGGGAGACCGCGCTCAGGGTCGCCGCCGGCGCGGTCGCCCGCAAGGTCCTCGGAGACACGATCCGGATTCGCGGCGCGCTGGTCCAGATGGGAGCGCACGCAGTCGAACGCGACCGCTGGGACTGGGCGCAGGTCGAGCAGAACCCCTTCTGGTGCCCCGACCCCCAGGCCGCGGCCGCCTGGGCCGGCTACCTGGACGGGGTGCGCAAGGCCGGCTCCTCGACGGGGGCGGTCATCGAGATCGTGGCCGAGGGCGTGCCGCCCGGCCTGGGCGAGCCGGTCTACGACAAGCTCGACGCCGACCTCGCCAAGGCGATGATGAGCATCAACGCCGTCAAGGGCGTCGAGATCGGCGCCGGCTTCGCCGCCGCCGGCCTCAGCGGCGAGGACAACGCCGACGAGATGCGCGCCGGCAACGACGGACTACGCTTCCTGTCCAACCGCGCCGGCGGAGTCCTGGGCGGGATCTCGACCGGCCAGGACGTCGTCGTGCGTTTCGCGGTCAAGCCGACCTCCTCGATCCTGACCCCGCGCAAGACCGTCGACGTTCGCGGCCAGGACAGCGAGATCGTGACCAAGGGCCGCCACGATCCCTGCGTCGGCATCCGGGCGGTGCCCGTCGGCGAGGCCATGATGGCGGTGGTCCTGGCCGACCACCTGCTGCGCCACCGGGCGCAGTGCCCCGACTGAGGCGCGCCGGCGTCGCGGAGTTCGATCTCGACAACCCCTCCGCGAAGAGCTATCACCAGACCCGCCGAAGGCTCGGGCGAGTGCCCCCTAGGAAACCACGAACAACCGACCTCTCCAGAAGCACATGCGCGTCATCCTGTTCCTTCTGAAGTGTCTGGTCGGCCTCTTCGCGGCGATCGGCTTCCTGGTCACGCTGCCCTTGCTCATCATCGCGGTTCTGGGCCTGAGCTACGACGTGCCTTGGCGGCAGCAGAAAGCCGAGGTCCCGGCCGAGGCTGTGCTGACGATCGATCTCGCCGGACAGGTGATCGAGAACCGTCCGGACAGCTTGTTCGCCCGCTCTTCGCTGGGCGACAGGATCGTGCTGCGCGACACCGTTGCGGCGCTGAGAAAGGCCGGCCGGGACGAGCGGATCAAGGGCCTGGTCGTGCGTTTCGGGGGGCTGCAGATCGGCATGGCGCATGCCCAGGAGCTGCGCGCCGCCATCCAGGATTTCCGTCGCGAGGGCCGTTTCGCCATCGGTTTCAGCGAAAGCTTCGGCGAGTTCGGCAACGGCACCGTCAGCTACTACCTCGCCAGCGCCATGGACGAAGTCTGGCTTCAGCCCTCCGGCGACATGGGTGCCATGGGCCTGATGATGGAGGCCCCCTTCCTGCGCGGCACCCTCGACAAGCTCGGGATCGAGCCCCGCCTCGCACAGCGCGAGGAGTACAAGGGCGCGATGAACACCTTCACGGACAGCGGCCTGCCCGCGCCGCAGCGGCAGAACCTGCAGCAGATGATCGACTCCTGGATGGAGCAGATCGTCGCCGCGGTCGCAGAGGACCGTGAGCTGGCGCCGGAGACCGTCCGCGCCCTGATCGACAAGGCGCCGCTCTCCGCGGACGAGGGCCGGGCGGCCGGGCTGCTCGACCGCCT
The DNA here is from genome assembly GCA_022361275.1 of Kiloniellales bacterium. Taxonomy (GTDB): domain Bacteria; phylum Pseudomonadota; class Alphaproteobacteria; order Kiloniellales; family JAKSBE01; genus JAKSBE01. The sequence goes on from JAKSBE010000098.1 coordinate 8,948, forward strand.
GGCCTATTGGGACGAGCTGGACGACGAGCTGACCGCGCGCACCAGCGAGGAGATGGAACTCTTCGGGCTGCGCGCCTACGCCGCGGCGACCCGCGAGGAGACGCAGGAGGGGCCGAAGATCGCCGTCGTCTACGGCCTGGGCCCGATCTCCCTGACCACCTCCGAGAACGACCCGGTCTTCGGCTCCGTGGTCTTCGGCTCCGACACCGTCGCCAGAGCCATCTCCGACGCCATCGACGACGAGGCGGTCGAAGCCATCCTCTTCCGCGTCGACAGCCCCGGCGGCTCCTACGTGGCCTCAGACACCGTGCATCGGGAGGTTCGGCGCGCCAGGGAAGAAGGCAAGCCGGTCATCGTCTCCATGGGCAACGTGGCGGCCTCGGGCGGCTACTTCGTCTCCATGGCGGCCGACAAGATCGTCGCCCATCCGGGCACGGTCACGGGCTCGATCGGCGTGGTCGCCGGCAAGTTCGTGCTCTCCGGCCTCTGGGAGGAGATCGGACTGTCCTGGGACCAGGTGCAGGCCGGCGAGAACGCGGGCATCTGGAGCCAGAACCGTGACTTCTCGGACGCCCAATGGCAGCGCCTGCAAGGCTCCCTGGACCGGATCTACGAGGACTTCCGCGGCAAGGTGGCGGAAGGGCGCGGCCTTTCCGACGAAGAGACGCGGGCCGCCGCCAAGGGCCAGGTCTGGACCGGCGTCGACGCGAGGCGCCTGGGCCTGGTCGACGAACTGGGCGGATTCTACCGCGCCGTCGACTTGGCCAAGGAGGCGGCCGGCATCGCTGCCGAGACGGAGGTCGATCTTCAGGTCTTTCCGCCGCCGCGCGACTCCTTCGGGGAGTTGATCGAGGACACGCTGGGGGACGGGCTGCAGAGCTCCGGGGCCGGTGCCGCCTTGCAGTGGATGGCCCGGGTCGTGCGCCTGATCGACCCGCTGCTCGACGCGGCCGAGAATCTCGGCAAGGACCCCCGCAGCCAGGCGCTCAGCGCGCCGGAGCTTCATCTCGCCGATTGATACCAAGGAGCGGATGAAGGGATTCGGACAGAGGCCATCGACGGCGTGCCGACCTCGCCCTTCGACAAGCTCAGGACGAGGTGAAAAGTCACCCTCATGCTGAGCCTGTCGAAGCATGAGAAGGCCGAAGGCCTAAAAGCAGCAATGCAACCTTTCATAGGCTCGCCGGTATAGTCAGTTGCCGCCTTTCCGCCCGGCGATCAGGAACTCCTTGTTGCCTTCCGGGCCAAGGATCGGGCTTTCGGTCAGCCCGAGGACCGACCAGCCGGGCAGGCCCGACAGCCAGGCCTCGATGCGCGCGCAGACCTCGGCGTGGAGCGCCGGGTCGCGGACCACCCCCTTCTTGCCGACCCGCCCCTTGCCGACCTCGAACTGCGGCTTGATCAGAGCGATCAGCTCGGCCCTCGGCGCCGCCAGCGCCAGGGACGCCGGCAAGAGCGTCTCCAGGCCGATGAAGCTGGCGTCGCAGACGATCAGGCCCGGCGGCTCCGGCACCTGGACGCGGCCGAGGCGGCGGGCGTTGGTCCGCTCCAGCACCACCACCCGCGGGTCCTGACGCAGCTTCCAGGCGAGCTGCCCCTGTCCGACGTCGACGGCGTAGACTTTGGCGGCGCCCCGCGCCAGGAGGACGTCGGTGAAGCCGCCGGTGGCGGCGCCGACGTCGAGGCAGATCCGGCCCTGGGGATCGACCTCGAAGTGGTCCAGGCCCTTCTCAAGCTTGAGGCCGCCGCGCGAGACCCAGGGATGCGCCGCCCCACGGACCGAGAGCGGCGCGTCGAAGGCCAGTTCGGCACCGGCCTTCTCGATCCGCCGCTCGCCGCTGAAGACCTGCCCGGCCAGGATCAGGGCCTGGGCCCGGGCCCGGCTTTCGGCCAAGCCGCGGGCGACCAGCAGGACGTCCGCTCTCTCCTTCTTCCTGGCCATCGCTTCTCGGGCCCATCGTCGGCCGCAGGGCTGCGCCGGTGCCCAAAAAAGACCGGCCGGCGCTGGGCGCCGGCCGGTCCTCGATCTCCGGAACGGACCGGGGTCAGGCGAGCTTCGGGCTGACCGCGACCGCCTCGTTGTAGCCCAGGGCCTGCAGCGCCGTGTTCACGATGTTCTCGGCGTCGAGCCCGGCCATGGCGTACTGATTGTCCGGCTTGCCGTGATCGATGAAGAAGTCCGGCAGGCAGAGCGGCCGCAGCTTGACGCCGGATTCCAGCAGCCCCTCGCGCGCCAGGAAGTGGACGACCTGGGTGGCGAAACCGCCGACGGCGCCCTCTTCGACCGTGAGCAGGACTTCGTGCTCGGAGGCCAGACGGCGGATCAGCTTCTCGTCGATCGGCTTGGCGAAGCGGGCGTCGGCGACGGTGGTCGAAAGCCCCCGGGCCGCCAGGGTGTCGGCCGCCTTCATCGCCTCGCCGAGGCGCGTGCCGAAGGACAGGATCGCGACCTTGGTGCCTTCGCGCAGGATCCGTCCTTGGCCGATCTCGAAGGGGATGCCCCGCTCGGGCAGCTCCAGCCCCGTGGCCTCGCCGCGCGGGTAGCGGAAGGCCGAGGGCCGGTCGTCGATCTGCGCCGCCGTGGCCACGGCGTGATAGAGCTCGACCTCGTCGGAGGGCGCCATGACCACGAAGCCGGGCAGACAGCCCAGGTAGGTGACGTCGTAGGACCCCTGGTGGGTCACGCCGTCGGCGCCGACCATGCCGGCGCGGTCGATGGCGAAGCGGACCGGCAGGCTCTGGATCGCGACGTCGTGGACCACCTGGTCGTAGGCCCGCTGAAGGAAGGTCGAATAGATCGTCGCGAAGGGCTTGAAGCCCTCGCAGGCGAGGCCGGCGCAGAAGGTCACCCCGTGCTGCTCGGCGATACCGACGTCGAAGCTGCGGCTGGGGAAGCGGTCGGCGAACTTGTTGATCCCGGTGCCCGAGGGCATCGCGGCGGTCACGGCGACGATCTTGTCGTCGGCCTCGGCCTCCTTGATCAGGGCCTCGGCGAAGACCGCGGTGTACTGCGGCGCCTTGGGCGTCGGCTTGGCCTGCTTGCCGGTGATGATGTCGAACTTGGCGACGCCGTGGTACTTGTCCGC
>JAKSBE010000609.1 GCA_022361275.1 Kiloniellales bacterium
CGCGCCCATCGTGATCGGCCGCGACCATCTGGATTCCGGCTCGGTCGCCAGCCCCAACCGCGAGACCGAGGGCATGCAGGACGGCTCCGACGCGGTCTCCGACTGGCCCCTGCTCAACGCCCTCCTGAACTGCGCCAGCGGCGCGACCTGGGTCTCCCTGCACCACGGCGGCGGGGTCGGCATGGGCTTCTCGCAGCACGCCGGCATGGTGATCTGCTGCGACGGCACGCAGGACGCCGCCCGGCGCATCGCGCGGGTTCTGACCAACGACCCGGCCTCGGGCGTCATGCGCCACGCCGACGCCGGCTACGACATCGCCGTCGACTGCGCCCGGGCGCACGGCCTCAAGCTGCCGATGGTGGAGTGAACGGCAGGACCCGGGGGATGCGCGGACAGGCCATCGCGTATCACCTTGCATCGAGGCCCGAACGCGGCTGGGCTGACGCCGCGGGGCTGGGGAAAAGGACGACCGAATGATGAAAAAGCTGATCGTTGTCAGTCTCTTGGGCCTTGCGGTTCTGCTGGCCGGACAGCCTGCCGCAGCCGATCATCGCGGCTACGGCTACTACAAGGGCCACCACTACAAGCACCATTACAAGCACAAGCGCCACTACAAGAAGCGGCATCGCCACAAGCACAGGCACTACCACAAGCACAAGCACTACTATTACGACGATGACGACGACGGCGACGAGATACTCGCCGCGGCCGGCATCATCGGCGGGGCCGTGCTGCTCGGCTCGATCCTTTCGCAGCCGCGCTATGCCGCGCCGCCGCCGCGGACCTACTATGCGCCGCCGGCGCGCCAGCCGCACTGCGTCGTGGACGACGTCTACCGCTATCTGCCGGACGGACGCATCCAGTGGGGCGAGCGGACTCGCTGCTACTGAAGCGCTGCCGCCTCGCTGCCCAATCCGCTCTGATCCGAGGCCACCAGACAACCAGACGGCGATGGAGGCCTCGGGAATCGGCAACATCGAGGCAGCCAAGCAACTGCCTTAGGGTGACAATTTAGAGTCTATCCACAACTTGAGGTGGTTCTACCCTTCTCAGACACAGGCCTTCTGTCCTAGGCTCGCCAAGCTGCATTCGGCGGCAGGTCACCAAAGGGGTCAGGGCGTCACGATCCGCAACGGGCTTCACCGGGAAGCCGCTGAGGATCTTGTCTTGCCTGGGAGGCAACCATGTCACCTCACCCCCTTCGGATCTTCGGCCTGGCCCTGGTTCTGGCGATCGCCGTCAGCACCTGGGCCGAGGCGCGGGACTTCTCCTCTCGTCCCGTCACCAATCTTTACGTCTTCGGCGACAGCCTGTCCGACAACGGCAACGACTTCGCCACGGGCGAAGGGCCGCCCAGCCCGCCTTACTTCCAAGGACGCTTCTCGGACGGGCCGGTCTGGGCCGAGGTCTTCGCCCCCATGCTCGGCCTGGACATCGACTTCGACATCACGGTCGTCGACGATCCCCTCGCCAACGTGCAGGCCTTCGGCGGCGCCCAGTCCGGCTTCGGCAGCCTGTCCGGCGACCCCGAGGGCGTACTGTCCCAGGTCGAGAACTTCACCGCGGCGGGCGGCAGCTTCGAGCGGGACGACCTCATCGTCATCTGGATCGGCGCCAACGACTACTTCTCGGTGGTCAACGCCAGCGCGCTCAAGGTCGTCGACAACATCGGCAAGGCGATCCGGCGGCTTTCCGATCTCGGCGGACAGCGCTTCCTGATCGTCAACCTGCCGAACTTGGGCGACACGCCGCTCGGCATCACGACCAGGACCAGGGACGTGCTCAACTTCGCGACCGCGACGCACAACTCCCTGCTCCGGGCCAAGGTCAACGCCTACCGCCTGTTCAGCCGGCTCGAGGTCGCCCTCTTCGACGTCAACGCCACCTTCAAGCAGCTCCTCGACAACCCCGAGGTCTTCGGCTTCACCAACGTCACCGAGCCCTGCCTGATCCAGACGCCCGGTGACCCGGTCATACCGACCGGTCTCTGCCCGCGGCTCGGCGACACCTTCGATTCGACCGGCATCCTGTTCTGGGATCTGGTCCACCCGACCGCGGCCGCCCACCGGCAGATCGCGGTCGCGGCCCACGCCACCCTGGTCGCGCTGCAGAACCGCGCCGATCAGCAGCCGGCGCTGGCGTCCTCGCAGCAGTAGACGCGGACGGGCGGCCGCTCAGCCCAGGCTCTTCAGGGCCGAAAGCCCGACCGGCCGCCCGCCGAACTCGGCCATGGCATCCAGCAGGCAGTCCCAGAGGTAGGCCGCCGAGGCGCTGTCGACCAGCAGGTGGAAGGCCAGGAGGTCGGCGACGTCGTCGCGGAGCAGGATGACGTTGACCCTTGCCGCCTGGGTCTGCGCGACCGCGCCGTCCGGGAACCTGGCCGGCCGCAGGTCGACGGCGCAGAGCTTCGCCAGGGTCCGGGGCCATTTCTCTCCGGTCAGCCGGAACCAGGCGTGGCTGTCCCGCCGCGGCAGCGGATAGCCCTGCGGTCCCCCGCCGGCCTCGCGGTCCGCCTGCCAGGCCTCGTCGAGCGCCGCCAGGCCCGCCTCGCCGTTCTCCAGGGCCCCGAGGATCAGCGCTTCGCTCGGCGAGAGCCTCGCCAGCAGGGCGCCGTCGCCCTGGCGCTGAGCCCGGTTGTCGGCCTGCGGGAGCTTCCATCCCCGGTCGGCCAGCCAGTCCAGGGCACCGGCGCCCTTGAAGCCGCCGCGCGGGACGACCGAGAGGTCGGTCAGTCCGAGCTGGCTGGCCATGGCCGCCTCGGCCGCCGCGTCGCCGAAGTCGGCGGCGATGGCCGCGTCGCCCAGTGCGACGAAGCTGGCCCCCGCCGCCGCCAGCTTGCGATGGACGAAGCTGCGCCGGGGATAGTCCGCGAGTTTCACCTCGGCCACGGCCTCAGCCCTCCTGGCGCTGGTTCTTCGGGTCGTAGAAGGGCAGCGTGACCACCTGGCCCGCGACGAGCCGGCCGTCGGTCAGGCGGATCGTCAGCTCGGCGCCCGGCTGCGCGGCGTCCCTCGCGGTATAGGCCAGGCCGATGATCTGCCCCAGGGTCGGCGAGCGCACGACCGAGGTCACGAAGCCGACCGCCTCCCCCTCCCGGACCACGAGCTGGCTCTCCTGCGGCAGCGGCGCGTCGGGCGGCAGGGCGAAGCCGACCAGGCGGCGCTTCGAGGGATGGCGCGCGCGCAGGGCCAGGGAGCGCTGGCCGACGAAGAAGGGCTTGTTCCGGGCCACCGCCCAGGCGATCTGCGCCTCCTCCGGCGTGGTCATGGCGTCGCTGTCCTGGCCGACGATGATGTGGCCCTTCTCCAGGCGCAGCACGCGCTGGGCCTCGACCCCGAAGGGCCGCGGACGGGCGTCCTTGCCGGCGGCCAGGAGCCGGTCCCAGAGCGCCTCGCCGTAGGAGGCCGGGACGTGGATCTCGTAGCCGAGCTCGCCGACGAAGCCGACCCGCAGGACGCGGGCCGGGATCCCGGCCACGTAGCCCTCGCGCAGTCCCAGGTAGGGAAAGGCCGCGGGCGAGAGATCGATGCCCTCGACCAGGCCGGCCAGCAGGTCGCGGGACCGCGGTCCGGCCAGATTGACCCCGGCGTAGGCCGCCGTGACGTTGGCGATGTCGACTTCGAGCCGCCACTGGGCGTTCCACCACAGCATCGTGCGGTAGACCCGGTCGACCCCGCCGGTGGTCGCGGTCAGGTAGAAGTGGTCCTCGGCGAAGCGGCAGGCCACGCCGTCGTCGGCGATGCTGCCCGCCTCGCTGGTCATCAAGAGATAGCGGCAGCGGCCCACCGGCTGCTTCCTGTAGCCGAAGGTATAGAGCCGCTCGACGAACTCCGCCGCGTCCGGGCCGCGGACCTCCAGCCCGCCCAGGGTCGAGACGTCGATCAGCCCGGCGGCCTCGCGCACCGCCCGGACTTCGGCCTCGATCGCGGCCGCGCGCTCGGACTCGGCGCCGTAGTAGGCCGGCCGCCACCAGGCGCCCGCCGTCATCATCTGCGCGCCGGCCTCGAGGTGGCGGTGGTGCATCGGGGTCAGGCGCTCCGGCTCGAAGCCGCGCCCGGCGAGCAGGCCCAGGCGCTCCGGCATCACCGGCGGCCGCGCCGTGGTGACGCCGACCGCCGCGAGGTCGCGCCCGGTGGCCCGGGCCACGATCCGGGCCGCGTTGAGGGCCGCGTGGCGGCCCTGGCTCGGCCCCATGCCGACCGTGGAGAAGCGCTTGACCAGCTCGATCTCGTCGTAGCCTTCAGCCACGGCGTTGACCAGGTCGGCGACCTGAAGATCCTCGTCGAAGTCGACGAAGTCCTTGCCCAGAGGCTCGGCCGGCAGGGGACAGGCGGCCGCCGCTTCCGGACCGCCGCGGTCGTCGCGCACCTGGACCTCGGGCTGGGCCGTCGCCGCGCTCTCGCCCCCGGCCGCGGCCCAGCCGGCGCCCCAGCCCTGGGTGATCGCCTCGTCGAGGGAGAACGCGCCGGCCGCCGCGCCCGCCAGCCGGACCCGCGCCGGCAGGCCGGCGATCCGCAGCCGCTCCGCCCCATCCTCCGCGTCGAGGTGGGCACCCGCCTGCAGGGCCAGGTGGTAGGCCGGCAGGGCACCGACCGAGACGCAGATCAGATCGCAGTCGAAGCGCTCGGCCGGCCGCCCGGCCCCCGCGCCGGCAAGGTCCATGAGGCGCGCCCCGGCGACCCGCCGGCCGCCCCGACCGGGCCGGGCTTCCAGGAGAACCCGGCTGGTCAGCACCTTCAGGCCCTTGGCCGCCACCGCCGCGGCCAGGCGCGAGCTGTCCCCGCGCGGTCTGGGGTCGACGATGGCCGCGACCTCGGTCCCGGCATCCATCAGGTCGAGCGCCACGCCATAGCCGTCGGGGTTGCTGGCCAGCACCAGGGCGCGCCGCCCCGGCCGCACGCCGTAGAGGCGGATCAGGCGCTGGGCGGCGCTGCCCAGCATCACCCCCGGCAGATCGTTGTTGCGGAAGACCGCCGGCTGCTCGATCTCGCCGGTCGCCAGGATCACCTCGCCGGCACGCAGCTTGACCAGGCGGTTGCCCCGCAGCACCGGCAGGTAGTTGTCGGCGAACCAGCCGTTGCAGAGCGCGGAGGTCATCACCGTGATCCCGGAGGCGGCGGCCAGCTCACCGAGCAGGGCGCGGCGCGCCTCGGCCGCGGCGTGGCCCTGCACGTCCAGGCGGGCGTAGGTCAGGGCGCCGCCCAGCACCGGGGCCTGCTCGATCAGGCAGACCTCGGCACCTTGGCTGGCCGCGGCCAGGGCCGCGGAGAGGCCGGCCGGCCCGCTGCCGACCACCGCGACGTCGCAGAAGGCGTAGGCCTTGTCGAAGTCGCCGGGCCGGGCCTTGAGATCGATCTCGCCCAGGCCGGCCTTGCGGCGAAAGATCGGCTCCCAGAAGCGCTGCCAGGCACCGCCGGGCTGGTAGAAAGCGCGGTAGTAGAAGCCGACCGGCAGGAAGCGGGCGAAGGCGCCGATCCAGGCGTTCCGGTCGAAGCGCAGGCTGCCGCTGACGTTCTGCGCCCGCACCGCCAGGCCCTCGGAGATCGGCGCCAGGTCGGCGGCGACGTTGGGCGCCCCGGGCAGTTGCACCAGGCTGTTGGCGTCGTGGCCGGCCAGGCTCATGATCCCGCGCGGCCGGTGATACTTGAAGGAGCGCGACAGGACCCACTGGTCGCCGGCGGCCAGGGCCGAGGCGATGCAGTCGCCCTCGAAGCCCTCGAAGCGCCGCCCTTCGAACGTGAAGCTCACCCGGCGGTCGCGGTCGACCAGCAGGCCGAAGGGCGGCGGCAGGCGGTTGGGCTGGGCGGTCACGTCGGGGGCGTCCCGGCCTTGAAGTCGCGCCGCTGGCCATAGACCTCGCTCGCGGGATAGGTCCGCAGGATCTCGTCGGTCACGGTGTCGCGCTCGGCGATGAACCAGGTGCTCGACGGCAGGTGGCACCACCACTCGCGGACCACGCCCGCAGTGTTGTTCTCGTTCCAGACGTGGTCGGCCCAGGCGTCGTCGCCGGTCTCGGCCGGCTCGGGCATCTCGACCACCTCGCCCAAGCAGGCGAACTCCGAGATGTTGCGCGCGCCGTTGAGGGGACAGCGGAGGATCTTCATGGACGCGCTCCCGTCAATGGCTCGCCGCCGTGGCGCCCATCTCGTTCACCAGGTCGAAGCTGCGGAAGCGCTCCAGGCGGAAGGGCTTCAGGATCTTCGGCGGCTTGCCCGTCGCGACCGCTTCGGCCAGGCGCTTGCCGGCGACCGGCGTCGCCTTGAAGCCCCAGGTGCCCCAGCCGGCGTCGAGCCAGTAGTTCTTCAGCGGGCTCGCCCCCAGGATCGGGCTGTAGTCCGGCGTCATGTCGGTGATCCCGGCCCATTGCCGCAGCAGCCGCACCTCGGCGAGGAAGGGGAAGAGCTCCAGCGTATGCGCGATCAGGCTCTCCTTCAGGTCGAGGGTCGAGCGGGTCGCGTAGAGCGGATAGGGATCGGAGCCGCCGCCGATCACCAGTTCGCCGCGCGCGGTCTGGGAGACGTAGGCGTGGAGGCCGGCGGAGGAGACCAGCGGATCGAGGAAGGGCTTCAGCGGCTGGGTCACCATGGCCTGCAGCGGGAAGCTGCGGATCGGCAGGCGGATCCCCGCCAGCGCGGCGACCCGCGAGCTCATCCCGGCCACCGCCTGAACCACCTGGCCGCCCCGGGTCATGCCCCGGCTGGTGTGGACGGCGGTGACCCGGCCGTTGTCGACGGTCATCCCGGTGACCTCGGTGCGCTGATGGATCTCGACCCCCAGCTCCGCGGCGCGGGCGGCATAGCCCCAGGCCACGGCGTCGTGGCGGCCGGTGCCGCCGTCGGGATGCCAGAGCCCGCCCAGGATCGGATAGCGCTTCATCCCGAGGTTCAGGCAGGGCACGATCTCGCGGATCTGCTTGCGATCGACCATCTCGATCCGGGTGCCGCAGAAGCGCCCGACCTCGGCCCGCTGCCGGAAGGTCCTGAGCGTCGCGTCGGAATGGGCCAGGGTCAGTTGGCCGCGCTGGCTGTAGAGCAGGTTGAAGCCGAGCTCACCGGAGAGGCCGCCGTAGAGCTCGACGCTTTCCTTGTAGAAGCGGACCGACTCCGGGGTGATGTAGTTGGAGCGGATGACCGCGGTGTTGCGCGCCGTGTTGCCGCCGGCGAGGTAGCCCTTCTCCAGGACGCAGACCTTCCGGACGCCATGGTTGCAGGCCAGGTAGTAGGCGGTGGCCAGCCCGTGGCCGCCGCCGCCGATGATCACGACGTCGTAGGAGGGCTTCAGATCCGGCGTCGGCGGGATGTCCCGGCGCGCCGGATAGCGGCGGCTGAAGCCGTATTTCAGCAGCCCGAAGGCCATGCCTGCCCCTCTCGTTCCAACCCTCCTGCGCCCGGCCGCCGGACACTCGTCCCCTCCCGGCCCGGCCGGGCCCCTATGCAACGGCGGCCCCCGCAGCGCATAGCCGCTTGCGCGGGGCTCCGCAAGCCCTTCAAATGGCGGCGCGTCTTCCTATCTAGGAGACGATTCGCCCCGTGCCGGCCGGGTCCCGGCGCGGGGCTCTCCTATAGGGGTTAAGCGAACGGCAACCCTGGCCGAAAAAGCTGTGTCGGCGCCGCCGCAGCCCGGCCTTCCGCCCGGTCGATGCGGGCCGCCTCCTCCGGAAGAGACCTCTGCAGACGTCATGGGTTCGAGTAATGAGCGCTTTGGATGAACGGATGGCGACCAGGACCGTGATCGGCCGTCTCAGGGCCTTTATCGAGGCGCCGGCGACGCAGAACTTCATCATCGCCGTCATCGTCGTCAACGCGGTCGTCATCGGCCTGGAGACCGCGCCGAGCGTCACCTCCCGGGTCGGCGGTCTGCTGTCCTTCCTCGACCTCGCGGCGCTCTGCATCTTCGTCGTCGAGATCGCGATCAAGCTCTTCGTCTACCGCCTGTCCTTCTTCCGCAGCCCCTGGAACCTCTTCGACTTCGTCATCGTGGGCATCGCGCTGGTCCCGGCGAGCGAAGGCATGTCGGTCCTGCGCGCCCTGCGCATCCTGCGGGCCCTGCGCCTGCTGTCCATGGTCCCGAAGATGCGCACGGTGATCGAGGCCCTGCTGAAGGCGATTCCCGGGCTGAGCTCGGTGATCGGCCTGCTGCTGCTGGTATTCTATATCTTCGCCGTGATGGCGACCAAGCTCTTCGGCACGGAGTTCGACGCCTGGTTCGGCACCGTCGGCCGCTCCTTCTTCTCCCTGTTCCAGATCATGACCCTGGAATCCTGGTCGATGGGCATCGTCCGACCGGTCATGGACGTCTACCCCTACGCCTGGATCTTCTTCGTCGCCTTCATCCTCTCGACGACCTTCGCGGTGCTGAACCTCTTCATCGCGATCATCGTCAACTCGATGCACGAAGCCGCTGAGGAGGAGGCAGCGGAGGCCAAGGACCTGAAGCCGGTCCTCGAGGAACTCCAGGCGCTCCGCGGCGAGATCGCCGAACTGCGCCGCGAGAACGCCGCTCGGCGGACGCGATGATACGAAGGAGCGGAGGAAGGGACCTGATACCCAGGAGCCTTCACTGAGAAATAGTTCGCCCTTCGTCCCTCGACTGGCTCGGGACGAGGAGGCTCAGGACGCGGTGAAGGCGTTTCCTCATGCCGGGCTTGTCGAAGCATGAGGCCGCCGAAAAAGAAAAGGGCGCCGGCGAGGCGCCGGCGCCCGGTGACAAGCCGTACTGACGGATCTACTGCGGCAGCAGAACGGTGTCGATCACGTGGATCACGCCATTCGAGGCCTCGACGTCGGCGGTCGTGACCGAGGCGTTGTTGATCCTCACGCCCTGAGTCGCGTTGACATCCAGGGACTGGCCTTCGACCGTCTTGGCGGCGAGCTGCTTGCCGGCGATATCCCCGGACATGATCTTCCCGGGCACCACGTGGTAGGTCAGGATCTGGACCAGCTTGTCCTTGTTCTCCGGCTTCAGCAGGCTGTCGACCGTACCCGCGGGCAGCTTGGCGAAGGCGGCATCGGTCGGCGCGAAGACCGTGAAGGGCCCCTCGCCCTTGAGGGTGTCGACAAGGTCAGCGGCCTGGACCGCCGCGACCAGGGTGTTGAAGCTGCCCGCCGAGACTGCGGTGTCGACGATATCGGCCTTCGGCGCGCTGGCCGACGGGGCGTTCGTGTTCGCGCAGGCGGCGAGCCCCAGGGCCGGAACGACGACGGCAACGGCCAGGAAAAGACGCTTGATGCCCATGATGAGTGCTTCCTCTCTCGAAAACTGGCACAAAAATAGGGACCGTCCCCATTGGACGGTCCCCTTTCCCGATAGCTCGGAGTTCTTGTCGTCGACCCCGTTCTGCTGTCTACGGCAGCGCGTTGGCCCTGGATCACCGGCCCGAGGACTTCAGTCCGGCCCCGCCACTACGAACCCGCCTTTCCGAACCGGCCGCCGCGCGCCATCAAATGGGTCATGATCACTGTTCCTTGGTATCAGGCCTTATCGGGCAGCCAGGAGTCCAGGAACCCGGCCAGCCACTCGGCCAGCGGCCGGTCGAAACGCTCGGCGTCCCGGATCTGGCGCTCGCCCGAATGGGCACCGGGCTCGGCCAGCATGTGGCCGGCATCCCGGATCCAGCGCTGGAACACCGCGGGCGTCACCTCGGGGTGGAACTGCAGGCCGTAGGCCCGGGTCCCGATCCGGAAGGCCTGATGGGGGAAGACCTCGCCGGTCGCGAGCAGTTCGGCGGCGGCGGGTGCGTCGAAGCCTTCCTTGTGCCAGTGGAAGACGTGCATCGGCGCCTCGAGGAAGCCCGCGGCGGCCGGCGTCGGCGCGATCTCGAAGTAGCCGATCTCGTGCAGGCCCTCGGGGTGCGGCACCACCCGGCCGCCGAAGCATTCGGCGAGCATCTGCGCCCCCAGGCAGAGACCGAGCAGCGGCTGCTCGGCCTCGACCCAGCGCCGGATCCAGTCCTTCTCCTGGCAGATGTAGTCGATCTCCTGGGACTTGCTGAGATCCTCGGCGCCGCCGAAGACCAGCGCGGCGGCGTAGTCGGGGCCCGGCTCCGGCAGGGCGTCGCCCGCCGCCGGCCGTCGCCAGTCGATGGCGTAGCCCCGATCCTCCAGCATCCTGGACGCCCGGTCGTCGCGCTTGCCGACCGGATGGTCGACGATGACGATCTTCCTGCTCACCCGCTTCCGCCTCTCCTGGATCCGACGAAGGCCGCCATGTGAAAGGCGGCCTGCTGCGACTCATAAAGGTATGCCCGGCCGACGGGGCAAGCCCGGCGGGCGAGACAGCCTTGCCGCCTGCAGTCCTCGCCCTCCGCCCGGTCCAGGTGATCCAGGCAGGCCGGGACCGCATAGCCGTCGGCGGTGAAGGCACCGACCGGGCAGCCTTGCAAGCAGGGCCTCTCGGCACAATCGTCGCAGGGGCAAGGGGCTTCGGGCGGGGCCGGCAACGGCAGCACCGCGCGGAAGGCCAGCGCACCGCGATAGGCGTGCCAGAGCCCGAAGCGGGGATGGATCAGGATCCCCAGCGGCGAGGCGCTCAGCCCCTCGGCCCGCGCCGCCCAGCGCTGGAACGGCAGGTAAGGCGGCCCCTCGAAGGGAAAGCGGGCCTCCGCGCCCAAGGCCTGGGCCAGCGTGCCGAGGCCGCGCGCGATCCAGCGGTCCAGAGGATGGGCCTTACCGTCGGCCGCCTCCGGGGCGGCATGGAACGCCCGCCACATCGCCGGCCCGGCATTGCCGACCAGAACCAAGGTCCCGGCGGCGCGCCCGTCCCGGAGCGCAGGCACGGCGTCCTCCGGGCACGGATGGAAGCCGCCGCGCAGGATCAGGCCCAGGGGACCGAGGGCCTCCGCGATCCGCTGCAGCACGCGGCGGCCTCAGGCGGCGGGCCGCATCTCGGCTTCCGGCAGCAGGATCCGGAAACGCCGGCGCAGCGCGCGGTCGATCTCGGGCGACAGGGCCTGCGGCCAGTGCTCGGCCAGGATCTGGCGCGCCCGGGTCCGCGCCGCCTCGCGCAGGTCCTGCCCACCCTTCTCTTCCCAGTCGTCGCGGCTGTCCCGGTCGAGCAGCTTGGGATAGAGGTACTCGCTGGTCATGCGCGACAGGGTCTGGGGATGGCCGAGGAAGTGCCCCGGCCCCTTGCAGACCTCGTCGATGACCTCGAGCGAGAGCGACTCCGGGGTCACCTCGATGCCGCGCAGCAGGCGCATGATCTCGCCGTTGATGTCGTTGTCGATGACGAACTGCTCGTAGGCGACGGTCAGCAAGCTCTCCAGGAAGCCCGCCGAATGGTGGATGTAGTTCGCGCCGGCCAGGGCCGCGGCCAGGCCGGTGATGCCCTTCTCCAGCCCGGCCTGGGCGTCGGGCAGCTTGGAGTCGGAGATGCCGGAGGAGTTGTAGAGCGGCAGCTCCAGATGCTGGGCGATCTGGGCGCAGGCCGCGTTCAGCAGGGCGAACTCCGCCGAGCCGCCGACGAAGGCGCCGGTCCGGAGGTCGGCCTGGGCGGGGACGCAGCCCATGATCAGGGGATGGCCCGGGTTCAGCAGGTTGACGTAGACCACGCCGGAGAGCTGCTCGGCCGTGATCTGGACCAGGGTGCCGGCCAGGGCCGCCGGCGAGGTCGCGCCGGCCTGGGGCGCCGAGGAGATCACCACCGGCAGCCCCTCGGCCACCAGGCGGTCGAGGATCTCGACCGTCTCCGGTGCGTAGCGCAGGGGGCTGACGGTCCAGCAGGCGGTGAAGGAGATCACCGGCCGCGCCGCCAGCGCCTCGGGTCCGCCGGCGATCACCTCGGCCATGGCGCGGAGGTCGGCGACCCGCTCGGCCTGGTAGGCGTTGGCCATGACGTGCTTCTCGGTCGCCGCCAGGCAGGCGTAGAACTGATTGACGTCGATGTCGTCGTTGGCGAGATCGCGGCTGACCACCGGCCGCATGTAGAAGTGGATGTGCTCCAGCGGATCGCAAAGCCGGCCGATGTGATAGTTGTCGGACAGCCGGGTCTCGCGCACCCCGCCATCGAGGTCGAGGATCTTCACCGCCTGGCCGCCGGTCCCCATGTAGACGCGCGGGCCGCCGAGCCGGAGGTCGTGCCGCGGGGCGCGACCGGCCAGCAGGACCTCCTTGGCCGCCCGCGCCAAGCCTTCCTCCACCATGCGGGCGTCCAGGTAGACCCGGTCGTTGTCGGCGTCGACCCGGGCACCGGCCTTGCGGAAGACCTCGCGGCAGGGGCTCTCCACGACCTCGATGCCGGTGCGCTCCAGCACCTCGACCGCGGCCGCGACGATCCGCTCGACCTCGGCCGAAGACAGCGGCCTGTAAACCCCGCCGGGCAGCCCGGGCGGCGCCACGGGCTTGCTCTGCCGTTCCGAGGCGGGCGGTCTGCGGCGGCGGCCTGAACGCGACATCGACTTTCTTTCCCTTGCCTTTGGCCGTCCCGGGCGGGCTCGAGCCGTGTCGCAGACTGGCACAGCACCGCGGCGGCGCCTAGCCCAGGGGCGACCCTTTCGGGACCCGCCGTCCCCGCTTCGAGGGCCTTCGCAGCGCCCCGCGGAGGTGCTAAAGCAGGTTCGGTGCCCTGTCGGCGCGCCGTTCGCCGATCCGATCGAGAAGTCCGCCATGCCCGAGACGACATTCACGCTCCACCCCGGCGCCCTGACGCTGGCCCAGCTCCACGGTCTCTGGCGCCGGCCGCAGCCCTTGGCGCCGGCCGACGACTGCTGGGAGGCCGTGCGCCGCTCGGCCGCCGCCGTCGCCGCCGTGGTCGAGAGCGGCAAGGCGGTCTACGGCATCACCACCGGCTTCGGCAGCCTGGCCAAGACGCAGATCCCGGCGGATCAGGTCACCGAGCTGCAGCGCCGGCTGGTCCTCTCCCACTGCGCCGGCGTCGGCGAGGCCCTGCCGGAGCGGGTCGTCCGGCTGGCCCTGGTCCTGAAGATCAACGCCCTGGCCCGCGGCCATTCCGGGCTCCGGCCCGAGGTCATCGCGGCCCTGGTCCGCCTCCACAACGCCGGGGCGCTGCCGGTGATCCCGGCCCAGGGCTCGGTCGGCGCCTCCGGAGATCTGGCGCCCCTCGCCCACCTCAGCGCCACCCTGATCGGCGAGGGCGAGATCAGGCTGGCCGGCCGGACCCGGCCGGCGGCCAGGGCCCTGGCCGAGCTGGGCATGGCGCCCCTGACCCTGGCGGCGAAGGAAGGCCTGGCCCTGCTCAACGGCACCCAGGTCTCGACCGCCCTGGCGCTGGACGGCCTCTTCGCGGGCCTGGACGCCGTCGCCGCGCTGCTCAACGCCGGCGCCCTCACCGTGGACGCCGCACTCGGCAGCGACGTGCCCTTCGACCCGCGGATCCAGGCCCTGCGCGGCCAGCCCGGCCAGATCGAGGTCGCCGCGATCCTGCGCGGCCTGCTCGCGGGCAGCGCCATCCGCGCCTCGCACCTCGACTGCGAGCGGGTCCAGGACCCCTACTCCCTGCGCTGCCAGCCCCAGGTCATGGGCGCGGTGCTGGACATCCTGGGCGCCGCCGCTGCCACCTTGGCACGCGAGGCCAACGCGGTCTCCGACAACCCCCTGGTCTTCGCCGAGACCGGCGAGGTGCTGTCGGGCGGCAACTTCCACGCCGAGCCGGTGGCCCTCGCCGCCGACACGATCGCCCTCGCCCTGGCCGAGGCCGGCGCGCTCTCGGAGCGGCGCATCGCCCTCCTGACCGACGCCCACATGAGCGAGTTGCCGGCCTTCCTGGTCTCCGCGCCCGGGCTCAACTCCGGCTTCATGATCGCCCAGGTGACCGCCGCCGCCCTGGCCAGCGAGACCAAGCAGATGGCGGCGCCCTGCAGCGTCGACAGCCTGCCGACCTCGGCCAACCAGGAGGACCACGTCTCCATGGCGAC
>JAKSBE010000558.1 GCA_022361275.1 Kiloniellales bacterium
CTGGATCTGGTTGACGCCCCTGAGCTGGTACTCGACCGGGTCCTCGACGGTGATGATCTTCTTCTCGGGCGAGTTCAGGTGGGTGAGCGAGGTGTAGAGGGTCGTGGTCTTGCCGCTGCCGGTCGGCCCGGTCACCAGCATGATCCCGGTCGGCCGCTCGATCAGGTCGAGGAACCGGCCCTGGGTGGTCTCGTCGAAGCCGAGGGAATCGAAGTCCAGGACCACGCCCTCGCGGTCGAGGATGCGCAGCACCACGCCCTCGCCGTGCAGGGCCGGCAGGGTCGAGACCCGCAGGTCGATCTCCTTGCCCCGGGCGACGATCTTGATCCGGCCGTCCTGGGGCAGGCGGTGCTCGGCGATGTTCAGCTTGGCCATGATCTTGATGCGCGAGATGATCGCCGCGCGCAGCCGGGCCGGCGGCGCGTCGACGTCCCGCAGCACGCCGTCGATCCGGTAGCGCACCCTGAGCTGCGCCTCGAAGGGCTCGATGTGGATGTCCGAGGCGCGGGCCTCGACCGCCTTGGTGATCAGGTGGTTGACGATCCGGATCACCGGCGCCTCGCTGGCCAGGTCGCGCAGCCGCTCGACGTCGGCCTCGGTGGTCTCCTCGTCGCCCTCCTCCAGGGTCTCGGCGATCTGGTCGATCGAGGTCTTGCCGCCGCTGTAGAGCCGCTCCTGCGCATTCTCCAGCTCGGCCGCCACGGCGACGTGAGGCCGGACCGGCCGCTCGGCGCGCAGGGCGACCGCCTCGATGGCGAAGCGGTCCAGGGGGTCGGCCATGGCCAGGGCGATGCCGGAGTCGTCTTCCGAGAGCGGCAGGACCCGGCTGTTCTTCAGGAAGCGCACCGACAGCAGCCCGTCGAGGACCGGCGCCTCGGGATAGTCGTCGGCGCCGACGATCGGCAGGCTCAGCTCGGCGGCCATGGCCTCGGCCATGTCGCGCTCGCCGACCAGGCCGAGCCGGGTCAGCACCCGGTCCAGGCGCTCGCCGCTCTCGGCGCGCGCCCGCTCGGCCCGTTCCAGCGCGCTCTGCTCCAGCTTGCCCTGGGCGACCAGCCGCGCGCCGATCAGGTCGTCGATCTCCGGAACCTCTTGGGCACGATCCAGCATGGGGACCGTCCCTCTCCTCTCTCGTGTCGCCAGTCCAGCGTGTCGCCCCACTGTACCGTATCGCCGGTCCAGGTCCCCCCAAAGGCCCCCGGCAAGGCTCCCCCCCAGGCCCCCGGCGCGGCCCCGCTCGGCTGCCAGGGGCTCAACACCGCAGGCCGGATTTAGCGGCCCCGGCCCCTCGGGCGCAAGGCCAGTCTAGCGCGCCCGGCCACCGCGACAAAGTGTTCCAACCCGAACGCGAGGCCGGCCGCTTCGAGCCGCTTTCGGCGATCGCAGAGAACCGATGCATATCCCTGCCTCACCCCTATAGGCCGGAAAAATGTGGCGTCCTGGAGGCAGAATGCGAGCAGGCCGCAATTCCTCTATTGATTTTCCCGCAAGAGTAGCGGTAGTCTTTCTCTCGTGTTGGCACTCTCAATGGTCGTGGGCCGGTGGGCTGGCTTGGTCACCCGCCCGCCGCCAGGATCGGAGAGAGCAGCCTTCCGGTGGCAAGTTGCGACCCTAGGCTGAACACGAAGGTCATCAGGTCTCTCAGATCTCTGAAGGCTTTTGCGTTTCAGCCCACTCGCTCCACTCCCCCGCAAAGCGGGCCGGTCATAACGACCGGCCCGCTTACTTTATCTGCCGGAACCTAAGACAATGCCCAGGCCGGCTGCAGCGGCCCGTAGAGCCAGGTGAGCCAGAGCCCCGCCGCGAGGTAGGCGCCGAAGGGCAGCGGCGTGCGCCCGGAGAGCCCGCCGCGGCGCAGGCCCAGGACCAGGGTCACGGCCAGCGCCGGCAGCGCCGCCCAGAGCAGCACCGAGCCGAGCCCGCTCCAGGAGACCCAGGCCCCGGCGGCGGCGAAGAGCTTGGCGTCGCCCAGCCCCAGGCCCTCGCGCCCGCGCAGCCGCCGGTAGCCCCAGGCCAGGGCCGCGAAGGCGCCAAAGCCGGCCGCCGCGCCGATGGCGTGGGGCAGCAGCTTGGCCGGATCGACCAACCAGGCCACGGCCAGCCCGGCCGGGATCAGCGGCAGGGTGAGGACGTCCGGCAGCAGGTAGTGCCGCAGGTCGATCAGCGCCAGGGCCAGCAGCGCCCAGCCCAGCGCCGCCCCGGCCCAGAGCAGCCAGCCGCCCGGCAGGACCCAGAAGGCCCAGGCCGCGGCCCCCAGCGCCGCCAGCTCGACCCCGGGATAGAGCCGGGACAGCCGCGCCCCGCAGTCCCGGCACCTGCCCGCGCGCGCCAGGTAGGACAGCAGCGGCACCAGGTCCGCCACGCCCAGGGTCGTCCCGCAGTGCGGACAGCGCGAGCGCCCGGCCACCACCCCCGCGCCGCGCGGCAGCCGCAGCACCAGCACGCCCAGAAAGCTGCCCACGAAGGGCGAGATCAGCAGGAGAAAGACGTCCGACACGGCGCGGCCCCGGTGTTGCAGCGCCGGCATGATCCCGCGCAGATCTGCAACCGGCAAGAGGGCGGCCGGAGGCCGGGCTCACAGCAGGACCGGCCGTCGCGTTTCAGGATCCAGATTTTGACCGGGCCGAGGTCCCCGGGCTTGCGTTCTCTGTTTGGGCGCGGCCTCAGGCCTGGCGCACCTCGATCTTCTTGCCGGCCGCCTGCGAAGAGCTGCGTTTGGCGATCCTGAGGCAGAGGACGCCGTCCTTGAACTCGGCGTCGACCTTCTCGCCGTCGGCGTCCGGGGGCAGGCGGAAGGAGCGCTGGAAGGCGCCGTACTCGCGCTCGGAGAAGAAGTAGGTCCGGCCGGCCTCGCTGCGCTCGAAGCGCTTCTCGCCGCGGACCACCAGGTTGTTGTCGTGGATCGAGACGTCGACGTCCGGGGCCTTGACCCCGGGCAGCTCGACGTTGACCTCGTAGTAGTCGTCGAAGGCCGAGGCATCGGACCTCGGCGCGAACCACTCGGCCAGCTTCTGGCCCATGCTGCGCAGCGGTTCGTAAAGGTTCGGCCACCACCCGGCTGTATGCGACTTCTCGACCATCCGCCTCTCCTTTTGATGGCATCCAAGTTGATGGCGTCCAAGACCATGGCAAGACCACGGCAAGACCACGGCCGGAGCCTGACGCCGGCGCGGCGGCCGCGCCTTGATCCGAATCAAATTCCGCCCGGCCCGGACGTTGCCGGCGGCGCCTTCGCCGCGCAAGGCGACGCACCGGGGACGCCCGCCGCGGTTTCATCCCTGCGCGGATGTATTTGCGCCTGGGGGACGAAAGCGAGACCAAGCGCAACCGGGGATCAAGCGCCCGGATTTCTGTACAACCTTTCCGCGAGCGGACATACTCGCATATCCGCAGACGGAAGGCCGCCCAGGACAACGGCGGCCTCCCGCAAAGGCCTCAAAAACGCAAATCATGAACAGGGTGTGCGCCATGAACGAAACGCTCAAACGATGGCTGTTGCGACGCGAGCCCGGAGGCTTCGCTTCCCTTTCCCCTTCCCCACTCTTGCTTCGCGCGGGCCTCGTTCTGTCGCTGCTGCTTCCGGCGGCTTCTTTTGCCGAAGACGGCGACGACGAGGGCGAGACCTCCCGAAGGACCGCCTTCTCGGTCTTGGAGGCGCCGGCGCAGCACGAGCGGCGCGACTGGTGGGACTACGACGAGGACTGCCGGCCGGTGCGATCCAAGTCTCCCTGGTGGCACCCTTCGGCGCAGCCGACGGGACCCTTGGGCGACGCGATGCGCGCGCTCTTCGAAGGCACCTGCCCCAACCCCTACGCCGGCTTCGAGACCTACGAGGCGGTGGTCGCGCAAGCGCAGGAGCTCGTCCGGAGGAGCCGGGGAAACATGACCCTGACCTCCTACAACCAGTTCGTGAACGGTGTCTGCGACGTCGGCGAGGATTGCGATGTCTTCGTCGCCGCCAACCCCGCGTTCTTCGACAACGCCGGGGACGGCCCCTTCGATCTGCGGCCCTTCGGCCGTTCCGGCCTCGATCCGGACGACCCGGTGCCGGTGGGCCGCCGCGACCTCCTGCTGTTGCGGGCCGGGATCGCGCCGCCGAGCGATGCCGAGGACCCCGACAACGACCACAAGGTGCTGCTGTTCTGGGTCGGCCAGCACGGTGACGAGTGGTTCCTCAACTACGACGCGGTCATCCGCCTGCTGAAGCGGCTCGACGACGACTTTCTGGAGAACCACACGCTCTACGTCGCCTTGATGGCCAATCCCGACGGGACCGACGTGGTCGAGCGCGCCGACGGCGTGGTCGAGCCGGTCCGCCGGAACGCGAACGACGATCCGGTCAACTTCAGCCGCGGCGCGGACCTGAACCGCTGGCACTTCCCGCAGAACGTCTGCACCGTCAACAGCGACACCAACGACACCAACCCGGCGACCGGCGTCGACTACTGCGAGAACGACGGCGATCCGATCGGCACGGCCCTCATCTACACCCGCGCGCCCGAGACCGTCGGGATGACCCAGGTCTACAAGACGATCCGGGGGGATACCGATCCGAACGACGGCGTGAACCTCTACACGACGTCGGTCGACCATGTCGCGGACCTGCACGGCCAGGGACCCGACAGGGCCGATTGCAGGCTCCTCTTCAACCGCCACTCGGGCACCTACGTCTGCAACCCCTTCGACAAGACCAGCTCGGGCGAATTCGCGCTCAGGGCCAACATCGGCACCATCGTCACGGACGGCGGCGTCGATATCGTGCGGAACAAGCCGGTCTACCGCGGCGACACGCTGATCTGGCAGATCCCCAACCTGACGACGAAGCTGACCCCGGAGGTCGATGCCGTCGCCAAGGGGATCGTCGTCGCGATCGATCGCGACGTGTCGTCGGACCGTCTTTTCTTTCCGCTGAACCCCGACGGCCGCAAGTTCCGCATCCACAAGTACGGCCGGACGAACGTCACGGGGGTCGGCGGCTACGGCCGAGGCTCCACCAGCTACAGCTACGAAGGCTCTCCCTCCTATCTGCTCGAAGCCAGCGGCATCCGGGGTTTCGGCAATCTGGTTCGCGACGTCCAGAACAGACGGTCCTTCGAGATCCTGACCGCGACCCTCGACGCGGTGATTTCCGAAAGCTACCTCGACATCATCGACGGCGATCCGGCGAACGCGCAGAGGGCCTATCGGCGAGAGATCGCGGAGCAGACCGGGACCTTCGACCAGGTCGGCACCCGCAACCAGTCGAGCACCGTCCACAACCCGGCGACCTTCGGCTTCACGACGGCGTTTCTCGACATCGTGCCGATCGAGTGCATCTGCGCGCGGAGCGCCGGCAGCAGCCGCTTCGTCAGCGACCCCCGGCTCGTGACCGGCCCGAGCGCCTTCTCCCGCTGCCTGCGCCTGCAGCAGACCATCCCGGCGGCGGCGCCGGACGACGAACCTCCACTGCCCTACTGCGCGCCCGGCAGCACGCCCGGCAACTGCATCGGCCCCGGCGGCTTCTGCGAGGACCCCACCCGCTTCGAGGGCCTGGCGATCGCCGACTGCGAGGACGGGGTGACCGAGGTCGATGGCGATCTGTTCTGCAAATGAAGTCCTGTGCTTTTGAAAACTGAGCAGTGGTCCACAGGCGACGCCCCCCAGCCGAATTGGTTGGGGGGCCTTTTTTTTGAGCGGCCCCGACAGGTCGTGCAGGAGCGAAAGCAGCCGGGATTACGGCTATGATTGCGCAATTAACTGTCCCGGAGATTCAAAATTCCGACTTATCATGGCAACAAAATCGATAACTTTTCTTTGAAAAAATATTGACAAACATTGCTTATTTTTTCGGCAAACTTGTGACATCTTGTTCCTGTTTTAAAGGCAGAAAACGCCTCGCTCACATCTTCAAGAAGGGGGAAATTACAAGATGTTGAATCTATCGAAGTCATCAGCCGTAAGCTGCGCCCTTGTTCTGGGATTCAGCCTCTTTGCGGCTTCCAGCGTATCATTGGGAGCCAGCCAGGACCTTCTGGTCAGCGACCCGGATACGCTCGAAGCCATGGGTTTCGAGCGTGACGCGAAGAACGTCTACATGGCGCCGGGAGTGGATCTTGAAGGCGCTTTCACCGACCGCTTCTCCGCGGCCGATCTCGAGGCCCAGGCCAGCGGCGCGGCGCTGCAAGTCGGCGTGGGCTTCTCACCGGTCTCGGCGAAGGAGTTCATCGGCAGACTCGACACGACCGGCACGCAATGGCGCTATGCCGGCGGACCCAACTGCTGCGTCGACCTGAGCCGTGTCGGCACCGAGAGCTTCGCGGATGCTCAGGTGACCGACCTCCCGAATGGCGGGACTTTGGACTTCATTCGCGCGTGGTGGTTCGACAATGTGGCCCAGGACATCACGGTCTTCCTCTTCGAAAATTGCCAACCTGGTTTTGCTGCCGGCCCGATCACGATCACCACGATTGCGACCCTGACCGCGGCCGGCACCCCGGGGAATGTGACCCAGCTGGGCATTCTCAACAATCGACCGATCAACATCCAGGACTGCCATTATCTGGCCCGCGTGCGGTTCGACGGGGCATCGACGAACCTCGCACTACAGAAGGTTCGCCTCCAGTTCACGCACCCGTAGCATCTGACTTCCTGCGCCCAAGGGGGAGCCTCGCTCTTGCGGGGCTCCTTTTTTCCCGCTGACGACACGGACCTGCCTGCAGACAGGCTTCCTTTGCCGTCGTTCTCAGATTCCGGCTTCAACGCAACTGCCCAAGCAGGCATCAACCATGCGGAGTGCGGATCATGCAAACCGACGTCAAGAAGCCTTGTCGCATCGACCTGCCATGACCTGGATTTCCGGACACGGTGTACTTGATCCGAACCTTCGACAAGACTAGATCAAACTATCTGCGCCTAACTGGACTCAATTAGGCGCAGATAGTTTGATCTATTCCACAGAGCTGGAGCAGCTTATCCGCGTTCGAATGAACGCGGGCTGCTCTAAGGAAGCCCCACGACCAAGACTCGGTGCGTTTGGTCGATCGAGAAGCGAAATCTCCGGCTGCGCCCTGCCGACCCAGGACTCTCGATTCCAGGACGCTGCAAGAGAACGATCGACAAGGACTTGGCCGACCAACCCAGCCGACGAAAACATCCGCCGGCAACGGAAGGCGGACAAAGACGGTTAAGAAGTTGGATCGTCCAACTGGCAAAACAGCTGGACAGTCGTTGGACGCTCGCCGCCAAGTCTCTGGAATCATGGCGCGCCCGGGAAGATTCGAACTCCCAACCTCCTGATCCGTAGTCAGGTGCTCTATCCAGTTGAGCTACGGGCGCGCTGGCGATGGAGGCTCGAGGCCGGGCGGTCGGCCCGGTCGAGGCGGGCGGAGATTATCGACTGCCCTGTGGCAATGCAAGCCTCCTGCACGGGCCGGAGGCCGCGCTTTTTCGCAGGCGCCAAGGCGCGGCGCGCTTGCCCAAGGTGGCGGCCCGCTTCTAGATTGCAGGTGGGCGGGCCGCGCCGACTTCGCCCAGTCCGAAGCGCGCGGCGGGGCAGGACATCGAAACGGGGAGGCGGCGATGCGCGGCTGGTGGCTCAAGACCTTCGTTCCCAGGGCTTTGATTCTGGGCAGCCTGGCGGGGGGCCTGGCCGCCTGCCAGTTCGCCGACGAGACGCTCTGGCCCGACAGCCCGCCCGAGGGCATCGAGGCCCGGGGCCAGGCGGCGGCGCCCGAGCCCATCCCCCTGCCCGCGGACAGCGGCGCGGCGGCCGAAGCCGCGGCGCTGGAGCCGCTGATGGTGATCCGCAGCGACCGCCCCGACGTCGCCTTCGAGACCCCGCTCAGCCAGACCGTCGAGCAGGTCCTGCGCCTGCGTCCCGAGGCGCGCTTCGACCTGGTCGCGGTGCGGCCGGGCCGCGGCAGCCCGGACGAGCGCAGCCGCGCCGGGATCCTGACCCAGCAGCAGGCCGAGCGGGTCCTGAAATACCTGGCCGGCGACCTGGGCCTGGCGCCCGACCGGCTCTCGCTCTCCGCGACCACCAACCTCAGCGCCGACATCGGCGAGGTCCGCCTCTACCTGCGCTGAGGCGCGGCGGCGCCCAAGCGATCGGGATCAGCGGGCCATCAGAAAGGGCAAGGGCGCCGGGGCCTGCGGTTGCGATTGGCAGACTTCGGCGTGTCACCCCCACCCCACCCTCACCCGTCGAGGGGGAGGGCTTAAGTGGGCGGCGGCCGCGATCTTGCTCCCTCCCCCTTGATGGGGGAGGGTTGGGGTGGGGGTGACACGCGGAACTTCGCAAACTTGCACCGAACCAACCTACCCACCCGATGCTCCGACCGGAGGGCGCCCACCCGCGCCGGCTCAGAACGCCGCGACCGTGCCGTCGCTGCGCGGGTCGCCGGCGCCCTCCAGCAGGCCGTCGCCGTGGCGCACGATGGCGCCGGCGTGGCCCATGAGCTCGGTGATCTCGGCCACGGGCTCGACGTCGTGGCCGGCCTCGGCCAGGGCGGCGATCAGCTCGGCCGGGAAGCGGCGCTCCAGCTTCAGGGTCGTGCTCTCCGCGCCCCAGGCCCGTCCGAGCAGCCAGCGCGGCGCGGTCACCGCGGCCTGCAGTTCCCGGCCGAAGCAGGCGTAGCGGGTGAAGACCGCGGACTGGGTCTGCGGCTGACCTTCGCCGCCCATGCAGCCGTAGGCCAGAACCCGGCCGTCGCCGAAGACCGCGAGCGCCGGGTTGAGGGTGTGGAAGGGCTTGCGCCCCGGGGCCACCGCCCGCCGCGCCGCCGGGTCGAGGGAAAAGCTGCTGCCCCGGTTCTGCAGCAGGACGCCGGTCTGCGGCGAGACCACGCCCGAGCCGAACTCCCAGTAGAGACTCTGGATGTAGCTGACCACGCGGCCCTCGCCGTCGGCCGCGGCCATCCACACGGTGTCGCCCGGCCCCGACGCCGGCTGCGGCCAGGGCCGGGCCCGGCGCCGGTCGATCGCCGCGGCCAGGGCGTCCAGCCGGGCGGCCGCCAGGAAGTCCGGCGCCGGCGCGGCCATGGCCCCGGGGTCGGCGACCTCCCGGTCGCGCAGGAGGAAGGCCTGCTTGGTCGCCTCGACCAGGCCGTGGAGGTGGTCGAAGCCCTCGGCCTCGGCCACCTCCAGGCGGTCGAAGAGGCCGAGGATGACCAGCGAGGCCAGGCCCTGGGTCGGCGGCGGCAGGTTGTAGACCCGGGCGCCGCCGGCCTCGGGCCGGCCCGCCAGCTTCAGGTCGAGCGCCAGGGGCGCCACCTCCGCCGCCGCGGCCGCCGCGAGGTCGGCCGCGGTGACCGGCGATCCCGCGGCGGCCAGGTCGGCGGCCAGGGCCCGCGCCAGATCGCCGCGGTAGAAGTCGTCGAGCCCGGCCTCGGCCAGGCGCCGCAGGGTCGCCGCCAGGGCCGGCTGGCGGAAGCGGCTGCCCACCGCCGGCACAGCGCCGCCGGGGCCGCCGGGGCCGCCGGGGCCGCCGGGCAGGAAGACCTCGGCGAAGCCCGGCTGGGGCTCCAGTTCCTCGCGCTTGGCCGTGGTGTTGTCGAAGAGGCTGCGGGTCACCGGCGCGCCCGCCTCGGCATAGTGGATCGCCGGCTCCAGGAGGCGCGCCAGGGGCAGGCGGCCGCCCAGCTCGGCGGCC
>JAKSBE010000426.1 GCA_022361275.1 Kiloniellales bacterium
CTCCTTCAACGGTTCAGGGGACGATTCAGACAAGAGGTCGATTCGACCTCATGTCATCGTGCTCTGGTTACGACCCCGCCTTCTCGTAGCTCGCCAGCTCGATGACCCGGCGTTTGCCGCTGGAGTGGTTTTGGGTTTCGCGGCGGACGTAGTGGCCGATCCTGGGCGAATAGTGCCAGGTCTGGGTCTCGCGGAGGCGCGAGCCGCGGCTGTTGTAGCGGCGGCAGGAGACCCGGTAGGTGTCGAAGCTGCCGGCCTCGACGGTGATGGTCTCGGCGGTCTCGATTTGGCAGTCGAACTTGCGCCGGCTGCGCCTGACCTCGCCGGTCGCCTTGTCGGTCAGGTTGCGCTCGACCCGGAAGCTGCCGAGCTTGCCGATGGCGAGCGGCCACATGTCGCCCGGCGAGTCGAGCAGGCGCTGGGCGCCGCGGCGCTTGCGGGTCTCCCAGGCCAGGGTCGGCAGCATGAAGCTGCGGTGCCGGACCAGTTCGCGGCCGTTCTCGCGCTGCCAGTAGACGTCCTCGCCCTTGACCGCCGTGACCCGCTCGACCCGGCCGCCGGAGAACCTGAACACGTCGCCCCTGCGGTACTCGGGCAGGGGGCTCGGGCCCAGGCGCAGGGAGACGTCGTTCTCCGGCTGATAGATCCCGGGCACCCGCGGCGGCGCCGCGCAGGCGGCCAGGATCAGGGCGCCGCCCAGGACGGCGACGGCGGCCAGGCGGGGCCTGCCGGGGGCGATCGAAGGGGAAGGCATGATCTCATCTCCTCGCGTCGGGGAAGCTGTTGCTCGTTGCCCGGAATAACGGAGAGGCGGCGGGCTTATTCCCGAAGCACCGCGTTTTCTTCCCCGCCCTCGGGCGTCGGCGCCGACGCGGGAGAGATAGCGCCCCGGGCCGCCGCCGGACAAGCCGATTCATCGGCGGTTATCACTGCTCCTTGGTATTAACCGGGTTTCCATCTTTTGTTCATCTTGTGGCGGGCGGCTCCGGATCCCGCCGCCGACCGGGATGAAATCGTGCGTGCCGATGCCCTGGACGATGACGAAGCGGCAGCCCCGGCCGTCCTTGCCTCTGACCTCGTGCGCGGTCATCGGCGGCACCGCGAGGCGGTCGCCCTGCACCAGCTCGTGGCGCGCCCGCGGCGCCCGGGTCTCCACGACCACCGGGCCTTCGAGGCAGATGAAGGTATCGGTGATCTCGCTGTGGTCGTGCCAGGGCACCTTCTCATCCTCGCCCGGGGTCAGGATCCGGACCCTGAGCTCGGCGGTCTCGGCGATGTTCTCGCGCCGGGTGAGCTCGTAGGACAGGTCCTTCGGGTCCGTCATCTGCGGTCCGCTCCAAGATGCCGTTGCTGCGCCACCGGGGAGAGCATAGGGGCTGCGACAGGAGAAGCCCAGCCGTGCCCGGCCGCGGAAAGTCACGGAATTCCCGCTGGACGACTCCGGAAGGCGCCTCCTATATCTTGCGCGCTTGAGGGAAGACCATGACCAGCGATTCCGCCGCCCAGCCCGCCGGTGAGGTCCGTGACGTGCGCCTCGTCGAGGCGCTCTCCGACCGCTACCTCGCCTACGCGCTCTCGACCATCGTGTCGCGGTCGCTGCCCGACGTGCGCGACGGCCTGAAGCCGGTCCACCGCCGCATCCTCTTCGCCATGCGCGAGCTGCGCCTGAACCCGGACCAGGGCTACAAGAAGGCCATGCGCGTGGTCGGCGACACCATGGGCAAATACCATCCCCACGGCGACAAGGCGATCTACGACGCCTTGGTCCGCCTGGCCCAGGACTTCGCCCAGCGCTATCCCCTGGTCGACGGCCAGGGCAACTTCGGCAACATCGACGGCGACAACGCCGCCGCGGCGCGCTACACCGAGGCGCGCATGACCTCGGTCGCCTTGGCCCTGCTCGAGGGCATCGACGAGGACGCGGTCGATTTCCGCCCGACCTACGACGGCGAGGCCGAGGAGCCGGTGGTCCTGCCGGCGGCCTTTCCGAACCTTCTGGCCAACGGCGCCCAGGGCATCGCGGTCGGCATGGCGACCTCGATCCCGCCGCACAACGTCGGCGAGGTCTGCGACGCCCTGCTGCACCTGATCAAGCATCCCAAGGCACGGATCGACAAGCTGGTCGAGCTGATCCCAGGGCCGGACTTCCCGACCGGCGGCGAACTGGTCGACGACCGCGCGACCATCGTCGAGGCTTACAGGACCGGGCGCGGCGCCTTCCGCCTGCGCGCCCGCTGGGAGGTCGAGAAGGTCAAGGGCGGGGGCTACCAGATCGTGGTCACCGAGGTTCCCTACCAGGTCCAGAAGTCGCGCCTAGTCGAGAAGATCGCCGAGCTGATGGACGAGCGGAAGCTGATCCTGCTGGGCGACGTGCGCGACGAGTCGACCGCCGAGGTGCGCCTGGTCCTGACGCCCAAGAGCCGCAACGTCGAGCCCGAGGTCCTGATGGAATCGCTGTTCCGCCAGACCGACCTCGAGGTCCGCGTCGGCCTCAACATGAACGTGCTGGACAAGACCAACACGCCGCGGGTCATGGACCTGCGCGAGGTGCTGCAGGCCTTCCTCGACCACCGCCTGGAGGTGCTGGAGCGGCGCACCCGCTTCCGCCTGGAGAAGATCGCCGCGCGGCTGGAGATCCTGGAAGGCTACCTGATCGTCTACCTCAACATCGACGAGGTGATCCGCATCGTGCGCGAGGAGGACGAGCCGAAGGAGGCTCTCATGGCCAGCTTCGACCTGACCGAGGTCCAGGCCAACGCGATCCTCAACATGCGCCTGCGCGCGCTGCGCAAGCTGGAAGAGGAGGGCATCCGCAAGGAGCACCAGGAGCTCAGCGCCGAGCAGAAGGAGCTCGAGGCGCTGATGAAGGACGAGGACCGGCGCTGGAAGGTGGTCGGCAAGCAGGTCCAGTACATCCGGGACACCTTCGGCCCCAAGACCGGGCTCGGCCGCCGCCGCTCGGTCATCGGGGAGCCGCCGGCCGAGGTGATCGTGCCGCTCGAGGCGGTGATCGAACGGGAGCCGGTGACCGTGCTCTGCTCCGACAAGGGCTGGATCCGGGCCATGAAGGGCCACCTCGAGGACGGCGAGAACGGCAACGGCGGCAAGCAGAGCGTGCCCAAGCAAACCGTGCCAAAGTATAAGGAGGGCGACCGCGGCCGCTTCCAGCTCAAGGCCTTCACCACGGACAAGCTGCTGGTCTTCGCGACCAACGGCCGCTTCTACACGATCGGGGTCGACAAGCTGCCGGGCGGCCGGGGCTTCGGCGACCCGATCCGCCTGATCGTCGACCTGCCCAAGGACGAGGACATCGTCACCCTCTTGGTCCACACGCCGGGGCAGAGGCTGCTGGTCGCCTCGGCCGACGGCCGCGGCTTCGTGGTCCCGGCCGACGAGGTCCTGGCCCAGACCAAGAACGGCAGGCAGGTCCTCAACCTGGGCGCCGGCGTCGAGGCGGCGACCTGCAGCGTGGTCGAGGGCGACAGCGTCGCGGTGGTCGGCGACAACCGCAAGCTCATCGTCTTCCCGCTGGAGGAGCTGCCGGAGATGACCCGCGGCCGCGGCGTGATCCTGCAGCGCTACAAGGACGGCGGCCTGGCCGACGCCAAGACCTTCACCCTCGACGCCGGCCTGACCTGGCAGCAGGGTGCCGGCCGGACCCGGACCGAGACCGACCTGATGCAGTGGATCGGCAAGCGGGCCCAGGCCGGCCGCCTGGCGCCCCGCGGCTTCCCGCGCTCCAACAAATTCCAGTGACGCGGCCGGGGCGCCGCGATATATCTGCGGCGCGGACCGCACGGCCCCGGCGCCGATCCCTTCGTCAGTCCTTTAGGGGGGGAGGGAGCTAGGGGGGAGGGGGCCGCATCACCAGCAGCAGGGAGCAGACCATGAGCCTCACCCAACCCGCCGGCTTCCAGGGCGCGCAGCCGACCCTCGCCTCGGTCATCTGGCCGCGCCGGGACGCGCGGCGCGCCGTCGCGCTGGTCCTGCTCGGCAGCCTGCTGGTGACGATCTCGGCCAAGGTTCAGGTCCCCTTCTGGCCGGTGCCTATGACCATGCAGACCTTTGCGGTGCTGGTCGTCGGCATGGCCTACGGCTGGCGCCTCGGCGCCGCGACCCTGATGGTCTATCTCGCGCAGGGGGCGCTGGGCCTGCCGGTCTTCGCCGCCGGCGGGGGACTCGCCTACTTCGCCGGCCCGACCGCGGGCTATCTGGTGGGCTTCGCTCTGGCCGCGGCGCTGGTCGGGGGCCTGGCCGAACGCGGCTGGGACCGCGCCATGCTGCCGACCCTGGCGGCGATGTTCCTCGGGACGGCGGTCATCTTTGCCAGCGGTCTCGCTTGGCTGACGCTCTTCCTGTCCTGGTCGAAGTCGCTGGCCTTAGATGCCGCCTTCGTTGCCGCCCTGGCCAACGGCTTGACGCCTTTTCTGGCCGGCGCGGTGACCAAGATCGCGCTGGCCGCCGCGGTCCTGCCGCTGGCCTGGAAGTTGCTGGCGAAGGTCCGGCGCAACGCCTAATAGGGTTCGGCCGGCACCCGGTCCGGCCGGGTTCAGTCGTCCGCCACGCTGTACTGCGCCAGGACGGCGACGACATCGTGGTGGCCCAGTTCGCGGGCCAGGACCAGAGGCGACGGTTCGCTGCCGGCGCCGCCGCCGAGCGCCGCGCCGCGGTCGAGCAGTTGACCCACCACCGCGGCTTCGCCCATCAGGACCGCCAGATCCAGGGGCGTCGCGTCCTTGTCGTTGCGGGCGTCGACCTCCGCTTCGGCCGAGAGCAGCACCGCGACCAGGCTGGCCTGGCCGCCCATCGCCGCCAGGTGCAGGGGCGAAGCGCCCTGCACCTGGCGCGCGTTGACGTCGGCGCCCGTCTCGATCAGCAATTCGGCGACCTTTAGCTGGCCGAAGGCCGCGGCTTGGTGCAAGGGGGTGAAGGCGAGGGTGTTGGTGCCGTCGACCGCCGCGCCCTTTTCGATCAGCAGCCGGGCGATCTCGACGTGGCCCATGCTGGCGGCCGGATGCAGGGCGCTGTTGCCCGAGGCGTCGCGGGCGTCGACGGCGACACCCTGCGCCAGCAGCTGCTTGACCCGTGCAAGGTCGCCGGCCAGGGCGGCGCTGTGCAGGGCCGGCGCCGTGGTCGCGTTGGCGGCGGCGGGGCGGAAGTCCCTGGTCGCGACCATGCCGCCGACGGCGAGCAGAAGGCAGAGGGTGAGGCAAGTGCCGATGATCTTCATGGTCGTCTCGATCCTTTCGTTTCCAGCGGGCCCTCTGTTGTCTCCGGCCCGTCCATCCTCCGCAAGCGGTCCCGGGGTTCAGTCCCGCGCACCGCGACGCCGCAGGGCGGCGGCGACCTCCCGGTGGCCCTTCGCCAGGGCCAGCGAGAGGGGCGTGCGGCCCGAGGAGTCCCGGGCGTTGACCTCGGCCCCGTGCAGGAGCAGGACCTCGGCCGAGGTCGCATGACCGCGGGCGGCGGCCAGGTGCAGCGGGGTGCGTCCCTCGGCGTCGCGGGCGTTGACCTCGCTGCCGAACTTGACCAGCACGAAGACGCTGCCCAGCACGCCGCCGGCGGTCGCGATGTGCAGCGCGCTGCGCTGCTGCGGGTCGCGCAGCTCGAGCTCGGCATCCCGGTTGACCAGAAGTTCGGTGACCGCGGTGCCGGTCTTGGCCGCTCGGTGCAGGGGCGTCTCGCCCTTGGCGGTCCGGCGGTTGACGTCGGCGCCGGCTTCGATCAGCCGCTCGGCGATCTCGACATGGCCGCGGCCGATCGCGGCATGCAGCGGCGAGACCTCCTTGCGGCCGGCGCGCGTGGCGTCGGCGCCCTCGGCCAGCAGAGCTTCGACGACCTCGGCATTGCCGCGGTAGGCGGCGGCGTAGAGCGCCGTGTTGCCGTCGCTGCCGGTCGCGTCGGGCGAGCGGCCCTGGGCCAGCAGCGCCTCGAGCCGGGCGAGGTCGCCGTCCCGCGCGGCATCGTGGAGAGGGTCGCCCTTGGCCGGCAGGCTCCAGACCAGGAGCGGCAGAGTGCAGAGAAGTGCCACGAGCCGCCGCATCGCCTGTTCCGATCCGCTCCCTACCCGGAGTTTACAGCATCGTCCGAGGGCGTTCCAAAGGAACCGCCGCTGTCCCGCAGACTACGCCTGCGATGGTAAAGATCAGGTTGCCCGGACGGGCTCCTTGGTATCAGGCCGGCCATTTCCAAGACGTTTCGGTGACAGGCGAGACCGGCCCCGGAGGCCCGGGGCCCGGCCGGGCCCCGGCTCAGGGGCGCAATCATCCTTCGACAAGCTCAGGATGAAGGGGGATAGGGAGCGTGGCAGCAACCCAGAGGCCGCTGGCGGTAACAGTCCCCCGCTGTTGTTGTCTGCATCCTCATCCTGAGCCTGTCGAAGGATGAGGGCCGGCACGATGTCGGGGTTCAGGGCCCTCTAGAAGTGTAGCGAGATGTCCCTGTGGTGGGCGTTGCAGCTCGCCACCGCGACCGCCTGGTCGTTGGGCAGGCGCCGCTGCTGGCGCAGGCCGATGGTGTCGCGGATGCCGGCCTCGTAGGCCTGCAGCCCGGGCAAGAGCTCCGCCGCCGCCCGCTGGCGCCAGGCCAGGTCCGCGGCGTAGGCGTCGAGCGCGGCGTCGAGCTCCCGGGTCGCGGCCTGGACGTCCGGGGTCCTGGCCTTGAGGGCGCGGCGGGCCTTGTTCAGGGGCGAGCGGATGGCGCTGGCGCCCTCGACCGCGCCGACCTGCCTGGCGATCTCGGCGACCCGGTCGCCGGCCTCGGAGGGCGGGCTGCCGGCGATGACGGTGCCGAGGCCCCGCAGGTCGCTTTCCAGCGCCGCCAGCGCCTCGGCGTCGGCGACGATGTCGGTCAGCTCGCGCACCGCCTTGTAGGCGTCGTCGACGTTGCGGCGGTAGCCGGCCCGTGCCCGCTCGGCAGCCTTCAGGAAGCCGGCAAAGGTCTTGTGCTCTTCTGCCCAGACGTCCGGGATCGAGGCGGCCAGCGCCGCGCGCTCCGCCTCGAGGGGCTCGAGCTCGGCTTCCAGTTCGGCGCGCTGGCTCTGGGCTTCGGCGTCCTCGCCGCGGATCCGGCTGAGCCGGGTCTGCAGCTCCCGGATCTCCGCGTCGTGGCGCGCCATGTCGGATTGGATGGCGCGGACTTTGACGTGCAAGGGGCGATAGGCATCGCTCCGGGCCTCGACCTCGGCCTCGGCCTTGCGGATCTCTTCCACCAGGTCGAAGGTCGCCTCGGCCTTGTCGAGACCGGCCGTGAAGTCCTTCTGGAGATCCTCCGGCAGGTAGCCGATCTCGAGGGCCCGTGCCCCGGCGATCATCGCCCGGATCTCCGTGCCGCGCTCGTCGTAGACCTCGAAGACGTACTCTTCGATGCAGTACTGCAGCTTCGGATTGATCGGCGGCGGCGCGGTGTCGGAGGTCAGCGAGATCCGGTTCGGCAGGTGGTTCACCAGGGTCGGGAAGGCGCCGACGATCGCCAGGGCCAGCAGCTGCAGGCCGATGAAGGCGATGACGCCCTTGTAGATCTGCATGGTGCGGACCGAGGGCGGGGCGACCCCGCGCAGATAGAAGAGGGCGAAGCCGAAGGGCGGGGTCAGGAAGGAGGTCTGGATGTTCAGGCCGATCATGACGCCCAGCCAGACCGCGGTGACGTTCGCCGAGGGATCGGCCAGCAGGATCGGCGCGACGATCGGTACCACGACCACCGCGATCTCGATGAAATCGAGGAAGAAGCCGAGCAGGAAGATGACCGCCATCACGATGACGAACTGGGTCCAAAAGCCGCCCGGCAGGCCGGTGAGGAACTCGCGCACCAGTTCCTCGCCGCCGAAGGCCCGGAAAGCCGCCGTCAGCATGGCGGCGCCCAGCAGGATGATGAAGACCAGCGAGGTCGTCTTGGCGGTCTCCAGCATGACCCCGCGCAGGGTGTCGTCGATCTGGAAGGTCCGCCAGAAGCTCCAGGCCACGGCGGCCAGGAAGCCGGAGGCCGCGATGATCGCCAGAATCAGGGCGACGACGTCGCCGCCGGTCTGGATGTTCTTGACGTTGATCGGCGCGATGTTGGTGATCAGGGCCAGGGCGACGATCGAGGCCACCGCCAGGATCGCCGGCCGGTAGGCCCCGGGACTGCCTTCGGACAGGCGGTAGCCGGCCATGATGGTCGCGCCGACGGCGCCGATGGCGCCGGCCTGGTTGACCGTGGCGATGCCCATGATGATCGAGCCCAGGACCACGAAGATCAGGGTCAGCGGCGGCACCAGGATGAGCAGGACGCGCAGGGCGAACTGGGTGTCGAAGCGGCCTTCGGAAGGCACCGGCGGGGCCAGCCTCGGGCGCAGCAGGGCCAGGATCAGGATGAAGACCATGTAGACCAGGACCAGCACCAAGCCCGGCACGAAGGCGCCCATGAACATGTCGCCGGCGCTGGTCGAGGTGACGTCGAAGGCCGAGGGCATGGACAGCTCGCCGGTCGCTTCGCGGTAGAGGGCCTTGCGGGTCGTGCTCGCCTGGTCGACGGCGCTGGCCAACTGGTCGGCGAGGATGATCAGCACGATCGAGGGCGGAATGATCTGGCCCAGGGTGCCGGAGGCCGCGATGGTGCCGGTCGCCAGGGGGTTGGAATACTTGCTGCGCATCATCGCGGGCAGCGAGATCAGGCCCATGGCGACCACGGTGGCGCCGACGATGCCGGTGGTGGCGGCGAGCAGCGCGCCGACGAAGACGACCGAGATCCCCAGACCCCCGGGCATGGGTCCGAAGAGCTGGGCCATGGTGACCAGCAGATCCTCGGCGATCTTCGAGCGCTGGAGCATGATCCCCATGAACACGAAGAGCGGAATCGCGATCAGGGTGTCGCGCTCGGCCTCCCAGTATATGCCGCGGAAGTTGGTGACGCCGGCGGTCAGCCATTGGGCCGGCCCGCCTTGGGCGAAGTAGGCGCTGGTGTCGCCGGCGAAGAGCCAGCCGGCCAGGGCCGCAGCGGCAATCGAGAGAATCGCGGCGCCGGGCAGGGCGAAGGCCACGGGGAAGCCGGAGCCGAGCGCCCAGACCATCAGGAGAATCAGCAGTGCGAGGAAAACCAGCTCCATGGGGCCGTCTCGACTCCTTCGGCGCTCAGTGCGCTGTCGCTGAGGCGGCCCGGCGCTTGCCGGGCTCGCCGCGGTAGTCGGCGACGCCGTCCAGGACGGTGGCCGCGAACTGGACCATCATCGAGGCGGCGAAGATCGCCAGGAAGCCCGCCAGCAGGTATTTGACGTACATGCCGAAGCCGGCCTGGGTCACCTCGAAGGCGAGGAGCGGGCTGGCGATGACGCTCGAGCGTTGGCCCAGGCCGATGGCCAGCACGACCCAGCAGAGCGGAATCCCCATGAGCAGCGCGCCCGCCGCGTTGACCAGGCCCTTGGTCCGCTCGGTGAAGGCGGCGTAGAGCACGTCGACCCGGACATGGCCGTCCTCGAGCAGGGTGTAGGCGCTGGCGAAGAGGAAGAGGCCGCCGTACCAGAAGCGCACGAGGTCGCCCATGAAGGCCTGCTCGTAGGAGAAGACGAAGCGCGAGATCACGATCTGCAGCTCGGCCAGCACCACCAGCAGGGCGAGCCAGGTGAAGCCCAGGGTCCGCGTGAAGAGGGCGACGACCAGGGCCAGGCCGATCAGCGGCATGTGAACGTAGGGGCCGCGGAACTGGTTGCGCGCCAGGTCCTGGGAGAGCTGCTCCCCGACCACGGCCTCGAGCAGGCCTTCGACCCGCAGGAAGGAGATCGTCGCGTCCGCGATGCCGACGAAGAACACCATCCAGAAGGCCGCCCGGGTGATGTAGGCGGCCAGGGACGTCAATGTCTGGCTGTCCTGGCGGAGGCTGCGGCCCTTGGTTCTGACGACGAAGGCCGCCGGGCCGGCGACTGCGCCGACGTAGAACAGGCTCTGCAGCCAGGCCAGGATGCCGCCGTCGCCCAGGATCGCCACGACGCCCGGCCAGCCCTGCCAGAACTTGAGGTAGGCGTTGATCAGAAACGCGAAGAGGGTGGCGACGATGGTCCAGG
Organism: Kiloniellales bacterium; assembly: GCA_022361275.1. Lineage (GTDB taxonomy): Bacteria > Pseudomonadota > Alphaproteobacteria > Kiloniellales > JAKSBE01 > JAKSBE01. The sequence continues at coordinate 10,034 of JAKSBE010000426.1, forward strand.
CGAGGAAACGGAAGCCCAGGACGGACCCGCTCGGCAGGTAGCCGTCCGCCTCTCCGGGGGATGCGGTGTCAAGCATCGTACAACGGCCCCAAGACCTCGGGCGGGAGAAGACCTCGGGCGGGAGACCGGGACGGAGCCGTCGGCTCCGTCCCCCGCTCAGGTCTTGCGAACCCGGCCCGTTAGAGGCCGAGAACCCGGTTGCGTTTCAGCGAGTAGCCGACGTCGGACAGCTTCATCCAGCCGGCGACGTTCGTGCGGGCCTTGTCGAAGCTCTCGTAGATGCGGTTCGCCAGGTCGCTGTGCTTGCGCGCCTCGTCCATGACCTCGGCCGCCGCCTCGCCGAAGCTGTCGTAGATCTCGTCGCTGAACTCGCGCAGCTCGACCCCGTGCTCGTTGATCAGCCGGTTGAGGTAGGTCGCATTGTTGGCGTTGTTCTCCGACATCGCGACCTCGTTTTCCATCTGGCAGGCCGCCTCGATGATCAGCTGCTCGGTCTTGGTCAGGCCGCTCCACCAGGACTTGTTCATGCCGAAGGAGAGGCCGGCGCCCGGCTCGTGCATCCCTGGAAAGTAGTAGTACTTCGCCGCCTCGTAGAACTTGAGGAAGAAGTCGTTGTAGGGGCCGACCCACTCCGTCGCGTCGACCGCGCCGGACACCAGGTTCTCGTAGATCTGGCTGCCCGGCAGGGAGACCGGCGAGGCGCCGACCTTGGCCATGACGTCGCCGCCAAGGCCCGGGATGCGCATCTTCAGGCCCTTGAGGTCGTCGACCGTCTCGATCTCCTTGTTGAACCAGCCGCCCATCTGCACCCCGGTGTTGCCGCAGGGCAGGGCCTTGAGGCCGAACTCGTCCCCAAGCTCGTCCCAGAGCGCCTGGCCGCCCATGTGGTTGATCCAGGCGCTCTGCTCGGTGTAGGTCAGCCCGAAGGGCACGGCGGTGAAGAAGGCCCAGCCCGGATGCTTGCCCTTCCAGTAGTAGTCCGCCGCGTTGTAGGCCTGCGCGTTGCCGGAGGCGACCTCGTCGAAGACGTCGAAGCCGCCCACGCGCTCGCCGGAGGCGAAGTACTGCGTGGTGATCTGGCCTTCGGTCATGTCGGTGATGCGCTGCGCCAGCCGCTGCGCGCTCAGGCCGAGACCGGGGAAGTCCCGAGGCCAGCTCGAGACGATGACCATTTCCTTGCGGCCCTGGGCAACGGCCGGTGCCGCCAGGGACGTCGCCGCAGCGGCGGCGCCTGCAGCCACACCGGTCTTTTTGATGAAAGAACGACGATCCATTGGGTCTCCTCCCTACTTCTGCGGCATGGCGGACTTTTGTTCGAAGGCGTCCGCTTCGCCGCGCGTTTGCGTCCCCCCGGAAACTGAGACTTCGGCCGCTTGAAGACCGAAACTGAGGCTCGGCACGCGTTGCGCCGAAAGGTTGCGGCGCTAATTAAGCCCAGGATCTCCGCAAAGACAACCGATGGCGTAGCATTGGGTGAAGGAATATCGAGGCGGCCTACGCCTCGCGCCGCGTGAAAGCACCGGCCTCGCGCCGAGCGAAAGCACAGCGCTGCGGCTGTTGCGAGGATTCGGACCTCGATCTTCGAACCTCGATCAAGGGGAGGCGAGCGGCCGAACCCGGCAGTCCGGCGTCAGGCTTGCGAATCGGCCGGCGGCAGCTTTTGCCATCCCGAGGGCCCGAGCGACTCCAGCGGCCGGAAGCGCGCCTTGTAGGACATCTTGCGCGAGCCTTCGATCCAGTAGCCGAGATAGACGTAGGGCAGGCCGCGTCGCCGGCACTCCTCGACCAGCCAGACCACCATATAGCTGCCGAGGCTGCGCTCCGACAGTGCGGGATCGAAGAAGCTGTAGACTGCGGAAGCGCCGTCGCTCGACCAGTCGGTGAGCAGGCCGGCCACCAAGTCTCCCTCGGCGTTCCGGAACTCGACCATCCGCGTGTCCAGCACGCTCTCCTCGACCATGCTGCGATAGTCGGCGTAGGACATGCCGGCCATCTCGCCGTCGGCATGGCGCGTCGTGATGTAGCGCGCGAAGACGCGAAACTGCTCGGTCGTCGCCCGGGCTCTGCGCTCGCGCGCGCAGAGGTCACGGTTCAGGCGCGTGATGCGGCGCAGGGAGCGTGACGGCCGGAAGGCCGCGGCATCGATCCGCACCGGCACGCAGGCGGTGCAGCCGGTGCAGGCCGGCCGATAGGCGAAGTTGTGGCTGCGGCGGAAGCCGCCGCGCGACAGGCTGGCGTAGAAGTCGCCCGCGTCCCCCGGTCTCAGTTCGGTGAAGAGCTTGCGTTCGAGCTGCCCGGGAAGGTAGGGGCAGGGCGATTCGGCCATGACGTAGAAGGTGTGCGCCGGCGGCAGCAGAACCTCGTGGCGGCGCGGCCCGCCGGACCTCGGCGGCCGCTTCTCCCTCCCGGGTGCCTCGGTCTTCATGACCGGTCCGCGGTCCGGCGTCGTGCGCTCGACCTTAAGGCTAGGCGCCTTGCGATTTCCATAGGCACGGTTGCAATACCCTCCCCATCACCTCGCCGCCGCCGGTTGGAGTCCTGATCTTGACTCGGGGGATTATGACAGGTTCAGGGGGCCGGAGGCCAGTGCCAAGACGGTGGCATGGCCGCAAAGTGTGCGGCGGCGGAGGATCAACCGTCCGAGTCGCCGCCGTCGCCGGATCCGCCGATCTGGGTCTTGTTCTCGCGCAGCAGGACGACCGAGATGCGCCGGTTCCGGGGCGAGTAGGGGTCGTCCGCGATCAGCGGCTCCTGGTCGGCCCGGCCGGCCACCGATTCGATCCGGCGGGGGTCGAGCCCGGCATCGAGGAGCGCCCGGCGGCTGGCGTTGGCCCGGTCGGTCGAGAGTTCCCAGTTGGAGTAACCCGAGCCGCTGGAGAAGGGCGTCGCGTCGGTGTGGCCCTTGATCGCGACCCGGTTCGGCAGGTTCGCGATGGCGTCGGCGACCAGCTCCATCAGCTGCTGGGTCCGGCCGTACATCTGCGCGCTGCCGCTGGGGAACATCGAGGTCTTTTCCCGGTCCACGATCTGGATTCGCAGGCCCTGCGAGGTCTGGTCGATGACGAGGTTCTCGACCAGGCCCCGAAGCTCCGGCACGTTCTGGATCGCCTGGCGCAGGGCCCCCTCGGCCGCCTCGAACTGCGCGGCCTCGCGTTCCGCCAGCTCGCGCTCCAGCGCCTCTTCGGAGAGCTCGCCGGGACGTTTCGTGGCCGCCTCGCTCTCTTCGGCCTGTTCCGTCGGATCCTCTTCCTCGTTCGACGAGGGGATCGAGACGGTGATGCCGACCGGCGACCGGTCGCTGTTCAGGGAACCCTCCAGGTTCATCGACTGGCCGCCCATGACGCCGCCGGCGCCGCTCGAGCTCGGCGCGATCGAGTGCGGCGAGAAATAGTCGGCAATGCCCCGCTTCTGCTCTTCGGTGGTGGCGTTCAGGAGCCAGAGCAGGAGGAAGAAGGCCATCATGGCGGTCACGAAGTCGGCATAGGCGACCTTCCAGGCGCCGCCGTGGTGGCCGTGCCTGCCGCCCTTCTTCACCTTCTTGATGATGATCGGTCTGTTTTCGTCCTGCGCCATGGCCTCTGCCCGGGCTCCGAAGGAACGGGCGCCTAGCCGACCGGCGGCAGGCCGTCCAGAGCCTGCTCGACCTCGGAGAAGCTGGGCCGATCATGGGAAAGCAGCGCCTTGCGGGCGAATTCGACCGCCACCGGCGGCGAGCTGCCGTGCATGTAGGCCAGCAGCCCCGCCTTCATGCACTGGAGGTACTTGCCCTCGGCGTCGTAGACCGCTTGCGCCTTGGCGGCGATCGGCGACAGGAAGCCGTAGGACAGCCAGACCCCGAGGAAGGTGCCGACCAGGGCGCCGCCGATGAGGGCACCGAGGACCTCAGGCGGCTCGGTGATCGAGCCCATGGTCTTGATGACGCCCAGCACCGCGGCGACGATGCCCAGCGCCGGCATGCCGTCGGCCATGGTCTGGAGGGCGCCGGCCACGGCGTGCTGCTCGTGGTGGTGGGTCTCGATCTCTTCGTCCATCAGGGTTTCCATCTCGTGCGGATTGTCGGCGCCGAGGCCGATCAGCCGCAGGTAGTCGCAGAGGAACTCGACCGCATGGTGGTCGCCGATGAACTTCGGGAACTGCTGGAACAGGGCGCTGTCCTCGGGGCTCTCGATGTGCTGCTCCAGGGCGAGGAAGCCCTTGGAGCGGGCCAGCTTGAAGATCTGGTACTGCAGGGTCAGCAGCTCCAGATAGCTGTCCTTGTTGAACTTGGAGCCCTTCAGGACGTGGCCGATCGCCTTGGTCGCCTTCTTGAGGACCGGACTGGGGTTGCCGATGATGAAGGCGCCCAGGGCCGCGCCGCAGATGATCACGACCTCGAAGGGCTGCCACAGGACCCCCAGCTTGCCGCCCATGGCGACGTAGCCGCCAAAGGTGCAGCCGATGACCAACAGCATTCCGACGATCAGAAGCATGACCCGACCGCTATCCCACTAAGCAGATGAAATTCACCATAAGGGCATAAGCCGGAAGCCTCGCCCACTTCGGTTAAAAACTGGTTGAGTGGTTTAAATTCGCAGCCGGGATAAGGCCGGGAAGGACTCGGGCCAGGGCCGGAAAGGCCCGAAATCCGCGGTTTGGCGGAATCGCTTCCCCGGGCCCGGCGCCGCGTGGCCGCCGGGCCCGGAAACCATCAGCAGAGCCTCAATAAGCCATCAGCCCAGGGCCTGGGCCAGGTCGGCGATCAGGTCGTCGGCGTCCTCGACCCCGACGGAAAGCCGGACCAGACCGTCGCCGATGCCGAGCCGGGCGCGGGTCTCGGCCGGAATCGAGGCATGGGTCATGATCGCAGGATGCTCGATCAGGCTCTCGACCCCGCCCAGGCTTTCCGCCAGGGCGAAGATCTGGACCCGCTCCAGGAAGCGCTTGGCCGCCGGCAGGCCGCCTTCCAGGACCGCCGTGACCATGCCGCCGTAGC
>JAKSBE010000132.1 GCA_022361275.1 Kiloniellales bacterium
GAAAGGAGATCCACCTCGGGCCGATCGAGTACAAGCTCCTCCAGCACCTCCTGCAGGCGCCGGAGCAGGTCTTCTCCCGCGAGGATCTCATCAGCGCGGCCTGGCCCGACAACGTCTATGTGAGACTGCGCACGGTCGACACACATGTCGGCCGTCTGCGCAGGGCGCTGAAGTCCGTCGACAAGCGAGACCTGATACGCACCGTCCGCTCGGAGGGCTACGCCCTCGCAGGGCCGAAGGGCGGCAACAGCAGCAACGCGAAGTGATGGCTGTCCCGTTGCTTCCGGAGGGCTATACCGAGGAGCGCTGCGAAGAGACGTCGAAGCGTTCGAGTTTCAGTTCGTCTATGAGTTGCCCGGAACCTCCGGTCAGAACCAGATCCGCAGCAATCTGCCCCATAACCGGTGCGAGCTTGAAGCCATGCCCGGAGAAGCCGCAAAGCACGACGACACGTGGAGACGCGCCATGAACCCCAATGATCGGGTTGTCGTCCACCGTATAGCCGTCGAGGGCAGGCATTACCCGCACGGGATCGGAGCGTAGCCCGTTGAAGTATTCCTGAACGTACTCGTTGACGATCGACATATCCGGCAGAACGCGCGGCCCGGTCGGATCGTTGTCGACGATGCGCTCGGGCAGTTCCTCGACCGCGCCGATGCACACGAAACGACGGTCGATCGTCGGCGCCCCGTGAAAGCGCACCCCATCGAAGGTTCGGCCAAAGGGCGGAAACCGCTCGGGCAGGAACTGCTCCGGATCTTCGGCAAAGTACCAGCTTTGCCACGTTCTCTTCGGCATGAGAACGTCATTGACCTCGGGCAGCAGTTCGGAAGCCCAGCCGCCGGTCGTCACCACGACGCGTCCCACTCTGAACGAGCGGTCTCCCGCAACGATCGTGACCCCCTCTTCATCCGGCAGGATGCGATCGACCCTCGCGTCTCGGTGGATGACGGCGCCCGCCTCCTCGGCGACCGCTGCGGCACAGGCGATTGCGTATTCCGAGGCGTAAAGCCCGCCCATTCCGTCGAAAAGAACGAAATCGTCTTCGCGAAAACGGTGCTGAGGATATCGCCGGCCGGCTTCTCGGCCGTCGAGGATCTCATAGGCGATACCGGTCGCGTCAGCGCATTCCTTCGCCTTGGCAAGGCGGCTGTCTGTTTGCTCGCTGATGGTCATGAACCCGCAGTTCCAGACAAACTTCGCCCGCGAGGCCGTCTCCAGTTCGGACCAGAGCTTGTAGGACGCCAGGATCAGAGGCACGTAGGCGTCACCCTCTGCATAGGCGGTTCGAAAATACCTCGTCTCGCCGCCGGCCCCGCCGAAACCGTGCCCCGGGCTGTACGGCCCAGGCGATGCGCGCCATCTTGTTCGCCAAGGCGACCGAGACCAGGCGCGCGGGCCGGTGGGCCAGCAGGGCATCGGCCCAAGCGGCCAGAGGCGTCGAGCGGTTGCGGGCGAAGCGGATAAGCGCTGTCGCAC
>JAKSBE010000590.1 GCA_022361275.1 Kiloniellales bacterium
CCTGGAAAAACCGAACAACTCCGAGCTACACTCTGTTGGCATCGGGGAACTCCTCTGCCCCTGGTTAAGGCTTTGTTGCAGAAGAACTTTCCCAGATGCAGAGCCCCGATGCACTCAACTTCTGTGAGATATACGGGCTAGCCCGGCAGGTCTGAGGGCGCGCGCCGCCCGCTTCCCCGCAGGTTACTGCGCCGCATGCGCGCCCTGCGAGGGGGCGTCCTGCGCCGGGACGCTGAAGCGGGCTTCGAGGTCGGCGATCACGCGATCGAGCGGCTCGACGTCCGCGAACTTCATGTCCATGTCGAAGAGGTTGGCCTTGTGTGCCGTCGCGCAGCGATCTCCGACCGCTTCCTGGGGCACGATGACCCGGAAGTTATGGGAGAAGGCATCCGTCACGCCGGCGCGGACGCAGCCGCTGGTGGAGATTCCGATGCAGATCAGCGTGTCCACGTCGTCGTAGCGCAGGAAGGACTCCAGCGGAGTCTCGAAGAAGCTGGAGGGCTTGTTCTTGTACACGATGACGTCCTGTTCGCGTGGCGCATAGCGATCCGGCCAGTCGTCCGCCCGCGGATCGCGGCTGTACTGGAAGTCGTCGGCAGTACCCAGCTTCAGGTTCCAGATGCCGCGCCGCACCGGGTGCGTGCGGTCGTCGCGGCGGCTGTAGTAGACGGGCAGGCCGAGCCGGCGGAAGGTCCCGGTGATCCGCTCGATGGCGGCCAGCAGCGCGGGGTCTTCGCCGCCGCACTGGCTGTACGCCGGGTCGACGAACATATAGGTGGTGTCGATGTTGAGCAGGGCCGGCCGCCGGCCCATGCCGATCCTGTTGCCGAAGCCGCCCTTGATGTAGGTCTCGAGCTCGGCGTCGGGCACGAAGCCGCGCCATTTCTCGATCTTGTCGGTGGTCGTCATGGGTCTCTCCCTCAGGTGACGGCAGGCAGGGCCAGGCTCTCGACCAGTGGCCGCAGGTCTTCCTCGCGCTCGATCTCCCACAGGCGGCCGGCGATCTCCCGGGCTCCGGCTTCGCCCAGCACCGGGCCGGCGAGCGCGCGCATCTTGGCTTCCAAGGCGTCGTCGTCGAGCGGGTTGGCCGGCGCGCCGTAGGGTTCGTCCACGCGGCAGGTGAGCCGCCGCCCGTCCGCGGTCTCCAGGGTCACGGCCGCCGGGCGGTGGGCGGGATAGGCGGTCTCGCACGCCGGGTCGACGCCGACGGCGACCCTTTCGGCCAGCAGCGCCGTCGCGCGGTCGGCGCGATGCCCGGCGGTGAACAGGTCGAGACCCACGCGGCGGTGGCGGGCGGCCGTGGCCAGCACGAAGGGGATGCTCATCTGGGCGGCGGTGAAGCTGGGCCAGGCGCGCAGGTCGTGGGCGGCGGCGACCCGGTAGGTGCCGACGCGGATCGCGGCGATGGCGCCGGCCGCCAGGTCGTGCTCGGCCATGATCTGCAGCAGGGCGTCGATGGGCGCATGGATGTGGCGGCAGCAGGCGTGCGGCTTGATGTAGCATTCGGTGACCGCCGGCGGGGCGCCGGCCGGCAGGAGGTCGATGCCCGCGTAGTCCACCTCGCCGGTGTCGCCGCCGGCATAGGCATGGAAGTAGCCGTCTTTCCCTTCCAGGCAGTCGGGCGGCCCTTCCAGCCCCTCGCCGGCCAGAACGGCGGCCATCAGGCCGCTCCGCGCGGCGAGGCCCGGATGCAGGCGCTTGACGTCGCCGCCTTGGAGAAAGGTGAACAGCCCGGAGGCGCTGGAGCAGGCGGCGCCGAAGGCGTGCTCCACGCGCGCCGCGTCGAAGCGGTGCATCACGGCCCAGACGGCGGCGGCGCCGAAGACCCCGGTCGTGGCCGTATTGTGGAAGCCGCGCCAGCGGGCCCGCGGATGGCTCGCGGCCGCCAGCCGGCACATCACCTCGTAGCCGGCGATGACGGCGGCCAGGAAGGTGCGGCCGTCGCAGCGGGCATGGTGAGCGGCCGCCAGCGCCGCCGGCACCACCACGGTCCCCGGGTGGACCGAGCCGGCGCGGTGACCGTCGTCCAGCTCCAGCCCGTGGCCGGCCGTGCCGCCGAGGAAGGCCGCGGACAGCAGGTCGAGGCGTTCGCGGCGACCGGGCACCGGCGTGCCCCCGGACACCCCGCACAGCCTCAGCGTCCGTGCCGCGGTGTCGGTGGCCTCCTGGACCGCCCCGGCGAGCATGGCGCCGACGGTGTCGATCGTGTGGCCGCGGGCGCGGCGCAGGCTTGCGGCGTCGAAGGCGGCCGTGGCGGCGCCGGCAACCCAGCCGGCGAGCGCCTTGGTCGGGCCGGGGCGGGGAACGGACGGGGGGCGGGACGGTCCAGACTCATCGGCCATGGCGGAAACGCTCACTGTCGGGTCTCTCCAAGCAGGCTGGCCAAGCGGGCTGGCCAAGCGGGCTGGCGCCAAGCAGCCTGGCCAAGCAGGCCGCCGGGCGCGCCCCGCGGCGCAGGCCGGACGGCCTCTCGGATGGCCGCGGCGGCTGTCAGCGGAGCATGGGCGCGAGGCTGCGGCAGAGGTAGGCGAGCCGGGGACCCAGCTCTCCTTCCAGCTGCTCGCGGTCGACCACGAAGGCGGGCGCCCCGCACATGATGCCCATCACCGATTGTCCGTCCATGGAGACCAGCGGCGTCCCGACGGCGCGCATGCCGTGGTGCCACTCGTCCTCCAGATAGCAGAAGCCCCGGTCCTCCACCTGGGTGATGGCGTCCTCCACCCGGTCCTTCAACGTGGCCCACCTGCCCGCGCCCAGCCGCTGCTCGAAGCGCTCGTAGAAGAACTGGCGCTCCTGCTCCTGCACGCCGGCCAGGAAGGCGCGTCCGACCGCCGTGTTCGGCATCGGCACGCGCGAGCCGATCTCCAGGCGCAGGGTGCCGAGGGACCGGCTGTTGCAGACGTCGACGAAGATCATGCTGAGCCGGTCGCGGCTGGCCAGGCCGACCGAGACCTGGTGCTGCATGGCCAGCTCCTGCATCGGGCCGTGGGCGATCTGGCGCACCAGCATGTTCGACAGCACCGCATAGCCAAGCGCCAGGATCGATTCCGTGGGCTCGTACTTGCCCTCCGCCTTCAGGTGACGGAGGTAGCCCAGCTCCGACAGGGTATGGGTCAGCCGGGATACCGTGGCCTTCGGGATATGGGTGATGCGCGACAGCTCCTGGTTGCCCAGCGCCCCGCTGCCCGGCTTGAAGGCCCGCAGCACCTCGAACCCGCGGGCCAGGGCCGTGATGAACTTGCGGTCGGCGCTGGCGTCGGGGGAGATCTCGTCGTCCTTCTCGAGATAAGCGTCCTCCGCGAGGGGGGCGAGGGGGGCGGGGCTGGCTTTCATGACGTCATCTTCCTGCTCAAGGTGGCGGGCCGGGCTGCCGATCGAGAGCCGGCCAGAAAGACTTTAACGACAATGGTGTTATAGCAGCGGCCTGGGGTTGGCGATAGTGATTTATAAGAACTGCATAGCAGAATCTGTTGACGCTAAATTGCGATGCTGGTATCGCTGAGCAAGCTGACGGCCTGCCGTGCCCGGGAGGCCCAATAAACTCAATAAACAAGGAATGGGGAGCGAATGCTTGAGAGAGCGGTCACGGCAGCCGCCGCCGCGGACCAGGGGGTCTCGGCCGAGACGCGACCGACGGCAGAGGCCGGCCCCACGTTGATTTCCTACCGGGGGGTCGGAAAGACGTTCGAGACCCTTCAGGGCGACGTGGTCGCCGTGCGCGACATCACCCTGGACGTCCGCGAGGGCGAGTTCATCACGCTGGTCGGCCCGTCCGGCTGCGGCAAGTCGACCTTGCTCAACATGGCCGCCGGCCTGTTCGAGCCCACCACCGGGACCGTCCATTACCGCGGCGCCGTGGTCGCCCCCTACAACCAGCGCGTCGGCTACATGACGCAGAACGATCACCTGCTGCCCTGGCGGGACGTCATGGGCAACGTGAAGGTGCCGCTCGAGATCCGCGGGGTCCCGAAAGGCGAAGCCCGCGACCGGGTCGAGAGCCTGCTGCACAAGGTTGGGCTCAAGGGCTTCGAGAAGTCCTATCCGTCCCAGCTCTCGGGCGGCATGCGCAAGCGCTGCGCCTTGGCCCGGCTGCTCGCCTACGACCCCGAGGCGCTGCTGATGGACGAGCCGTTCGGCGCGCTCGACGCTCAGCTCCGCCTCAAGATGCAGATCGAGATCCGCGGCCTCGCCATGGCGCTGGGGAAAACGACCGTCTTCGTCACCCACGACCTGGACGAGGCGGTCAGCCTGGCCGACCGCTGCGTGGTCTTCACCCACCGGCCGGGGACCATCGCGCGGGTGGTCGATGTCCCGCTGCCGCGCGAGCGCGACCTGATGCGCCTGCGCCACAACGCGACCTATCGGGACCTGACGGCCGAGCTTTGGGACCTGCTGTCTCCGGATATGGAGCAGATGGAGGACTGACGATGGCCGATGCGACGCAACCGCGGGCCGCGCCGTCGCCCGCCGCCGGATCCCTTCAGAACCCGCAGAGCACTGCCGAGGCGCGCAAGCAGGCCGAACGCCGGCGCCGGCAGAAGATCTGGCTCGCCCGCGCCCTGCTGCTGGTCGGACTCGTCTCCCTCTGGCAGTTCGCCGCCGGCCGCCTCATCTCCGACTTCTTCATCGGCAAGCCGACCGAGATCGCGGAGACCCTGTACATCTGGGCGATGTCCGGCAAGCTGTTCTTCCACGCCGGCATCACCAGCATCGAGGCGCTGCTGGGCTTCCTGCTGGGCAGCGCGATCGGCATGACCTTCGGCGTCGTGCTCGGCCGGGCGCAGACGCTTGCCGACGTGCTCGACCCCTTCATCATGATGTTCTACAGCCTGCCCAAGATCGCGCTCGCGCCGATGTTCATCCTGTGGTTCGGCATCGGCATCGACATGAAGATCTATCTGACCGCGACCATCGTGTTCTTTCTGGTGTTCCTGAACACCTACTCCGGGGTCCGCGCGGTCAGTCGCGAGCAGATCGCGATCATGCGGCTGATGGGCGCGAGCGAAAGCGACATCCTGCGCAAGGTGGTCATCCCCTCGGCCATCACCTGGGTGTTCAACGGGCTGCGCCTGTCGGTGCCCTATGCGCTGATCGGGGCCATCGTCGGCGAGCTGATCGCGTCCAACAAGGGCCTGGGCTACCTGCTGGCCGACGCCTCGGGGCAGTTCGACACCTCGGGAATGTTCGCCGCGCTGATCGCCATCATGATGCTGGCCTTGGCGCTGAACTTCGCGGTGAAGTGGTTCGAGAAGAAAGCCATGCCGTGGAAGACCGTAGAGGACAAGCGGGAGATGTCGATCTAGCCGCGGACCGTCTCCCGCGTACCTCGATCGACATGGGACTTCCGGAACGAACAGGGAGCAACGACATGACGAGCCTTCGAAATCGCATTGCAGGGGCGGTCGCGGCCCTGCTGCTCGTGGCGGCGGCGCTGCCGTCCGCCGCCCAGGACAAGCACGAGGTCACCTTCGCCATGCCGAGCGTCGGCATGCTCTATCTGCCGGTCTACGTGGCCGAGGTCATGGGCTATTTCGACGAGCGCGGCATCGAGGCCGACCTTCAGGTCTTCAAGGCCGGCGGCGGTGCCGCCATGGCCTCCGTGATCGGCGGCGACACCCACGTCTATCCGGGCACGCCGGCGGCGGCCATGCGCGCCGCGCAGCAGGGGACGGACGTGAGGATCTTCGCCGCCCTGATGACCCAGTACGCCTCCAACGTCGTCATCCAGGGCGACGTCGCCGAAAAGCGCGGCCTGACCGAGGCCTCCAGCGTGGAGGAGCGCCTGAAGGCGCTGAAGGACCTGAGGATCGGCGTCACCGGCGCCGGCAGCGGCACCCATCAGCTTGCCCTCTACATGCTGGAGCAGGCCGGCTACAACCCGGAGTCCGACGCGACCGTGGTTTTCGTCGGCGGCAGCCGGGAACTCCTGGCCGCGTTCGAGTTGGGGCGCATCGACGGCTTCATCCTGTCCAATCCGACCTCGGACACCGCCATCGCCAAGCACGACGCCTTTCTGCTGTTCGACATGGCCGCCGGGCAGATCCCGGATCTGAACGGGTATCTCTACATCACCTTGAACGCGCGGCAGAGCTGGCTGGAGGAGAACCCGGAGCGCAGCGTCAGCCTGGTCGAGGCGATCCACGCCGCCACCCAGGCCATGCACGATCCCGCCCGTACCGAAGAGGTGCGCGACAAGGTGTACGGCGCCCATTTCGACCAGTTCGACAAGACGCTGTTCGACGCGGCGTGGAGCCGCGTCGTCAAGGCCTATCCGACATCGCCGGAGGTTTCGCGCGAACAGCTCCTGCGGGTCATCGGCTATCTGAACAAGTTCTCCGACCGGCAGTTCGAGCCGTCTCTGGCCGACACCGCCTTCACCAACGAGTTCGTGGAGCGGGCGCTGGCGTCGAATTGACGCTGGTCCCAGCGGACGGCCGGGTGGACGGCCCGATAGACGGAAAGCGCGGGGCGCGCGAGGCCGTTCCGCGCCCCGTCTTGCACGGCGAAGCGAAGAGGGCCGACCATGTCCGAGACGTTTAACGCAGCCTGCCCGCCGGGCCTGCGCCTGACCGGGAACCGCCATGCGCGTCTGCGTGAGCGGCTCGGTCGGCCGGCTCTGCTGATCGCGCCGGGTTGCTTCGACTGTCTGACCGCGCGCCTGGTCGAGACCGCCGGCTTCGAGGCCGCCTACATCACCGGCTCCGGCGTGTCGATGAGCTGCCTCGGGGCGCCCGACGTCGGGCTCGCCTCCTTTTCGGAGGTGCTCGACCGGGTCAAGCGCATCTGCGACGTCCTCACCATTCCGGTGATCGCCGACGGCGACACCGGCTTCGGCGGGCCGCTGAACATCGTGCGCGCCGTGCGCGAGTTCGAGCGCAGCGGCGTCAGCGCCATCCAGATCGAGGATCAGGAAGCGCCCAAGCGCTGCGGCCACGAGCCGGGCCGGAGGCTGGCGCCGCCGGAAGAGATGGTGGCGCGGGTCAAGGCCGCCTGTGACGCGCGCCTGGACGATGCCTTCGTGGTGATCGCGCGCAGCGATGCCCGCACGAGCCTGGGCCTTCAGGCCGCGATCGACCGGGTCGGCCGATACCAGGAGGCCGGAGCCGACGTGCTGTTCGTCGAAAGCCCGGCCAGCGAGGAGGAGATGGGAACCATCTGCCGGGCCTTTCCCGACACCCCTCTGCTCGTCAACATCGTGGAGGGCGGACACACGCCCTGTTTGCCGGCCGGGCGTCTCGAGGCGCTGGGGTACGATCTGGCGATCTTCCCCAACTCCCTGACCCGGCTGATCGGCAAGGCCGGCCTCGAGCTGATGCAGGACCTGAAGTCCAGCGGCACCACCGCCGGCCATGCCGAGCGCATGTTCGATCACCGGGCCCTGTGGTCCCTGTTCGATTACGACGCTTGGATTTCCCTGGAAGCCCGCTATGGCCGGCGGGGCTGAAGGGACGCGGTCCAGAGAACTGACTTGCATAGCTCAGAGAGTCACCCCCCACCCTAACCCTCCCCCACAAGGGGGGAGGGGGGTCTCCAAGCGGATCAGTCCGCTACTCCCTCCCCCTTGATGGGGGAGGGCCGGGGTGGGGGTGCCTCTCCGAACGATCCAAGTCGACGCTAGGCGGCGTCGGACGGTCCCTCCGGCTCGGTGGCGTAGCGCTGCTCCATCACGCGCACCTGGTCCATGCCGACGAGGCCGTGCAGTTCCTCGAAGCCTGCCAGGTCGGCCTGGTATGTGGCGGGATCGCCGCTGGCCTTGAGCCTGGCCAGGGCCTGCTTCATCCCCTGGACGGCGGCCAGGAGGGCGGTCAGCGGCAGGCTGACGCGGGCCACGCCCAACGCCTGCAGGCGCGCCACGGTCAGCCCGGCGGGTGTCTTGCCGCCCTCGACCATGTTCACCGCTATCGGGCCGCGGATGCCCGCGACCAGCCGGCCGATGTGCGACTCGCTGTCGGCACCGTCGACGAACACCATGTCCGCGCCGGCCGCCAGGTAGGCGTTGCCGCGGCCGATGGCCTCGTCCACGCCGCCGAGCGCCAGGCTGTCGGTGCGCGCGTTGATGACGAGGTCCGAATCCTGGCGGGCGTCCACCGCGGCGCGGATCTTCTGCACCATCTCGGCCGTGGAAACGACCTGCTTGCCGGCGAGGTGTCCGCAGCGCTTGGGCATCTGCTGGTCTTCCAGGTTGATGCCGGCGACGCCGGCCGCCTCGAACTCCCGGACCGTGAGGAAGGTGTTGACGGCATTGCCGAAACCGTTGTCGCCGTCGGCCATGACCGGCAGGTCGGTGGCGCGGACGATGCGCGCGGTGCGCGCGACCATGTCGCTCATGCCGATGACGCTGAAGTCGGGCAGGCCGAGGGCGGCGGCGGTGATGCCGAGGCCCGTGCACTGAACGGCCTCGAAGCCCGCCAGCGCGATCAGGCGGGCGCTGATCGGGTCGTAGGCGCCCGGCATGACCAGGATCTCCCGCCGGGCGATCATGGATTTCAACTGCGTCGTTTTGCGCATCGGATCGTCTCCCAGGGTCTTTGCAAGGGGATGGCAAGCATAGCTCAGTATGTTCGGGCTGCGATCCCTAATTCGCATCTTTAATTCCGCAGATCAGAACAAATGGATTGAAAATGCGAAGGGGCTGATGCATCTTTCAGCTTACCAATCGGCTGACGGAACGCTGTCCTGTCAGCCGGCATAATCAAGGGAGGCAGAGGCAGCGATGGCGCAGCGGCGCAGGCATGGCCTGGGCGGCCTGGGGCGAAGGCGGTTCGTCCCCCGCTCCTCCGAAAGCTTCCCATCGACGTTCACCTCCCCGCCGGCGGCGGCGGGCTCCGATTTCCGCCGACCGGGCGTCGGAGGGGACGGCAGCAGCTTGAGAATGAGGAGCGGTCATGTTGTGCAGAGTGCCTAGAAACCTTCGAGCCATCACAGCGGTGGCGGCGATGGCCGCGTTCGCGGCCGGCCTGCCGGCATCGCAGGGTCTTGCCGAAGACAAGACGTTCCTGACGATCGCGGCGACCGGGCAGTCGTCGTCGCTCTATGCCTACCATGCGGCTCAGGCCCAGATGTTGAGCACGCTCTTCGACGACCTGGAAGTCACGGTCATGGAGACCGGCGGCGGCGTCGACAACCGCAAGCGGCTGGCCCGCGAGGAGGCGGACTGGGGGCTGTTCGCCGAGCCCGAGTTCTTCGAGTACCAGCGGGGCGTCGGGCCGTGGGAAGGCCAGGCGCAGCCGGAGTTCCGGTTGTTCTGGGTGACCAACCCGCTCGCCTATTACGTCGTCGTCAACGCGGACAGCGACGTTCAGAGCCTCGCGGACCTCGCCGGCCAGGACTTCAGCGGCGGCTCGCGCGGCAGCGCGACGGAGCGCGTGACCCGCAACCAGTTCGAGTTGATCGACGTCGCGCCCGACTGGTTCTCGGGCAGCTACGGCGATGCCCGCGATGCCATGAAGGATCGCCGCATCGTCGGCCTGGTGAAGGCCGGCCTGTTCGATCGGCCGGACGGCCTGATACTCGACGTCGGCACCGCCGTGCCTCTGCGCTTCCTCGGCTACGGCGAGGCGGAGATCGCCAAGGTCCAGAAGGCCTTTCCGCACTATCAGTTCGCCAAGCTCACGCCGCCCTACGACGGGGCGACGGAGACCGTGGTGCGCAGCGTCTTCATCGCGCAGGGCACCACCACCCGCCTGCCGGAAGAGCTGGGCCACCGCATCTTCAAGGCGATGGTCGAGCATCAGGACAAGATCGCCGAGACCTACC
Organism: Kiloniellales bacterium; assembly: GCA_022361275.1. Taxonomy (GTDB): domain Bacteria; phylum Pseudomonadota; class Alphaproteobacteria; order Kiloniellales; family JAKSBE01; genus JAKSBE01. The sequence goes on from JAKSBE010000590.1 coordinate 9,757, forward strand.
CGGCGATCGCCTCGGTCGACATCGTCGCGAACACCCTGAAGTATGGCACGGCCCCCCTGCACATCGGCGTCTACAGGTATCTGACCGGCCAGGGCCATGCCGTGCCCGAGCACCTGGTCCCGCCGGAAGCGAAGGAGGACTGAGCCGGTGCCCGCCGCGCCGACCCCTGCCGGCGAGGGACGGGGCGGCGACGGGGGCGCCGAGGAGCAGACGGCGGGCAGGGAGGAGGAAGCAGGAGGCCTGCGCCGCCTGCCCGCCCGTCTGGCGCCCGTGGTGCCGGCCGTGGCCCTCGCGCTTGCGCTGTTCCATCTGTACACGGGGGCTTTCGGCGCGCTGCCCAACATCCAGCAGCGCGCGCCTCACGTCGGGTTGTGCCTGGTTCTCGCCCTCTTTCTGTTCCCGCCGGGGCGGCACCTGGGCGGGACCCGGGCCGCGCTTGCCGTCGATGGACTGCTGGTCGCGGTTGCGCTGGTGACCTGCGGCTGGGTCGTGATCGAATACGACCGGATCATGTCCATCGGCTTCTTCCCGACGGCCGCCGATACCTGGCTGGGCGTGGCGCTGACCCTGGTCCTGCTGGAGGCTGCGCGCCGGGTGGTCGGCTGGCTGTTCCCGATGCTGGCGGCGGCCTTCGTCGCCTACGCCTACTTCGGCCCCTTGTTTCCCGGGGCCTGGGCCCACCGCGGGCTGTCCCTCGAGCTGATCAGCGAAGTCCTCTACAGCACCGACCGCGGCATTTGGGGCCTGGTCACCGGCGTCTCGGCGACGGTGATCGCCATGTTCGTGATCTTCGGCGGCATCCTGCTGAAGACCGGGGGCGGTCAGACCTTCATGGACCTGGCGCTCTACCTCAGCGGCCGCTTCACCGGCGGTGGGGCCAAGGTGGCGACGGTGGCCAGCAGCCTGTTCGGCACCGTCTCCGGTTCCGCCGCGGCCAACGTGGCGACCACCGGCACCTTCACGATCACCATGATGCGCAGGCTCGGCTACCGCCGGTCCTTCGCCGGCGCGGTCGAGGCGGTGGCCTCCTCGGGCGGCCAGATCATGCCGCCGATCATGGGGGCCGGTGCCTTCATCATGGCCGAGCTGCTGGGCGTCTCCTACATGGAGGTGGCACTGGCCGCGGTGATTCCGGCGGTGCTCTATTTCACGAGCTGCTTCGCCGCGATCCACTTCGAAGCGCGGCGCAGCAACTACGGCACCGTCGACAGGAAGGACATCCCGCGTCCGCGAGACTTCATGCACTGGCGGCGCAGCCTGCCCGTGTTCGGGCCCTTGGCCTTGCTGATCGGGCTTCTGGTCATGGGCTACACGCCGGCCACCGGGGCGTTCTGGGCGACCGTGGCGCTGATGGCGTCCTACCTGGCCATGGGCGGGACGGGGAGGCTGACCGGCCGCCTGCGCACGCTGGTGGACGGGCTGATTCTGGCGGGCCGCGGCTTGGTCACGGTGGCCGTTCTGATCGCCTGTTCGCAGATCATCCTGGCCATGATCGCCGGCACCGGGGTCGGGGTGAAGTTCTCGGCCCTGATCATCTCCCTGGGCCAGGAGCACCTGCTCCTTTCCCTGCTGCTGGCCATGGGTATCGCCATGGTCCTCGGCATGGGGCTGCCGACCTCGGCGGCCTACATCCTGTCCGCCGCCGTGGTCGCGCCGGCGCTGGTGCGCCTGGAACTGCTGCCGATGCAGGCGCATCTCTTTGTCTTCTACTTCGCCATCCTCTCCGGCATCACGCCGCCGCTTTGCGCCACCGTGTTCATCTCCGCAGCGATGGCGGAAGCGAATTGGCTGAAGACGGCCCTCTTGTCCCTGCGCTTGGCGCTGGCCGCCTTCATCGTTCCTTTCCTGATGGTCTATCATCCGGAACTCATCCTGGTGGGTGATCCAACGCGCATAGCTCTGGCTGCGGTGACCGGTTTCGTGGGCACGGTGGCGCTGGCGGCCGCGACCATCGGATGGTTGGTCGAGCCCGCGGGTTGGCCGCTCCGGGCAGTGCTGGCTGCGTCTGCTGCCGCCCTCATTTGGCCGGGCCTGCAGTCCGATTTGATTGGGCTCGCTTTGCTCGCGGGCTGCTTTGGCTTACAGCTTCGAAGCGGGCGCTTCAGGACGCAATTGGCGATCCCGACCGCAAAAAGGACTGGGGAAAACGAATGAGGCGAATTCAAGGTATCGAGGTCTACGACAGCCTTGCGGAAATGGCTGCCGCGTCCCATACGGCGGTGCTCAGTGTCGACATACAGAACGACTTCTGCGACCCGGAGGGGCACTTCGGGCTCCATGGCAAGGACCTTTCACTGACCATCGAGCGCCTGCCGACCATGATCTCTTTCGTGCGCGAGAGCCAATCCCTCGGTATCCCGGTGATTTTCATTCGACAGTTCACGATGCCTGGCGGTCACGGCGATAGTCCTGCCTGGCTGCGATTCAAGACCCGCGACGGCAAGGATCCAAACTACACCATCCCCGGCACCTTCGGTTGGAACTTCGTCGACGGCCTGGAGCCCGGGCCCAACGACACGGTAATCGAGAAGACGCGGCCTGACGCTTTCCTGAACACCCATCTCGAGCGCGTGCTGAAGGCCCGTGGCATCGAAACGGTGGTGGTCCTGGGCGTCAACACCGAGGGGTGCGTGGAATCGACCGTGCGCAGCGCCTCCTACCGCGACTATTACACAGTGGTTGTCGAGGACGCGCTGGGCAGCCCCAACAGGGAGCGTCATGAGGCCAGCCTTGAACTGTACCGCGCGCGCTACCCCATTCATATGGCCGAGGAAGTCCTGGCGGTCTGGCGTGGCCAGCCCGCTCCCGATGACAAGACTTAGTGACGGCTGTGTCGCGCCGCCCGGGGGGGCGAAGGCTCAGCGCCCGCATCTTCGGCAAGGCGGCATGCGGTTTTATCGAAGAAGGACTGATCGGTGACGAGGGAGGTTGAATGAGTGCTGCCGTTCTAGAGGGACTGAAGGTGGTCGAGGTCTCGGCTTTCATTGCGGCGCCCTTGGGCGGCATGGCTCTCGCCCAGCTTGGCGCGGACTTGGTGCGCGTCGACCAGATCGGCGGCGGCCCGGACCTCCGCCGCTGGCCGCTAACCGAAAGCGGCGAAAGCCTATATTGGCACGGACTGAACAAGGGCAAGCGCTCGGTGTTCCTGGATCTGCGTTCACCGGAAGGGCAGCGCGCAGCCCAGGACCTGATCGTCGAGGCCGGGATCGTGCTCACCAATATGCCCGCCAAGGCTTGGTTGAGTTACGAGAATCTGCGCCAGCGCCGTCCCGACCTCATCATGCTCTCCATCCGCGGTACGCACGATAGTCGAACGGCAGTGGATTACACGGTGCAGGCCCGCACCG
>JAKSBE010000326.1 GCA_022361275.1 Kiloniellales bacterium
CGCCCGGGTGCCATTCTCGGTGAAGGCCACGTTGGGCGCGCGCTCGAAGTAGTCCTCCAGGGTCTCGATGTTGGAGCGCTCGATCTCCTCGGTGTCGATGGCGACGACGCTCTGCGGCACGTCCTGCAGCAGTTCCTCGGTGCGCCGGGCGGTCACTGTGACCGGGTCCAGCCGCATCGGCCCGTCGTCCTGCCGGATCGCGGCCGGCTCCAGCGTCACGGTCCTGGCGTCGAGGTAGCGCCAGGTCAGGCCGGTGCCGGCGAGCAGCCGTGTGAGCGCCTCCTCGGCCGTGAGGCTGCCGCTCACCGCCTGCGCGGTCTTGCCGGCGGTCGTGGCGGCATCGACCGTGACCTGCAATCCCGCCTGCCGGCCGAAGGCGAGCAGGGCGGTGCGCAGCGGCTGGCCGGGGATGTCGAAGCGGAGGCGCGCCCCGGCCGAGGACGCGGGCGATTGCGCGAGGTCCGGGCTTGGCGGCTGCGCAGAGCCCGCGTCGGGACTCCCTGGCCGTGGCTCCTGAGCCAAGGCCGGCAAGCCGACCACCACCACGGCAAGCCCCGCCGCGATTGACCGCAATCCCGCCCCGGCTGGTCCAGCCGGCGCCGAACGTCCTGTTTTGCTCCGTTTCACCCCGATCCCCGCATGTCAGAGTGCGAATGCCATTCATTCGCACTTTCCTGACCATGACGAGGACATCGAGGATTTTTTTCACGGAGGCGACGTTTTACGCTGGCGCGCGTTCAGGAGCCTTGCCGCAGGACGCGCAGCAGAGGCGTGATCTCGAGGACCCGGCCGCCGGCCGGATGAACCAGCGCGCGCAAGGCGCCGTCCGGATCGCGAAGATCGTAGATGCCGTTGACGCGCCGGGCGGCCAGGCGATCGTCGGCGATCACGATCCAGCCGCGCTGGTAGCGCCGCAGCGTCTCGACCACCTCGGCGACGCTGGCGTCGGTCACCAGAAGCTGGCCGTGGCGCCAGGTCGCCAGGTCGCCCGGCGCCCGCCGCTCCAGCGAAGTGGTCTTCATATCGCGGTCGAAGCGGAGGGCCTGGCCGAGGCCCAGGCGCAGGTCGATCGGCGGGGCGGTCACGTCCGAGCGGACGCCGACGCTGCCGCTTTCGACCTCGACCGAGACTGCGCCGGCCGAAAGGCCGACGCCGAAGGCGGTGCCGATCGCCCGGGCCCGCAGGCCTTCGGCCTCGACGGCGAAGGGGCGCCGGGCGTCCGGCGTCACCTCGAAGAAGGCCTCGCCCGCGAGCAGCGCCACGTTGCGGCCTTCGTCCGTGAAGCGCAGATCGATCGCGCTCTCCGGCGCGAGGTGCAGGACGCTGCCGTCCTCGAGGGTCAGTCGGCGGATCTCCGCGGCGGCCGTGACGTGGTCGGCCTGCAGGCGCAGCAGCAGGGAGGGGCCGAAGGCCAAGGCGAGGCAGGCCGCCGCGGCCAGGGCCGCTAAGGACAGGCCGAGCCGTTGCCGCCGCGGGGGGCGGGCGCCGCGCTTCGCGTTCGGCGTCGCCGGGAGCGGGGCGGGGCTCGGCCCGGGCGCAGGGGCCGCCGCGGTTTCCCGCTCCCAGGCGCCGCTCGTCGCCGGCGTCACCTCGCCCATGATCTGCCAGGTCTTCCGCGCCTGGTCCCAGGCGCGGCGATGGTCCGGGTCCGCCGAGAGCCAGGCCTCCACCCGGTCGCGGAGCGCCGGGTCGTCGGGGGCCTCCTGCAGGCGCAGCAGCCAGTCCATCGCCTCTTCAAGGCGCCGGTCGGACGGCGCGTCTCGGGTCATCTCCCGGCCTCGTGGTGTCTCGGCGCAGCTTCTTCTTCATATCTCTTCATATGACGATCGGCGCAGAGGTTTCTTTCAAGAAGCGCGGACGGACTCATCCGCCCTCGGGCCGCGTCCCGAGCCGCAGGGCGATCTTCACCAGGGCGTCGCGGACCAGGCGGTGGGCCGTCGGCACGGAGGTGTTCAGCCGTTCGGCGATCTCGCCCAGGCTATAGCCGCCGAAGCGGTGCATCTCCACGGCCAGGCGCGCCTCGGGCGCCAGCTCCGCGAGCGCCGCGGCGACGCGGTCGAGGTCCTGCCGATGAAGCAGCTCCTGCTCCGGCGTCCGGGGCGCCCTGGGACGCATCCACCACAGCGGCGCCTCCGCTTGCCGGCGCTGTTCGACCGCGCGCCGCCGGGCCCAGTCGAGCGCGAGGTTGCGGACGATCCGATAGAGATAGGCCGCCGGCTTCTCGACCCGGGCCTCGGGCCTGTCCTCGGCCGATGCGAAGCGGAGGAAGGCCTCCTGAACCACGTCCTCGGCCCGCGCCCGATCGCCCACGATCGGGGTCGCGAAGTCCACCAAGGCGGCCCGGTTCGAAAGGAAGACGTCCGATCTGGAGGCCGCAGGCTTCAAGGCTTCGGTCACTCTCGCGAAGGCCGAGGTTCCAAGCGCAAGCGGCAGGGACTCACCGCGACCGCCCGCAGGCGACGCTATCGAAGCTGCGAATGATTATCAATACGATGTGTGATCGGCGTTGCTCCCGCGCTGAACCGGAGCCGCCGGGCCGGCGCGAGCTCAGAACCGGGCCCGGAAGCCGAGCGCGATGCTGAGCGGTTCGCCGACGGCCACGTTGTTCTGGCCGGCGGCGGAGGTGTAGTACTCGGTGTCGGTGACGTTGCGGACCAGGAGGCTGGCCGAGACGGTCTCCGAGAGCGGGGAGGAGGCGCCGAGGTCGTGCCGGACGTAGGCCGGCAGGTCGGTGTTGATGTCCTTCGAGGTGTCCGTCGGCTTCTCGTCCTCGTAGACCAGGCCGCCGAAGAGCCGGAGGCCCCGCAGCGGGCCCTCCGTTAAGCGGTAGGCGGCCTGCAGGGAGGCGGCGTGGCGCGGCACGTTACGCGGCCGCTTGCCCTTCGTGAAGAGATTGGCCTCGAAGAGGCTGGCGCCGTCCTCCAGTACCCGGGCGTCGGTGTAGGCGTAGCTGACGCCGAGACTGAGGTTCTCGGTGACCTCGCCCGCGAGGTCGAACTCGAGGCCCTGGCTCCGGACGTCGCCGAGGTTCACCTGCGCGAAGAAGTCGTCCGCCGGGTCGACCTCAAGCACGTTCTCCTTGTCCGAACGGTAGACCGCGAGCGTGCCGCTCAGCCGGCCGTCCAGGGGGCCGTCCAGGGCGTCGAGCTTGACCCCGAGCTCGACGTTCCGGGCCTGCTCCGCGTCGACCTCCTCGCCGTTCGCGTCCGTCAGGCCGCCGGCGGTCGGCGGGCGGTAGCTCTCCGAGTAGGAGATGTAGATGCCGATCTGCTCGATCGGCTGGTAGACGAGGCCCGCCCTCGGTAGCAGGGCGGAGTCGGTGAAGTCCTCGTCCCGATCGGCAACGACCACGCTGCCGTTTTCGGCGGAGAACAGCGTCTCTTCGGTCAGCCACACGCTGTCCCAGCGCAGGCTCAGAAGTAGCTTCCATTGCTCCGAGAGATCGACCTGGTCCTGGCCGTAGAGGCCGAGCGAGAAGCCCGTGAGGTCCCTGTCGAAGAGCTGGTTTCCAGGTTCCGACAGTCCAGGGACATCGACGGGGAAGTCCGGATCGAAGGCGTCGACGGGCGCGCTCTGGGCGCCGGAGGGAAGCTCGACCTTGTTGACTTGATAGGAGGCGTCGACGCCGAACAAAAAGGTGTGGCCGATGGGGCCGGTCTCGACCTCTCCTGTGATCTCCGGCTGCGCCGTCAGGAAGAGGTCCGAGCCGTCGAAGGCGCGACGCTGGACTGTGAACTCAGACCCGTTGACATTTCTAACTTGAAAGCCCTCGCCGTCGAAGTCGTTGTAGCTGGCGTAGAGGCCGAGACGCGCCGTCCAGGCCTGAGAGACGGCATGGTCGAGCCGGAAGGTGCCCGAGGCGTAGTGCTTGTCGAGGGTCTCGTCCTGGCCCTCTGCGACGTTGAAGTCACGGTCCAGTTCCAGGTCGTTTCCGATGAAGAAGACTCCGCGGTCGAAGGCGTCCTGGCGGTATTGGTAGGTGAGTTCGACGTTGGCGGCGGTGCTGTCGCTAAGCTGCGCGTCGACGACGGGTGACAGAAAGACCGACTGCTCCTCGATGCCCTGCCGGAAGCTCCGCCCGTAGTCCACGGCCGAGTTGAAGCGGTAGCGGGCCCGGCCCAGTTCGTCGAGCGGTCCGCCGCTGTCGACGGTCGCGCGGACGCTGCGCAGACGGTCGCCATCGTCGATCAGGCCCGTGGCGCCGACCACCTCGGCCTGGTAGAGCGGCTCCGAAAGCGGCTGCTTCGTGACCACGTTGACCAGGCCGCCGGGGTCCGCCCGGCCGAAGAGGGCGGCGGTCGGCCCGCGCAGCGCCTCGACCCTTTCGACGTTGGCGGAGTCCAGCGTCGTCGGCTGCCCGGTCCGATTGCCGTTGAAGAGGATGTTGTCGGTCTCGAAGCCGCGCGCGAGGTAATCGTCGCCGGTGAGGCCGCCGATGTTGTTCTCCTGAGAGATGCCGGCGAGGTAGTCGTAGGCGTCGGAGATCGTGGTCGCGCCCGCGTCTTCGAGGGCTTGGCGCGTGATGGACTGGGCGGACTGTGGCGTGTCGATCAGCGGCGTGTCGGTGCGGGTCGCGGAAAAGGACTCCGGCGCGCTGTAGCTTTCGGTCAGGGTGCCTTCGAGGATCGCCTCGACGGAGATGGGCGCCAGCCGCATCGGGCCGTCGTCCTCGACCACGCTTCGCTCCAGGGTGATCGTGTCGGCGTCGGTGAAGCGGAAGGTGACGCCCGTGCCGCTCAGCAGACGCTGCAGCGCTTCGCCCGGCGTGAAGGAGCCGGTCACGCCGGGCGATCCCAGATCCTCCAAGTCGCTTGTCTTGTAGGCGAAAAAGACGCCGGCCTGCGCCGCGAAGCGATCCAGGGCGGCCGCCAGGGGCTGCGCCTCGATCGAAAAACCGCGTCTCTCGCCCTGCTGCGCCGTCTGGCGGACCGCAGGATCGCGCGCCTCGGCGATGACCGGCGGTGCGGCGTAGATCAGGCCGCCAAGCGCGACCAGCGAGAGCAGCCTCCCAGCCGAGGCGAGAGGATTGTCGGCCGGCTTTCCGAGCCCATGGCCTCTGTCCACGGCCGGGCCGGCCGCACAAGCGCCTTTTTCTTCTGCCACGTCGATTTTCCCCTCGCTCTGTCCGACCTTGGAGAGACTGCAAATGCGTCACATTCGCAGTCTCTCCATTGATGGGACGAGTGGGGCAGGGCGGGTCGGTGCCTGCACGGCGACTTTTTTTGGGAGGCCCGCTCAGCGGAGGATGACCAGGTAGTCGGTCACCCGGGTCACCGTAAGGCCATAGGTCGCGGCCAGGGCCTCGAGCCCGCTGTCGATCGCCTGCAGCGAAAGCCGCGCCGTCACCCGATCGAACTGCGCGGTGTCCGCGAGAAGCAGGATCTTGCCGGGACGATAGCGCTCGATCTCCGCGATCGCCCGTTCCAGCGGCAGGCCGTCGATGACGATCGAGCCTTCGCGCCATGCGGTTGCGCGGGCTGCGTCGACCGCGGCCACGGTGCCCGGGGGGGCGCCGTCGCGGTACGCGATCTGCTGGTCGGCCAGCAGCAGCTTGCCGGAGTCTCTAGGCGGCAGCGCGCCGTCGGACCCGGCCGGCGCTTGGACTCTTACCCGTCCTTCGATGACCGTCACGGTCGCGGTTCCGGCCAGGTCCCTGACGGCGAAGACCGTGCCCACCGCCGTCGCCAGTCCTTCGCGGGCACGCACCGCGAAGGTCCGCGCCGGGTCCTTCGCGACCTCGAACAGCGCCTCGCCGCGCAGCAGGGAGACCTGCCTCCGGTCGCCGGCGTAGGCGAGCGCGATGGCCGTGTCGCTGTTCAGATGGGCGAGGGTGCCGTCGGGCAGCCGCACCTCGGCCTGCTCGCCGATGCCGGTGCTATGATCGGCCCTCAGCAACACTGCGATATCGCCGAGGAAGAGGGCCAGGACGGCGAGACAGGCGGCCAGGAGGCCGCCCGCGGCGACCCGCCTGGGCGTGAAGACGGCGGCCTTCCGGGGGTGTGCTCCGCCGCCGCGCCGCTCCCGGCGCCGGTGGGGATCGGCGGGGGCCTCGACCTCGTCGCCCGGCGTGAAGGCCGGCCGCAGCGCGTCGATGTCGTTCCAGAGGTCCCGCACCTCTTCGTAGGCGACCGCGTGGCGCGGATCCGCCTCGCGCCAAGCCTTGAAGTCGGCCAGATCGGCCGCCGTGGCCGCGCCGGAGGCGAGCCTGAGGAACCAGTCCTGGGCTGCCTCCTCGATGGCGCCGGGCGAAGTCTCTCGATCTGTCGTCTCGTTCATCGGTCGGGCATCGTCAGGCCATACGACGGCGATCAGCCGCGTAGCTGAACAGGGGCGATGGTTTCATCGGGTCGCCTCGTCACCCTCGTCCATCTGACGAGTGAGCCGGCACTCTCTCACGCTTTTCGTCCGCGACGGACAGGCCGCGAAAGCGCCGCCGCGCGGCGGCCAGCGCGCCGATGGCCGCCTTGAGGTCCTTGTAGACCGTGGTGAGGCCGATCCCCAGCGTTTCGGCGATCTCGGCCTGCGACCGGCCCTGGTAGCGGCTGAGATGGAAGACCCGGCGGCAGCGCGCCGGAAGGGCGGCGACCGCGGCTTCGAGGTACTCCAGTTCCGCGCGCGCCATGGCATGGCGCTCCGGCGTCAGCTCCTCGGTCCGGCGCCACACCAGGCCGTCGATCTCGGCCAGGATCTCGCTCCGGCGCTTCTCGACCTTGAGGTGGTCACGGGCCAGGTTGGCAGCCATGCTGAAGAGGTAGGCCCTGCGGTCCCGCACCGCCGTCGGCTCCTTGGCGTCGAGCAGCTTGAGGTAGAGGTCCTGTGCGATGTCCGAGGCCAGGGAGGGCGACCTGAGCCGTCTGCCGAGAAACCTCAGCAGCTCCCACTCGTACTCCCGATAGGTCTGCAGCAGCCCCGAGTCCTGCATGATCGCCCGCGTTCCGGCGCGGCACCACTGCCGCGACGTGGTTTTTGCCCGGCTCGCCGTCCGGTCGGGCGGCCCCTGGACTTCTCGAAGCGCTTTCGCGCATCCTGGACAGCATAGCTTTATTGAGAATGATTCTCAATTGTCGAGCAAACCGGATCTCGGCCGCGCGGGCGAGGCGCCCGTCACTTGATGCCCGTCACTTGATGCCCGTCACTTGATGCCCGTCACTTGATGAAGGACAGCCCGTCGCGCGCCGAGGTCGAGATCAGGGCGAGGCAGTCGTCGCGGACGCCGGCGCTGTCTTCGCAGGTCAGGACGTCGTTGAGCAGCATGCGCCCGACCCGCTCGCAGGGCAGGCCGGAGATGTTGAAGACCTTCAGCCGGGTCTTGCCGGCGGGCAGCGGCGCCACCTCCAGCGCCAGGCGCTTGGCGACCACGCCCTCGGGATCGAACATCACGAGGTCGAGCTTGAGCGCTTCGAAGGCGCGCTGCACCCGGTTCTCGAGCACGAGATAGGCCCGGCAGGCCTGGTCGTTCGCCTCCAGCTTGTTGAGCTCGAGCGCCAAGCTTTCCTCATCGGCCCGCGCCGCGCCCGCCATCACCAGAAGAAACGCCGAAACTAGCGCCAAACCCCGCATCCTGCACCGCTCCCTGCTTGTTGCACGGGCCGGCAGTCAACCGGCGACCGTTCAATCCGGATCGTTCCGGTCGGATAATCGTCCCTGGCCGCAGGAGGATCAAGACCCAGGCGCCGACGATGAGCAGGGTCCCGGTGATCCGGGCGAGAATGGCGACCTCCACGCCCGGCGCGAGATCGGGGCCCCTGACGCTCGGAGGCGGGGCGAGCGGTCCTCACCACTTGATCGCATACTTGAGGAACAGGGTCGTTCCGGGGAAGGGCACGTTCAGATCCGTGCCCAGGGTCGACGTCCGGTTGAGCTGGGCGGCGGGATTGAACTCGGTCTCGTTCAGGAGGTTCTCCACCCCGATCTGGAGCAGGCCCGGCCCGACGGTGAGCTGCGAATAGAGGTCGACGAAGGTGATCGGCTGGACGCTGGACTTGTTCAGCTCCGGGCTGGCATCGCCCCGGAACTGGTGGGTTACCTGGATGCGGCTCCGCCACCAGGAAAAGGGGCCGTACTCGATGTACCCGACGATCTTGGGCGGCTGGATCGTCTCGGCGCTGAGGTCGACGGTCCGGCCGTCCTCCAGTTCGGTATCGCCGTCGCTGAAGGAGAAGCTGCCGCCGAGGGCCCATTGCTCCGAGGGCTGGACGTCGATGGTGGCCTCGGCGCCGTAGATCCGCTGCGGCCGCCGGACGGGCACGGCTAACGACGATCCCGGAGCGACCTCGAACTGATTGCCGAGGTCGGACTCGCTGTAGAAGCCCGCAAGGGTGATCTGCAGCTCTTCCCAGGTGCCGCGCAGGCCGAGCTCGTACTGATCCGTCGTCGAGGCTTCCGGGCGGATGTCGTCGACCGAGTTGATTTGGTCGCTGCGCGGCGCCCGCGACACGTCCAGGTTGTCCGCCGCCTGGGAGAAGCTGAAGTAGAGATCGATGCTGTCGACCGGCGTGTAGACCACGCCGGCGTTGAAGAGGATCTGATCGAAGTCGATGGTCCCGCCTTCGAAGGCACCGCCGATCAAGAGCTCGGCGGATGCGAGATCCAGCCTGGTTGACTCGTAGCGCAGGCCGCCGGTGAAGATGAAGTCCTCCAGGAAGGGTACGCGGAGCTGCCCGAAGCCCGCCACGCTGTCGTCGGTCGCTTCCGGGAGCAGGAGCAGGCCAGGGAGCGCAGGTTCGATGGTCTCCTCGGCTTCGTAGTCGAAGCGCTGGACGTCGCCGCCCCAGATCAAGGCCGATCCGGCAAACCAGCTCTGGTCCAGAAAGGGGATCGGCGTCTCGACGTTCAGCCGTCCGCCGATCCGGGAGTTGTCTTCGCGTGACTGCGCGACCCTCCCTCCTGGGATATCTTCGGGTATCTGCCTCAAGACGCGATCCTGGTAGAAGCCCGTCAGGTTGACGCGGCTGCCGAAGACGTCGTCGTTCTCGTAGGCCAGAGTGCCGACGTACTGTCTGCGAAAGGAATCGTCGAAGACCGATCCCGGGTCGTCGAAGCGCACCGTGGTGCTCTTCTGCTCCGAATCCGGATCGCCGTCGTCGAGCGTGGTGAACTCCGGATCCTGGTTCGTGTGGATGAAGAAGTTGGTCAAGGTCACGCGTTGCCCGTCGTCGATGTTCAGGATCGCGGTGCTGTTGAAGTCGATGGTATCGCTGTTCGAGAAGGTGTTGTCGCTGTCCGGCAGCGGGTCGCCGTCGGGATCGAAGAGCGTCCGGGTCACCCGGCCGCCCGCCTCCATCCAGTAGTCCAGAGACCCCAGCGAGCCGGTGACGCTTTGCCGCAGGCCCGGGCTCGCGCTGTCCTCCAGGTCGACCGGCTGCGCCAGGAGCTCGAAGCTGGTCTCGAGCCGCATCTCGCCGGGGACCGGCTGGGGCGTCTGGAAGTTGACCGCGCCGCCGCTGGCGCCGAAGCCGAAGGTGGCGTCCGCGCCGCGGACCACCTCGACCCTCTGGAAGGCCGAGGGCGGCAGGTCGAAGATGGCGTTGCCGGTCGGCCGGAACCTCTGGTTGATCTCGATGTTGTTGATCCGAAGGGAGGCTTCCCGGCCGCGAATCCGCACGCTGCCGCCGACGGGCGAATTGAGCTGGACCCCGGGAGTCGTCTTGGCCAGGCCGCCGACGGGATCGCGCTGGAAGCCGGGCTGCCGGTCCAGGTCCTCCTTTTCGAGGATGGTGATGGACGCCGGCAGCTCCGACACCGGCCGCTCGAAGCGCGAGGCGGTGACGCTGACCGCTTCCAGTCGCGTGGGTCCGCCGTCTTGCTCTTGCCGGGCGAGCCGCTTCAGGGTCACGCTCCCGTCGACGGCGATGCGATAGGTGATCCCCGTGCCGGCGAGAAGCTGCCTCAAGGCCTGCTCCGGCGTGTAGCTGCCGCGTACCGCCTGCGCCTGCAGACCGGCGACAAGGTCGCTGTCGACCGCGAGCTGAAGGCCGGACTGCCGGCCGAAGACGATGAGCGCCGAGGACAGCGGCTGTCGCGGAATGTCGAAGTCCCGCCGCACTGCCTCCGCCGCTGCGGCCGCCTGCGCCGACCGGTGACCGGGGATGGCCTCGAAGGCGTGTTCGGCCCGCCGCTCCTTCACGCCCTCGGCCCCGGCTACGCCGGTCGTGAAGACCGCGAGGAAGAGCGCAATGGCAAGAGATGTGTGCCGACCTCGCCCTTCGCCCCTCGACAAGCTCGGGGTGAGGGGCTCGGGACGAGGTGAAAGAACACCCTCATGCTGAGCTTGTCGAAGCCTGAGAAGGCCGAAGGCCTGCAAGCAGCGATGCAGTCTTTCATGGGCTCGCTGGTATAAGGCAGGCGAAACGGCGGGCTGCCCCCTGGAGCCCTTTCGGTCGCGCGGTGTCATGTCCACTCCCCAATGACGGACCCGTCCGATCTGCCGGAAGGTCGCCGTTCTATGCGAATGCAACGCGTTCGCACCTTGAGGATAGGACGGTGCAGCGGGCCGGGATTTAAGGGCGGGGGAGAGATTTTTTGCAGGCCGGCTCGGGGCCCGAGCCAGGCGTGGCGGGTCAGCGCCGGTCCACGATCAGAAGGTAGGGCGTGACCTCGATCACCCGGGCGTCCTGGGTGCCGGCGGCGGCTCTGAGCGCGCCCAAGGGGTCATTCAAGTCGAAGACGCCGGTGATCCGCCGCTTCGCGAGCGCCGGGTCCCTCAGCAGGATCGCGCCGCGGTGATGGCGCCCGAGCTGTTCGACGACCTCGCCCAGGGGCAGCCCGTCGGCCACCAGTTGCCGGTCGCGCCAGGGTGCGACGTCGGCCGGCCGGACCCTGCTGTGCAGGACGCTTCCGGTTGCCGGCGCCAGCGACACCTGCTCCCCGGCGGTGAGCGCGAAAACCTCGTTGCCGGGCCGCCCCGGCGCGACCTTCACGGAGCCGGATACCACCGCGACGGCGATGCCGTCGCTGCGGGTGCGGACCGAGAACGCCGTGCCGGTGACCGTGACGCTGACGCCCTCGGCGCCAACGGTGAAGGGACGGGCGGGCGCGGGTGCCACCTCGAAGAAGGCCTGTCCCGCGATCAGGCTGATCCGCCGCTCCGCCGCCTCGAAACCGACCGCGACGGCGCTCTCGGCATCCAGATGCATCCGGCTGCCGTCCTCGAGGGTGACGCTGCGGATCTCGCCGACGCCGGTCACGTGATCCGCCAGCAGCCGAAGCCGGAGCGTCGGCGCCAGGTAGCTCAGGACGGCGGCGAGGAACGCGGCCGCCACCGCACCTTGGAGAACGCGGCGCCGGCGGCCGGGGCGAGTCGGCGGCGCGGGGCCGCCGAAGGACCTGGCAGGGCAAGCTCGCCGCTCCTGCCCGGCCCGGGCTTGGGGCTTGGAGGCGCCGCCGCCCGCCCGGTCTGCCTGCCCCGTGTCGTCGGGCGGCAGCTCGCCGGCCAGGCGCCATACCCGCGCGACGCTCTGGTAGGCTCTGTCGTGCGCCTCGCTTTGCGAACGCCAGGCCTCCAGGGCGTGGCGGAGGGCTTCGTCGCCCGGTGCCGCCTCGATCTTGAGCAACCAGTCGAGGGCTTCTTCCCGGATCGGGTCGTGTTCGGCGTTACTGCCAGTCATCTTCGCTGTCGCGCGTGATCAACAGTGTCCCTGGCCTTGGCCACGAGGCAAGCGCTCATAGGTCAAGACGGCTGTGGCCGGGCGGATTTCAGGGTGATGACATAGATTTCCGCCCTTCGCACCCTATCGGTCTTCGGCGTCCAGCCGGTCGGCGGCGTGACGGATCGCGTCCTTGACGAGTTGGTGGGCCCGCACGACGGAGACGCCCAGACGGTCGGCGACCTCCCGAAGGCTGCGGCCTTCAAGGCGATGCATCTTGAAGGCGATGCGGGTGCGCGCGGGCAACTCCGCGAGCGCCTCGGCCAGCACGCGCAGCTGGTCCCGCTGAAGGACGGTCTGCTCGGGAGTCGCCGTCGCCGCCGGGAGGCAGGACAACGCGCCGGGGTCGTGGGCCTCGACGGCCGCGGCCGGACGCCGAACCCAGTCCAGGGCCAGGTTCCGCACGATCCGGTAGAGGTAGGGCAGGGGGTGGGTGATCGGCGCCTGAAGGCCTTCCGGTGCCTGCGCCGTCGCCCCCGCGACGCCCTGGCGTCCGCTGAGGCGGATGAAGGCTTCCTGCACCACGTCCTCGGCCCGTGCCCGACAGCCGACGATCGGCGCCGCATAGTCGATCAGCGCCAGGCGGTGCCGCGCGTAGAGCTCATCGACGGCCAGATCCTGAGCCGGAGGCCTCATGCCGCCCCGCTGTCACTTCGCCGGGGCCTTCTTATCCGACCGGCTCCCGGACGCACGGCGCGATGCGGGCCCGCCGGGGACTTCTCTCCCCGACACTCCAGAATCTGCAACTCGACCTTCATCGGATCGGGGAAGCCCGGCTTTTCCATGGCGAAAACGCCTCGTTGCGCAGACGAGACTTGTCCCTGCGTGCGAGTGCGAAGCATTTTCAACACGAAAGCCGAGCGTCTTCAAGGGCGCAAGGCGCCGCGTTACCGGTGCGAAGGGGCCGTCTCAGCGGTTCGAATGCCGGCGGCGGCGCGTAATTCGTCACGCGTCCCTCACCGCTGTCGGTGCCGGTACTCGCGCCAGGCGAGGAGAAGCCCGCCGCCGACGATGAAGCCGGCGCCGGCCAGGCTGGCCGCGGTCGGAAGGTCGCCGAAGACGGCGAAGTCGTAGAAGGCCGCGAAGACCAGGGTGACGTAGAAGAAGGAGATCACCAGGCTCGCCTCCGCCCGCTTCATCGACTGGATGAAAAGGGACTGGGCCAGGACCATGGTCACCCCGAGGACCGCCAGCAGCGCCCATTGCGCCGGGCTCGGTGCCGTCCAGACCAGGGCCGCGGCGGAGAGCGAGACGGCGGCGCCGATCGCGTTGTTGATGGCCAGGATGCGCAGGGCCGGCTCGCGACCGCTCAGCCGCTTGATGAGGATCGCTTCCAGGCCCATGAAAAAGGCGGCCGAGAGGGCGATCAGAGCCACGGCCTGGAAGGTCCCGGTCCCCGGACGGATCAGGATCAGGGCGCCGCAGAAGGCGAGGCCGGCGGCGCCCCAGCGCCAGGGGCCGACGCGTTCGCCGAGCAGCGGAATGGCCAGCAGCATGGTGATCAGCGGGCTGAGGAAGCTGATCGCCGTCGCGTCGGCCAAGGGCATGCGGGCCGCCGCGGCGAAGAGGCAGGTGATGCCCGCCCAGCCGCAGAGCGAACGGCCGAGGTGGACCGGCCAGGCCGCCCCGCGAAACGACGGCCGCTGCCAGGCGACGACCGGCAGCAGCGCCAGGAAGGCGAAGCAGAAACGACCGGCGCTGACCTGCAGCGGATGCAGTGCGGCGCCGCCGAGTTCGCGGCCCAGGGCCTTGGCCATCAGGGTGGTCGCCGCGATCAGCGCGCAGCAGACCACCATGAGCAGGGCGCCGCTCACCGGCCGCGACGCCGGGCCCGTGGCCTCAGCCATGTCTTCGGTTCGGGCGAGCGGACGGCGAAGCGGGGCGGGCGGCGCGGCCCGGCGTCCTTTCACTCAAAGCCGGACCCCGGCGCGGCTTTTCTCCGGCCCGCCACCTCTTCAGTTTGTCATGGCCTGCGGCCGGACGATGGTCGGGCCCAGCTTCTCGAGCACGTCCCGGGCGTCGTAGGTCTGGTCGTCGTCCTCGTTGGGATCACCGGCGATCACGATGATGTTGGCAAGGGCTTCATAGCTGGTGATCGGCCGCGAGGTCCCCGTTGCGAAGTTGCTGAAGATGGGCTGGTAGTAGTAGTGGAAGCGACTGAAGCCGAAGCTGTTGATACCGCTCAAGGTGGTGCGGTAAACGGTCTCGGACTCGATCTCCTGCCGCACGATCCGAAAGTGGTCGTGCCCGGTTTGCAGCGTCACCTCGGCGGCCCGGTACAGCAGGTAGTTCTCGACCGTCTCCCGCGGGGTCGCCGAATTGCCGGTGAAGGAGACCCGGTAGCGGTCGTTCTCGAGCTGCTGCTCCTTATAGCCCTTGCCGCCGACGGCCGGCGCATAGGCCGTCGGCTGCGTACACCCGATGATCAGTGAGGTGGCAAGCAGGGCCGGCGCCAGAAGGGAGAGACGGGAGCTCTTCCGACGTTCCAGCATGCCTTTTTCCTCCTAATTCAAATTGAAGTCCAAGGGAACGACGAACCTGAGTTGTCCGCCGCGGAGCTCTTCGGGCGGCTCCGGCATCGGATCGGCGCGTTCGATCGTCTTCATCGCCTCGCGGTCCAGGAGCCTGTAGCCGGAACTCTCCTCTATCCCTGACACTAACACGGCGCCGCTCGGATCGATCTCGAAATGGATCATGGGCGTGCCCTGCTGATTTCGCAGCCTGGCCCGGCGCGGATACCTCTTGTGCTTGTCGAGCCAGGCCCTGAGCTGGGCTCCGTAGGCCTGCTTCAGCGCCTGCAGGCCGCCGCCGCTGCCGCCGTCGCCGCTGCCGACGTCGGGCAGTCCCCGGGTTCCCGCCTTGCCGCCGTCGCCCTGTGGGATGGGGGGGAGTGCGGCCGTCTGCGTGTCGGAGGGATCGGTCGAGCTTGCCTCTTCCGCCACCGCCTCCGTGGTGGCCGGGGGCTCCGGCTCCGTCGCTGCCGGCTCGGGCTCGGCCACCGTCTGCGGCGGCGGCTCGGGCTGCTTCTGCGGCTCCTTTCGCTCCGGCCGCTGCGGCTTCGCCTGCGGTGGCGGTGGGGTGACGGCCTGGGCCTGGACGTCTTCCCGTGGTGCCGGCGGTTCCGCCGCGGCCAGCGCCTCTTCGACTGGTACCGGCTCCGCCAGCTCGGCCGGCAGCGGCTCCGAGACCGGCGGCGCCGGCTCGACCGCCGCGACGGCCTCCTCCGGCATCGCTTCCGTCACTTCCTGTGCCTCGACGGCTTCAGGGGTTTCCACCTCGGCGGCTTCGATCGTCTCTTCGGGTGCGGGCTCGCTGGCGGATTCGGCGGCGGCGTCGATCTCCGCCTCGGGTGCCTCGGCGGCCTCGGCAGCGACCGAGCCCGGCGCACCGCCCGCCGGCCCCAGGCCGATCTCGATGCCGCCGAAGCCGGCCGCGAGTGCGCCTTCCTCCTCCCGCTCGTAAAGCACGGTGGCGAGAACGCCGAAATGCACCAGCAGCGCCACCAGCAGCGCCGCCGTCCAGTGCCGGGTGGTGATCCGCATCAGCCGCCCTCCGGCACGGTCAGGAGCTTGAGGCGCTCGACCCCCGCCTCGCGCAGCAACTCCATGACCGCGACCACGTGCGCCGCCTCGGCGCGGCCGTCGGCCTTGAGCCGCACCCGGACCTCCGCCTCGCCGGCCAGGCGCGCCGCGAGGGCCGTCTTGAGCGCGGGTTCCTCCATGACCTCGCCATCGAGGGCCAGGCGGCCGTCGGCGCCGACCAGGACGAGGCTGTCCTGCGGCGCCGGCGGGGCCTCGCTCACCGAGTGTGGCGGCTCGACCCGGAAGGGATCCGAAGCGGAGAGCTTGCCCGCCAGCATGAAGAAGATCAGGAGCAGAAAGACGACGTTGATCAGCGGGAGGACGCGTTCGTCGTCGTTCCTCGGGCGTGGCGGTTCGAAGCGCATGCGGCCCCTTCTACCTTTCCCGTTCACGGATAAGCGACAGGTCGGTGACCCCGGCGGCCGCAAGCCCGTCGAGCAGTCGGATCGCATCCTGCAGCGCCACGCCGCGGGCCGGCCGGACCAGGACCTTCTGGCTCGGCTTCTCCAGCAGGCGCGCCCCGACGCGCTGCAGAAGCGTCCGCTCCTGCAAGGCCTCGCCGGCGAGGCGGAGCCCGTCGGGCCGGATCTCGACCAGCAGGGCGCCCTCCATCCGGCCGGCGCCCGAAGCCGTGGCGGGCGCCGTCAGATCGATCGCGCGCCAGTCGAGGAAGCTCGAGGCCAGCATGAAGAAGACGAGCAGAATGAAGACCACGTCGATCAGCGGTGTCAGGCTGATCAGCGCGCGCCGTCTGGCAGGCCTCGTTCCGAAGCTATTGGCCGGCTGCGGCGGTGCTGAGGTGCTGAGGGACATAGCGCTCCCTGTCCGCGAGCTCGCCATAGGCGTCTTGTGCGAGATCTCCGGAGAGATCGGGGGTAAAGGCCCTGGTGACCACGCTGTCCATCTCGTGGGCCAAGCGGTCGACCCGGCGCTCCAGCCAGTTCAGGATCACGACGACCGGGATCGCGACGGCGAGGCCGGCCGCGGTGGTCAGCAGCGCTTCCCAGATTCCCCCGGAGAGGATCGCCGGATTGACCTGGTTGCCGGCCTGCTCGAGCTGCCGGAAGGCCTCGATCATCCCCAGCACGGTGCCGAAGAGGCCGAGCAGGGGGGCCAAGGAGGCGATCACTTCCAGCGGCCGGAACCAGGCGCGCAGGGCTTCCAGCACGTCGCCGCCGTAGCGCAGCACCTCCTCGCGCACCTTGGCCTCGGGCAGGCCGAGCGCCTGACCGCGCAGGGCCCGGGCGAGGGCCTGGGCCACCGGGTTGGGCGAACGCTCCACCAGGGCCAGCGCCTCGCCGGGCCGTCCCGCCTGTTGGAGCCGCAGTGCCTCCCGTGCCACCCGGGACCCGCCGAGGCGGGCCGTCCTGAACTGCCAAAGCTTCAGGAAGACGATGGTCAGCGCCAGGACGGAGGTCGCGATCAGGATCGCCACCACCGGCCCGCCGGCCTGGAGCAGCTCGAGCGACCGCTCGATAAAGCCTTCAGGTGCAGGGTCGAGCGGAACCGTGCCGCTGTCCGGCATTTCTTCATTCATGCGTGTACAGCCCCGATTTGCCGGCAGCGGTTGGTTGTCACGGTCCGCTGGGCGGCGTTTAAAGCGATTTGAGAATGCGAAGCAGTTTCAGCATGAATCTTCCTGAACTTCAAGGCCGCGAGGGGCGCCTGACGGCATCACCGGCGAAGGCCCAAGGAGTCCGAGACCGC
>JAKSBE010000193.1 GCA_022361275.1 Kiloniellales bacterium
CCGGTCTCGCGCTGCAGGCGCTTGAGCTCGAGCTGCATCTCCTTGCGCAGCTTGAAGTCGAGGGCCGAGAGCGGCTCGTCCAGCAGCAGCACCTTGGGATGGTTGGCCAGGGCCCGGGCCAGGGCGACGCGCTGCTGCTGGCCGCCGGAGAGCTGCGCGGTGCGGCGCTCGCCCAGGCCTTCGAGCTTGACCAGCGCCAGCATCTCGGCCACCGCCGCCTCGACCTCCGCCTTGGGCCGGCGGCGCATGTTGAGCCCGAAGGCGATGTTCTCGGCGACGCTGAGATGCGGAAAGAGGGCGTAGTTCTGGAACACCGTGTTGACCGGCCGCTTGAAGGGCGGCAGCGCGGTGATCGCCGCGCCGTCCAGCAGGATCTCGCCGCCGTCCGGATGCTCGAAGCCGGCGATGAGGCGGAGCAGGGTGGTCTTGCCGCAGCCGGAGGGCCCCAGGAGGGTGAAGAACTCGTTCGCGCGGATGCCCGCCGAAACGTCGTCGAGCGCGACGACCCGCTCGCTGCCGCTGCCGAAGACCTTGGTCGCCGCCCGTACCTCTACGGCGAAACCCTGCGCCACGCCTGCGATCCTCCCGCGCGCCCGCCCGTTTGCCCGGAGCCGGGCGGCCTCTCCCGCCGAAGCTTTTCGTCTCTTTGCGTCTTGCTCCGCACCGGCGGAGATCGGCATAGTGCCCCGCCCTACGATGGGCTGCAAGAAATGGCGAAGGCCGGGAGCGGGCCGAGGGATGACCGCGTTCAAGCTGCTGGAGGACGACGAGCCGCCACCCTTCACGGTCGAGCGGGAGGGCGGCGCCTCGCCCTTCGTCATCGCCGTCGACCACGCGAGCAACCGGATCCCGCGCCGCCTCGGCGACCTCGGCCTGCCGGAAACGGAACGCCAACGCCACATCGCCTGGGACATCGGCGCCGCCGCGGTCGCGCGCGGTCTGTCCCAGGCGCTGGACGCGGCCTGCGTGCTGCAGAACTACTCACGGCTGGTGGTGGACTGCAACCGCTCGCCCAACGTGACCTCCTCGGTGCCGGTGCTCAGCGAGGCCACGCCGATCCCCGGCAACCGGGACCTGAGCCCGGCGGAGCGCCTGGCCCGCATCCGCGAGGTCCTCGACCCCTACCAGGACCGCATCGCCGGTCTGCTGGACGCCCGCGACCGTGCCAAGCGGCCCAGCGTCCTGATCGCCCTGCACAGCTTCACCCCGGTCTTCCTGGACGAGGCGCGGCCCTGGCACATCGGCCTGCTGTACAACCGCGACGCCCGCTTGGCGCACGCCCTCATGGCCCTTCTGGCCGCGCGGGGCGACCTGGTGGTCGGCGACAACGAACCCTACGCGGTCTCGGACGAGACCGACTACACCATCCCGGTGCACGGCGAGCAACGCGGCCTGATCCACGTGGAGATCGAGATCCGCCAGGACCTGATCGCCGCGCCCGACGGCCAGGCCGCGTGGGTCGAGCGCCTGGCGGGCCTGCTGCCGCGATCGCTCAAGCGGGTGATCGCGGACCACCGCGGCCCGGACAGGGACTCCTGAAGGCCGAGAGACAGCCCTATCGCAGCAGGCTTGGGGACTGTCGGGAACAGAGGCGTCTCCCTTCTTGTCATCTCCGTGAATCACGCGAAAACGAACCTTCGTGGGCCAC
>JAKSBE010000052.1 GCA_022361275.1 Kiloniellales bacterium
CGGCCAGGCTGTTCGGCACCCAAGCGCTGAGCGTCCGGCGGATCATGACGGCTCGACCTCGGCGGCGAGGGTGTAGCCGCCGCCCCAGACCGTCTTGATCAGGGCCGGCTTCTTGGGATCGGCCTCGATCTTGCGGCGCAGCCGGCTGACCTGGTTGTCGATGCTGCGGTCGAAGACCTTGGCCGCCCGGCCCTGGGTCAGGTCGAGCAGCTGGTCGCGCGACAGAACCCGCTTGGGATGCGCCAGGAAGGCGCCGAGGAGCTGGAACTCGGCGGTCGAGAGCGGCACCGCGGTGCCCTCGACGTCAAGGAGCTCGCGCCGGGCCGGATCGAAGGTCCAGGGGCCGAAGCGCAGCCGGCCCGAGGGCGCCGCGCCGCGCTGCGGCGGCAGGCTCTGGGCCCGGCGCAGCACCGCCTTGATCCGCGCCAGCAGCTCGCGCGGGTTGAAGGGCTTGGTCACGTAGTCGTCGGCGCCGATCTCCAGGCCGATGACCCGGTCGGTCTCCTCGGCCATGGCGGTCAGCAGGATCACCGGCAGGTCGGTGGTCTCGCGCAGGTGGCGGCAGAGGCTGAGCCCGTCCTCCCCCGGCATCATGACGTCGAGTACGACCAGGTCGACCGCGCTGGCCTTGAGCAGCCGCTTCATGGCCGCCCCGCCCTCGGCCGTGCTGACCCTGAGGCCGTGCCTGGTCAGGTACTTGGCGACCAGATCGCGGATGTCGCGGTGGTCGTCGACGACCAGGATGTGCGGGCTGGAGTCCATGACGGAGCGGCCTTGCCTGTTGCTCGACCAGAATATGAGCCCGGCCGGAGCGGCCGGCGCCAGCAAAATTGTATCGAGATGTGTCAGGCCCCGGCCCTGCCAAGACCTGCGACAAAGCGGGCCGCCCGGCGACAAACATTTGCGACAGACCGGCCCCATGTTCCAGGCATCGCAATCAAAATACCAGTGAGGAACGCTCATGAAGACCAGCACCAAGACCCTCATCGCGGCCGGGGTGGCCGTCGCGATCGGCGGCATCGCCCTCACCGGCGTCACCCAGGCCGGCGGCTGGAAGGAAGGCCGGCACTACGCGGGGCACTACGCCGGCAGCGATCACGGCGGGCCCCACGGCTACGGCCGGCACGGCGGCCGTAAAGGCGAGCGTCGCTTCGAGCGTCTGCTCGAGACCTACGACAGCAACGAGGACGGCAAGCTGACCCAGGCCGAGATCGACGGCGTGCGCGCCGAGCGCCTGGCCAGGTTCGACGGCGACGGCGACGGCAGCCTGACCTTGCAGGAGTACGAGGCGCTCTGGCTCGACGCCATGCGGGAGCGCATGGTCGACCGATTCCAGAGTCACGACGACGACGGCGACGGCCGGGTCACCGCCGAGGAGTTCGGCGAGCGCTTCGCCAACCTCGTCGCCCGCCGCGACCGGAACGGCGACGGCGAGATCACCCGCGAGGACTTCCGCCGCGACCGCCGGGAGCGCGACGACGAGAATTGACCGGGCCCCCTTCCCTCTCGGTCCGGTCCTTGCCCCGCCGCGGCAGCCGCCTTCTCCCGGCCCGCGGCGGGTGCTCCATTCCGGCCCGGAGACTTTGACCAGCGACGGCAGGCAGGAGCAGGAAGTGATGGCGCTGACCGAGGCGGTGGCGAGCCCCAGACCCGAGGCGTTCCGGTGAGGAAGGCTCTCAAGCGCTTGGGAAAGACAGACGACTGGGTGGCGGTCGTAAGGCCGTAAGACTGCTTCCGAAGAAGGAAGGGATCCTGGGCTGGCTTCGCCCTCCCACCCAACCCTCCCCCTTCAAGGGAGGAGGGTTTTCAGCGCTCCATGTTCGACACGGCAGTCCTTGAACCAAAGGTTCGTGGCCGTTCGCTCAGTCGAAGGTGATCCGGGTGCCGTCCGCGCGCACCAACTCCTGGGCATAGATCTCGGGCCGGAAGTAGTCCATCAGGTCGTCGTCGACGAAGCCCTTGACCGTCACGGTCTCGCCGACGGCCACGGTGACGCGGTTGCGCCAGCCGATGTAGATGCGCACGCTGCCCGTGTCGTCCTGCAGGCGGAACTCGTCCTCGTCCAGGATCCGGATCACTTCGCCTTCCAGGGTCACGCTCGCGCCGCGTTCGATGTCCTCGATCTTGGTGACCTCCTTCGCGAAGGCGCCAGGGGCGGCGAAGAGTAGAACGAGGACGGCAAGGGTGGTCGTCGGCAGGAACCGCATCTTTGTCACCTCCTTGAAGCCGCGAGGCCGCAGCGGCGCCCTTCGCCAGGGCGCCGTCTCGGCATCGCCTCTGCATTTGCTTCAGGAGAGCTGGCCTCGCGACCCGCCCCGTTTAAGGGGCGCCATTGATCGGAAAGGGCGATCACGCGGCCGGACGGCGGGATCTACTCCGCCGCCTGCTGCTCCGGCTCCGGGACCGGCTCGCGCAGGGTGACGAACTCCTCCGCGGCGGTGGGATGGATGCCGACCGTGGCATCGAACTGCTCCTTGGTCGCGCCCATCTTGATCGCGATGGCGATGCCCTGGATGATCTCCGCGGCATCGGGGCCGACCATGTGGGCGCCCAGGATCCGGCGGCTCTTGGCGTCGACGACCAGCTTCATCATGGCCTTCTCGTCGCGGCCCGAGAGCGTGTGCTTGAGCGGCCGGAAGCTCGAGCGGTAGATCTCGACCCGCTCGGCCCGCTCCCGGGCCTCGGCCTCGGTCAGGCCGACCACCGCGACCGGCGGCTGGCAGAAGACCGCCGAGGCGACGCAGTCGTGGTCCATGGCGCGCGGCTGGCCCTTGAAGACCGTGTCGACGAAGGCCATGGCCTCGGCCAGGGCGACCGGCGTCAGGTTGATCCGGTCGGTGACGTCGCCGACCGCATAGACGTTCTCCTGGCTGGTCCTGGAATAGGCGTCGACCTTCACCGCGCCGTTCTCGCCCAGCTCCACCCCGGCTTCTTCGAGGCCCAGGCCCTTGGTGCTGGGCCGCCGGCCGATGGCCAGCATCAGGCAGTCGACCTCCAGCGCCGAGCCGTCGGTCAGGGCCACGTCGAGGGCGCCGTCGGGACGCTTGGCGACATGGTCGATGACGGTGTTGTACTTGAAGGCGATGCCCTTCTTGACCATCTCGGCGTCGACCGTGGCCCGGACGTCCTCGTCGAAGCCGCGCAGCACCCGGGGGCCGCGGTAGACCTGCGTCACCTCGGAGCCCAGGCCGTTGAAGATCCCGGCGAACTCGACCGCGATGTAGCCGCCGCCGGCGACCGCGACCCGGCGCGGCAGCGCCGAGAGGTGGAAGGCCTCGTTGGAGGTGATCGCGTGCTCGATGCCCGGATGGTCCGGGATGAAGGGCTGGCCGCCGGTGGCGATGAGGATGATGCCGGCGGTCATGCGCCGGCCGCCGACCTCGACCGTATGGGGATCGACCAGGACCGCCCGGCCGTCGTGCATCTCGACCCCGGCGCCGTCGAGCAGCCGTCGGTAGACCCCCTCCAGGCGGGCGATCTCCCGGTCCTTGTTGGCGATCAGCGTCGGCCAGTCGAAGCGGGCTTCCGGGACCTGCCAGCCGAAGCCGGCGGCGTCCTCGAAGTCCTCGTGGAAGTGGGAGGCGTAGACCAGCAGCTTCTTCGGGATGCAGCCGCGGATCACGCAGGTGCCGCCGTAGCGGAACGCCTCGGCGATGCCGACCCGGGCGCCGGTGGCCGCGGCCATGCGCGCCCCGCGCACCCCGCCGGAGCCGGCGCCGATGACGAAGAGGTCGTAGTCGTACTTGGCCATGTCCCCTCGCTTTCTTGGCTGTTCTGGCCACCGCTATCTGGGCGCGACGACGCCCGTTTTGTAGCGCCCCGGGGCGGCCGCGGCTACACGACTTCGTGACCGACGCGGACCAGCATCTTGCCCCGGTTGCCGCCGGCGAGCAGGCGCAGGAGCGCCTGGGGCGCGTTCTCCAGCCCCTCGACCACGTCCTCCCGATAGGCCAGCTTGCCGTCGCGGACCCAGGCGACCAGCTCGGCGGGCAGGCGGTCGAGCCGGGCCTGGTGGTCGAGCACCAGGAAGCCCTCCATCCGCGCCCGCTTGATCAGGAGCTGGCGGTTCGGGCGCGGCCCCGGTGGGGGCGGCTCGCCCGGCCCGCCGTCGGGGATGCCCATGGTGCCGCAGACGATGATCCGGGCGCCGACGTTGATCCGCTCCAGCACGGCGTCGGAGATCGGCCCGCCGACGTTGTCGAAGTAGACGTCGATGCCCTGCGGACAGGCCGCGGCGATCGCGGCGCCGAGGTCCTGGGCCGTCCTGTAGTTGATCGCCGCGTCGTAACCGAAGTCGTCGCGGCAGAGCGCCGCCTTCTCGTCGGAGCCGGTCAGGCCGACCGCGCGGCAGCCCTTGAGCCGGGCGATCTGGCCGACCATGGAGCCGACCGCGCCGGCCGCGGTCGAGACCATGACCGTCTCCCCGGCCTTCGGCTGTCCGACCTCGGCCAGTCCGAGGTAGGCGGTGAGCCCGGTGTGGCCCAGGACGTGGAGGGCGGTCGAAATCGGCGCCTCGCTGGGATCGAGCTTGCGGTGGAGGTCGCCGCCGTCCGAGAGCGCCCATTCGCGCCAGCCCTGGCGGCCCAGCACGACCTCGCCCACGGCATAGTTTGGATGCCGGCTGGCGGCGATCTGGCCGACGGTGAAGCCGATCATCACCGAGTCCAGGGGCAGCGCCTCGCGGTAGTTCGGCGCTTCCGAGATCCAGCCCCGCATGGCCGGGTCGAGGGAGAGGTAGATCACCCTGATCAGCACCTCGCCCGGTCCCGGCTCCGGCCGCGCCGCCGCCTCCCGGCGGAAGCAGTCCTCCCGCACGCCGCCTTCGGGACGCGCGACCAGCAGGATCTGATGGTTGGTGT
This sequence comes from Kiloniellales bacterium, assembly GCA_022361275.1. Lineage (GTDB taxonomy): Bacteria > Pseudomonadota > Alphaproteobacteria > Kiloniellales > JAKSBE01 > JAKSBE01. Next base: position 4,860 of record JAKSBE010000052.1, read on the forward strand.
TCTCCGACATCTTCACGGACCGGTTTCGGCTGGGGACAACGCCGCAGAGTCCCAGTCTAGAGGGCGAGGGCCGACCTGTCGCCCGCCTCTGCCGGGAGCAAGGACGGCAGAACGGCTAGACGACCCTCGCCCGCTCCGGCGCGCCAAGAGGATAGCAGACCACCTCGCCCGGTACCTTCAGGTCCGGCCGGGCGTAGAGCTGCCGGAGGGCGTCGAGGTCGCTCGGGTCGGACACCAGCGCCGCGGCGATCCGGTCGAAAAGCGGCTCGAGATCCTCGGGCGCCGCATGGCGTTCCGAGATCGCGATGCTGTGTGACCAGTAGTCCCAGGGCTCCAGTTCCAGCTTGTTGAGGGCCGCCAGGTCGCGGAACAGGCTGCTCGCCACGAACCAGGCCCCCTCGATCCCGACGAAGGACACGCCGAAGCGTTCCGCC
>JAKSBE010000231.1 GCA_022361275.1 Kiloniellales bacterium
CGGACCTGCAGCGCTAGCGCGCGCCGTCCGCTACAGCCGTTCCGTCTCGGGCGCCGTGGTGCGCGGGCGGCGCAGCACGATGATGCCGACGCCCAGGATCGTCATGACCCCGCCCAGCAGCATCGGCAAGGTCAGCGTCTCGTCGAGGAAGAGGATCGCGGCGGCGACGGCGAAGGGCGGCACCAGCAGGGTGAAGGGCATGGCCTGATTGACGTCGTAGCGCTGCAGCAGCCAGTACCAGACGCCATAGCCCAGCACGACCACGAACGCGGCCTGGTAGGCGACCGAGGCGAAGGCGCGCCAGTCGGCGGCGGCCAGGGCCTCGAGCTGGCCATCCTCCAGCAGAAGCGACGCGATCAGAAGCTGGGGCGCGGCGAAGGCGGCGGTCCAGGCGATCAGCATCATGCCGTCGACCTTGCCGAGCAGCTTGACCTGCAGGTTGGCGACCGACCACATCGCCGCCGCGGCCAGGACGAAGCCGAACGCCAGATACTGCCCCTGGAGCCGCGGCTCGCCGGCGATGAAACCGACGCCGGCGAAGGCGATGGCCATGCCCAGCGCCCGGCGCCAGCCCAGGCGGTCGCCCAGGAAGAGCGCGGCCAGGATCGAGGCGAAAGGCACCTGAAGCTGGATCGCGATCGCCGCGATCGCGGCGTCCAGACGGCTCAAGCCCGTGAACATCAGCGAGAAGTGCAATAGCCCGAGGGTCACGGAGATCATCAGGACCTCGCGCCATTGCCCTTGGGGGCGCCTGACGAAGGGCAGGAGAAACGCCGCGACCAGCAGGAACCGCAGCGTCATCAGGAGCAGCGGCGGCAGCTGCGCCAGGCCGACCTTCGCGATCGGGAAGTTGAGCGCCCAAACCGCCATGACCACGACGTAGAGCACGACGTGCAGCGGCTTGACGGCGAAGGACACTAGGGCACCGGCCGTTGTGCGCGGGTGGTGTCGAACGCCGGCGCGCGGGGCGGGGCGACGGCCCGGAGGTCGGAAACGATCAATTCAGGCCCCGGTCCTTGGCGATCCGGTCGTAGGCGGCGTTGATCTTGGCCAGCTTCTCGTTGGCCAAGTCGATGAACTCCTGGGGCATGCCCTGGGCCATCAGCCGGTCCGGATGGTTCTCCCGGACCAGGGCGCGGTAGGCGGTCTTGATCTCCTCGTCGTCGGCGTCCGGGGCGACGCCGAGCAGGTTGAGAGGATCGTCCTCGGCATTGCCGAGGTTGGCGGCGCGCAGGCGCTCCCAGGCCCGCCGGTCGAGGCCGAAGATCTCGGCGACCCGGCGCAGGTAGTCGATCTCGGGCTCGGCGATGCGGCCGTCGGCCCGGGCGATGTGGAAGAGGCCGTCGAGCAATTCCTCCAAAACCGCCGGGTTGTCGCGGAACATGCGGCCGATCTGCTTGGCATAGGGCTCGAAGCCGCGGGCGTCGCGCCGCGCCTGGTTGAACAGGCGGCCGACGTTCTTCAGCTCCTCCTGGGGAACGTGGAAGACCTCGCGGAAGGCGCGGACCTCGTCCTCGGTCACCCGGCCGTCGGCCTTGGCCATCTTGGCGCCCAGGACGATGACGCCGATGGTGAAGGCGATGCGCTTGGTCGCGTCGCCCGGCTCGCCCTCCTCGCCGGCCTCCCGGATCGACTGGCTCATCTTGTCGACCGCGTGACCGGCGACCGCGCCAAGCAGCGCACCCAGCGGTCCGCCGAGGGCGAGACCGACGCCGCCGCCCAGCAGTTTGCCCCAAATGCTCACGGTGCTGTCGATTCCTGACGGGCCGCCGCGGCGGCCGGTTCCCTTCGCTTATTCCATGGCACGGGGACGACCGCAAGACCGGCGCGCGAAAGCGGCGCCGGATCGGCCTTTCCCGTCATCCGGCGGCGGGCCCGTCGAGGCCCTTGGTCGCCTGCGGGGCCAGGCGGCCGAGGCCCGGCAGCTTGATCCCGAGATCCATGGGATCGACGCCCAGGGTCAAGCCGAGCAGGTGCAGCTCCAGCCCTTCCTCCCAGGCCGCCAAACCGCCGAGCAGGCCGAGCAGGGAGATCTGGACCCCGGTGCCGCTGGGGCTGACGGCGGCGAAGCGGGTGGCCCCCAGGTAGTCCTTGCCGACCGCGGTCGGCGGCAGCTCCAGGCCCAGCTCCGGGACCTTGCGGGCGATCCAGGCGGTGAAGGTGTTGGAGTTCGGCCCCGGCCAGCTGCGATAGCTGTTCTTGAAGGGGTAGCTCTCGACCGCGGTCTCGATCCGGTCGATCAGGGCCTCGGCCTCGGGCCCGCGCAGGTCGAGGTAGAGCTTCGGCTTGGCGCCGAACCAGTGGCGGTCGGGCGCCCCGGTGCCGCTGACCACCGCCGTGCCGCCGCGCCAAAAGCGCCAGCCGATCACCTCGTGGGTGGTGAAGGCGAGGTCCCTGGGGCGCTTGACCGCGATCCAGGTGTGCACGGCGAAGGCTCCGCGCCAGCCGAAGGCGCGGGCCCCGTAGACCTGCACGACGGCGGTGGGGGTCGCCTTGGGATCGGGCGCCAGGCCCGCCGGCGTGCGGCTCGCGCGGCTCCAGTCTCCGGAGACGTCGGCGATCCCGGTCACGGCCGCCAGGAAGGGGCCGCCGAGCAGGAGCGCCAGGAGCAGGAGTGAGCCGAGGAGCACGCGCCGGATCCACATGTCAGCCACTCTATCCCAGATCGTGACGTGGCGGCGGCTCCAAAAGGGCGGGAAAATGGCGGGCTTTAAGTTGACACTTTACCGGTAAAATACCAATATGTCGCCAATAACAGGCCCGCGGTGATCCTAGTGTCCCGATTCTGAAATTCGCGAGAGCGAATTGCAGAATCAAAGGGACACTAACTCGTTGAATCTCGTGTGATTCAGCTTCCAAATCTCGGCACATGAAATGTGCCGAACTTTGAAACCATCACACTAGCATCCCGACAGGGCGCAAGCAGCGAGACACTTTGGCAGGAGCGCGACGTGACGGAAGACTGGCAGTTTTGGATCGATCGGGGCGGGACCTTCACGGACGTCGTGGCGCGGCGGCCCGACGGCGCGCTCTTGACCCACAAGCTCCTGTCGGAGAACCCGGAACTCTACGCCGATGCCGCCCTGCAGGGGATCCGGGACCTGCTGGGCCTGGCCCCCGGAGCGGAGATTCCGGCCGCGGCCATCGGGGCGGTCAAGATGGGCACCACGGTGGCGACCAACGCGCTGCTGGAGCGCAAGGGCGAGCGGGTGGTCCTGCTGGTGACCGAGGGCTTCCGCGACGCGCTGCGGATCGCCTACCAGAACCGGCCGCGGCTCTTCGCCCGCAGGATCGAGCTGCCCGAGCTGCTCTACGAGCGGGTGATCGAGGTCGATGAGCGCCTGAGCGCCCAAGGCGAGGTGCTGCGGCCCCTGGATCTGGCCGCGGTCCGCCGGGACCTGGAAGCGGCCTACGCCGACGGCCTGCGGTCCGCCGCGATCGTCTTCATGCACGGCTACCGTTTCCACGACCACGAGAGCCAGGTCGCCGAGCTGGCCGCCGAGATCGGCTTCGCTCAGATCTCGGTCAGCCACCGGGTCAGCCCGCTGATGAAGCTGGTCTCGCGCGGCGACACCACGGTGGTCGACGCCTATCTCTCGCCGATCCTGCGCCGCTACATCGACCGGGTCGCCGGCGAGCTGGGCGACACCCGCCTGATGTTCATGCAGTCCAACGGCGGCCTGACCGACTCCCGTCTGTTCCAGGGCAAGGACTCGATCCTCTCGGGCCCGGCCGGCGGGATCGTCGGCGCCGTACGTTCGGCGGCCATGGGTGGCTTCGACAAGCTGATCTCCTTCGACATGGGCGGCACCTCGACCGATGTCGCGCACTTCGACGGCGAGTACGAACGCGCTTTCGAGACCCAGGTCGCGGGCGTACGTATGCGGGCGCCGATGATGCAGATCCATACGGTCGCAGCCGGCGGCGGCTCGATCCTGCACTTCGACGGCGCGCGCTACCGGGTCGGCCCGGACTCGGCCGGGGCCAACCCCGGACCGGCCTGCTACCGCCGCGGCGGGCCGCTCTCCGTCACCGATGCCAACGTGATGCTGGGCCGAATCGTGCCCGACTTCTTCCCGGCGGTCTTCGGGCCGGCCGGTGACCGGCCCCTGGACGCCGAGGTCGTCGGAGAGCGCTTCGCCGAGCTGTCCGTACGCATCGAGGAGGCGACCGGCAATAAACGTACGGCCGAGGAGGTCGCCGAGGGCTTCCGCCGGATCGCGATCGAGAACATGGCCAACGCGATCAAGAAGATCTCGATCGAGCGCGGTTACGACGTGACCGCGTACGTGCTCAACTGCTTCGGCGGCGCCGGCGGCCAGCACGCCTGCGACATCGCCGACACCCTGGGCATGACCCGGATCTTCCTGCATCCTTTCGCCGGCGTGCTCTCGGCCTACGGCATGGGCCTGGCCGACGTGCGGGCGATGCGCGAGGAAGCGGTCGAGGCCGAGCTGGACGACGAACTCCCGGCGAAGCTCGAAGAGCGGCTCGCGGCCCTGGCCGCCGAGGCGCGAGACGAGCTGCGGCGCCAGGACATCGCCGAGGCGCGGATCTCGGTGCTCAAGAAGGTCCATCTGCGCTATGTCGGCACCGATTCCGCCATGATCGTCGACTTCGGCCCGCGCGCAGCGGTGGTCGAGGCCTTCGAGGCCGCCCACCAGCAGCGCTACGGCTTCTTCATGCCGGAGAAGGGCCACATCGTGGAGGCGGTCTCGGTAGAGGCGATCGGCGCGACCGACGCCGCCGAGGACCCGCGGCTGGAGGTGCCGGCGGGCCATGAAGCGCCCCGGCCCAAAGCGACCACCCGGATGTTCGCCCGCGACGCCTGGCACGACACGCCGGTCTACGAGCGCGGCGAACTGGCGCCCGGGGATCGCCTGGACGGGCCGGCGATCCTGCTCGAGGCGGGCAGCACCACGGTGATCGACCCGGGCTGGCAAGCCCGCCTGACCGAGCGCAACCACCTGGTCATGGAGCGGGTCGTGCCGCTGGAACGGGCCCATGCCGTGGGTACCCGGGCCGACCCGGTGATGCTGGAGATCTTCAACAACCTCTTCATGTCGATCGCCGAGCAGATGGGCTCGACGCTGGAGAAGACCGCCTACTCGGTCAACATCAAGGAGCGGCTCGACTTCTCCTGCGCGGTCTTCGACGCCGGCGGCAACCTGGTCGCCAACGCGCCGCACATGCCGGTCCACCTGGGCTCGATGAGCGAGAGCGTGCGCGCCGTGATCCGGCAGAACCAGGGCAGCCTCGCGCCCGGCGAGGTCTATGTCCTCAACGCGCCCTACAACGGCGGCACCCACCTGCCCGACATCACCGTGATCACGCCGGTTTTCGACGCCGAGGGCCGGGAGATCCTGTTCTACGTCGGCAGCCGCGGCCACCACGCCGACGTCGGCGGCACCACGCCCGGCTCGATGCCGCCGGACAGCCGCACGGTGGAGGAGGAGGGCGTCCTGATCGACAACTTCAGGCTGGTCGCCGGGGGCCGTTTCCGCGAGGCCGAGATGCGGGCGCTGCTGGCCTCCGGCCCCTACCCGGCGCGCAACCCGGACCAGAACATCGCCGACCTCAAGGCCCAGATCGCCGCCAACGAGAAGGGCGTGCAGGAGCTGCGCAAGATGGTCGCGCACTTCGGGCTGGACGTCGTGCAGGCCTACATGATCCACGTCCAGGACAACGCCGCGGAGCAGGTCCGCCGGGTGCTCGACCGCCTGGCCGACGGCCGTTTCGTCTATCCCATGGACAACGGCAGCCGGATCGAGGTCGCGATCACCGTCGACAAGGCGGCGCGCAGCGCCCGGATCGACTTCTCCGGGACCAGCGCCCAGCTCGGAAGCAACTTCAACGCGCCCTCGGCGGTCTGCCGCGCGGCGGTGCTCTACGTCTTCCGGACCCTGGTCGACGACGAGATCCCGATGAACGAAGGCTGCCTCGAGCCGCTGGAGATCGTGATCCCCGAGGGCTCGATGCTGAAGCCCAGCTATCCGGCCGCCGTGGTCGCCGGCAACGTCGAGACCAGCCAGGCCATCACCGACTGCCTCTTCGGCGCGACCGGGGTGCTGGCCGGGGCCCAGGGCACCATGAACAACCTGACCTTCGGCAACGATCGGCACCAGTACTACGAGACCATCGCCGGCGGCTCCGGCGCCGGGCCCGACTTCGACGGCACCGACGCCATCCACACCCACATGACCAACTCCCGCCTCACCGATCCCGAGGTGCTGGAATGGCGCTTCCCGGTGGTGCTGGAATCCTTCGCCATCCGCCGGGGCTCCGGCGGCAAGGGCCGGCAGCGGGGCGGCGACGGCACGGTCCGCCGCCTGCGCTTTCTCGACGACATGACGGTCTCGATCCTGTCCAACCACCGCAAGGTGCCCAACTTCGGGATCGGCGGCGGCGAGCCGGGCGCGCTCGGCCGCAACTGGGTGGAGCGGCGCGACGGCGGCCGCGAGGTCCTGACCGGCACCGATCGCGCCGACCTGCACCCGGGCGACGTCTTCGTCATCGAGACTCCCGGCGGCGGCGGCTTCGGCCCGCCCGGTACGGCCCGGGAGGCGGCGGAATGATGGTGAGTCTCCTTCTCGACAACGTAGCGTCGCCGCCCCCCCCACCCCGGCCCTCCCCCACCAGGGGGGAGGGAGAAAGGACCGCGCCACTGCGATACTCCCTCCCCCCTGGTGGGGGAGGGCCGGGGTGGGGGGGAGGCAAGCGCGCCGGCCTCAGGGGATTTACCTCGTGACCGCCCCGTCGCCCGGTCGGCCGATCGTCTCCTCGGCGCACCTGGTCTCCGAGACCTCGCCCGAGCTCAGCGAGTTCGAGTTCGGCCTGATCATCGCCGGCCACGCCTTCAACCGCTGGGTCGTGCGCTGCATGGCGGCGGCGGGCCTGGAGGATCTGGGCGCCCTCGACGTCCTGGTGCTCCACTGGGTCAACCACCGCGGCCGCGAGAAGAAGCTGGCCGATATCTGCCTGGCGCTGAACGTCGAGGACAGCCACCTCGTGACCTACGCCCTGAAGAAGCTCTCCAAGCTCGGCCTGATCGAGCGGCGGCGTCGCGGCAAGGAGATCTTCTTCTCGACCAGCGAGGCCGGGCAGGCGGCCTGCGCCCGCTACCGCGAGATCCGCGAGGCCTGCCTGATCGCCGCCCTCGATCCCTTCACCGGCGACCGGGTCGAGGCCCTGAACCCCGAGATCGGCAAGGCGGCCGAGCTTCTGCGCGCGCTGTCCGGCCTCTACGACCAGGCCGCCCGCGCGGCGACCTCGCTTTGAGGCTCCGGCGCCATGCCCTTCCGCCTCGGCGTCGTCCGGCTCAACACGCGCTTCCCGCGCCTGCCGGGCGACATCGGCAATCCGGAGAGCTTTCCCTTTCCCGTGGTCTACCGCCCGGTCGAGGCGGCGACGGTCGCGGCCGTGGTGCGCGAGGGCGCGCCGGACGCGCGGGCCGAAGAGGCGCTGATCGCGGCGGCCGAGGCCCTCGCCGATGAGGACGGGGTGTCGCTGATCGCCACCAGCTGCGGCTTCCTGGGTGCCCTGCAGACGCGCCTGGAGCAGGCCGTGACCGTGCCGGTCATCGCCTCGGCCTTCGCGCTGCTGCCCTTCCTGCGTCAGGTCTACGGCGCGGCGGCGACGATCGGGGTGCTGACCTTCGACGCCCGGCGGCTGAGCGCCGCGCACTTCGGGCCTTGGTCGGATGCCGGCACCCTGGTCGCGGGGATCGAGGGCGGCGAACTGCACCGGGTGATCGCCGGCGACCTGCAGACGCTGGACCGGGCGGCGGCCGAGGCCGAGGTCTGCGCGGCGGGGCGGCGCCTCTTGAAGCGCGATCCCGAGCTGGGGACGATCCTTCTGGAATGCACCAACCTCTCGCCCTACCGCCGGGCCCTGGCCGCAGCGACCGGGCGGCCGGTCTACGACCTGAACCAGGCGATCGGCTGGATCGCGGCGGGCTCGGCATGACCGGGCGCGACCGGGCCTCCAGGCCGGCGCCGGGAAAGATTCGGCGGGCAATCTCGGCGGCCCGCGTTAGACTGCCGGCGCCGAGAAACGAAGGCCGGCAGATGCTCCGGCAACGCGGAACGCCCGGCTGAGAGGCGTCGCCGAGCCGGGGGACATCTGAACTGGACCCGACAAGAAGCAGGGAGTTGGAAGAATGAAGCACTTGAGGACATCGCTTGCCGCCACCGCTGCGGCGGCGGCCCTGGCCGCCGGGCTCGCGGCTGCCCAGGCCGGCGAGAGATGGGACATGCCGCTGGCCTATGCCGCGACCAACTACCATTCGGAGAACGCGACCGCCTTTGCCAAGGCCGTGACCGAGGCCTCCGGGGGCGAACTGGAGATCGTCACCCATCCCAGCGGCTCGCTGTTCAAGGGCGGCGAGATCTTCCGCGCGGTCCGTACCGGCCAGGCACCGATCGGCGAGCGGCTGATCTCGGCGCTGGGCAACGAGAACCCGATCTTCGAGATCGACGCCCTGCCGTTCCTGGCGACCAGCTTCGACGCCGCCCGGAAGCTGCACGAGGCCTCCAAGCCGGCCTTGGAGAAGGTGCTGGAGTCGAAGGGCGTCAAGCTGCTCTACGCCGTGCCCTGGCCGCCCCAGGGGCTCTACAACAAGACCCCGGTGACGAGCGGGGCCGACATGAAGGGCGCGAAGTTCCGCGCCTACAACGCGGCGACCTCGCGCCTGGCCGAGCTGATGGGCGCGGTGCCGACCAAGATCGAGGCGGCCGAACTGGTCCAGGCCTTCGCCACCGGTGTCGCCGACAGCATGATGTCCTCGGGCTCGACCGGCTACGACCGCAAGATCTGGGAGCACGTCAAGTACTGGTACGACGTCCAGGCCTGGCTGCCCAAGAACATGGTGATGGTGAACCTGGACGCCTGGAACGGCCTGAACGAAAAGACCCAGGGCGTCGTCCTCAAGGCCGCCGCGGACGCCGAGGCCGCCGGCTGGGCCAAGGCGCAGGAGCTGGCCGACTGGTACAAGGAGCAGCTCGCCGCCAACGGGATGACCATCGAAGGCCCCAGCGATCAGCTACGCGCCGATTTCCTCAAGATCGGCGAGCAGATGACCCGGGAATGGCTCGAACGGGCGGGCGACGACGGCAAGTCCGCGATCGAGGCCTACAGGAAGATGTAACGCCGGCGCCCGCGGGCACCGCTCCGGTCCGGCCGGCGCGGAGCCCGCGGGCCTTCGCCGCCTTCTGGGGACCTTTTCCATGCGCTTGCTAGCTGCCGCGGACCGGTTGCTCGACCGGTTCTACCTCTGGTGCGGCTACGCGGCGGCTACGCTGCTGCTGGCCCTCGCGCTGCTGATCATCACCAGCATCACCAGCCGCCTGCTCGGCGTCTATCTGCCCGGCCTGACCGAGTACGCCGGCTACGCCATGGCGGGCTCGAGCTTCCTGGCGCTGGCCCACACCCTGCGCGCCGGCGGCCACATCCGGGTCGGCATTCTGCTGAACGCGGTCGGCGGCCGGGTCCGGCGCGGGGTCCAGCTCTGGTGCCTGGGTATGGGCACGCTGCTGTCGGTCTACGTCGCCTGGTACCTGGTCCGTATGACCCATGTCTCTTGGCAGCTCGGCGACCGCAGCGAGGGCGACGACGCGATCCTGCTCTGGATCCCGCAGACCCTGCCGTCCTTCGGGGCCGTGGTCCTCGCCGTCTGCTTCTTCCACAGCCTGGTGGTCTTCCTGGCCGGCCGCGAAGATCCGACAGAAGCGCCGGGCAGCGTCGCGGAGGGCGAGCCATGAGCGAACTCGGACTGACCCTGATCTTCCTTGCGGTCCTGTTCTTCCTGCTCGGCTCAGGGATCTGGGTCGCGCTCAGCCTGACCGGCGTTGCCGCCTTCGGCATGCTGATCTTCACCCCCCGGCCGGTCGGCGATGCCATGGCGACGACGATGTGGGCGGCCAGCTCCTCCTGGTCCCTGACCGCCCTGCCGCTCTTCATCTGGATGGGGGAGATCCTGTTCCGGACCCGGCTGTCCGAGAACCTCTTCCAGGGCCTGACGCCCTGGATGCAGCGTCTGCCGGGCGGTCTGCTCCACGTCAACATCGCCGGCTCGGCGATCTTCGCCGCGATCTCGGGCTCCTCGGCAGCGACGGTGGCGACGGTCGGCAAGATGTCGATCCCGGAGCTGCGCCGGCGCGCCTATCCGGAGCGCATGATCATCGGGACGCTGGCCGGCGCCGGCACCCTGGGGCTGCTGATTCCGCCCTCGATCACGCTGATCATCTATGGGGTCACGGTCAACGAGTCCATCGTCAAGCTCTTCATCGCCGGGATTCTGCCCGGCATCTGCCTGGCGCTGATGTTCATGGGCTATGTCGTGCTCTGGTCGCTGTTCAGCGGCCAGCGCGCGGAGCGGGAAGCCCGAGTCTATTCGCTGCTCGAAAAGCTCCGGGCGGCGACCCAGCTCCTGCCTGTGATCCTGCTGATCCTCGCCGTCATGGGCTCGATCTACCTCGGCCTGGCCACCGCGACCGAGGCGGCCGTACTCGGGGTTCTGGGGGCCTTGCTTCTCTCCGCGCTCCAGGGCTCGCTCACCCGGGACAGCTTCACCGCCTCCCTGCTGGGGGCGACGCGGACCTCGGCGATGATCGCCTTCATCCTGGCCGGCTCCCACTTCCTGTCCCTGGCCATGGGCTTCACCGGCCTGCCGCGGGCGCTGGCGACCTGGATCGCCGCCTTGGAGCTCTCGCCCTTCGCCCTGATCGCGGCGCTGACCGTCTTCTACATCTTGCTCGGCTGCTTCCTCGACGGCATCTCGGCCGTGGTGCTGACCATGGCGGTGATCGAGCCGATGGTGCGCGCGGCCGGCTTCGACATGATCTGGTTCGGCATCTATCTGATGATCGTGGTCGAGATGGCCCAGATCACGCCGCCGATCGGCTTCAACCTCTTCGTCCTCCAGGGCATGACCGGGAAGGACATGGGCTTCATCGCCCGGGCGGCGGTACCCTTCTTCCTGATCATGGTCCTGGCGGTCGCGCTGCTGGTCCTGGTCCCCGACGTCGCCACCTGGCTGCCCGAGAACATGACCACGGTGAGAAATGCGGGCTAGAGCACGACGATATGACAGACCGAGATGATATGAGGCCGCATCGATCTCATATCTGAATCCCGCTTTAGAGCCGGGAACGCCCGCCCTTAACGGGTCTGGCACGGTCTGATATCCTGTGGACAAGGAGGCGCCGCGTGAGCAGCAAGCCAGCGACCAAGGATCCGGCGATCGAGGCCCTGCAGTCCCTGCTGGGCGAACGGCTCTCGACCTCGGCCGCGGTGCGCGAACACCACGGCAAGGACGTCTCCTACCATGCGGCCTATCCGCCCGAGGCGGTGGCCTTCGCGCGGTCGACCGAAGAGGTCGCCGAGATCGTCGAGATCTGCGCGGCCCACGGCAAGCCGGTCATCGCCTATGGCACCGGCACCTCCCTGGAAGGCCATGTGGCGGCCCTGCGGGGCGGTGTCTGCATCGATCTCTCGGCGATGAACGAGATTCTGGCGGTCAACGCCGAGGATCTGGACTGCCGGGTCCAGGCCTGCGTGACCCGGAAACAGCTCAACGAGCACCTGCGCGACACCGGCCTGTTCTTCCCCATCGATCCCGGCGCCGATGCCTCCCTGGGCGGGATGGCCGCGACCCGGGCCTCGGGCACTAACGCGGTCCGCTACGGGACCATGCGCGAGAACGTCCTGGGGCTGACCGTGGTGCTGGCCGACGGGCGGATCATCCGGACCGGCGGCCGGGCGCGCAAGTCGGCCGCCGGCTACGACCTGACGCGCCTCTTCGTGGGGTCCGAAGGCACCCTCGGCGTGATCACCGAGGTCCAGCTGCGGCTCTACGGCATCCCCGAGGCGACCTCGGCCGCGGTCTGCGCCTTCGACGATCTCGAGGGCGCCGTGAACGCGGTCATCCTGACCATCCAGAGCGGGATCCCGGTCGCCCGTATCGAGCTGCTCGACGAGGTCCAGATGGAGGCCTGCAGCCGCTATTCGGAGCTGGACCTGCAGGCCAAGCCGACCTTGTTCTTCGAGTTCCACGGCAGCACCGCCGGGGTCCAGGAGCAGGCCGAGCAGGTCGGCGAGATCGCGACCGAGTTCGGCGGCGGCGACTTTCGCTGGGCGACCCGGCAGGAGGAGCGAAACAAGCTCTGGCAGGCCCGGCACGACGCCTACTATGCGGCCCTGGCGCTACGCCCGGGCGCCCGGGGCTGGGCGACCGACGCCTGCGTCCCGATCTCCAAGCTCGCCGAGTGCCTGCTGGAAACCCGCGCCGACATCGACGCCTCCGGCCTGATCGCGCCGATCGTGGGCCATGTCGGCGACGGCAACTTCCACCTGGTTTTCCTGATCGACCCGGACGATGCCGAAGAGATGGCGCGCGCCAAGGAGGTCAACGACCGGATGATCATGCGTACGCTGGCGCTCGGCGGCACCTGCACGGGCGAGCATGGGATCGGCTACGGCAAGCTCGGCTTCCTCCAGGCGGAACACGGCGAGGCGGTCGCGGTCATGCGCGCGGTCAAGCAGGCCCTCGACCCGCATAACCTGATGAATCCAGGCAAGATCTTCAGCGTCTGAGGGGCCGTGCGGCGACCCTCCGGGAACGCCTTGCCAGGGTCAGTGGCTTGGGCCATAAACCGCTGGAGTGCCGTCGAATTCGCTGGACCGGGCCCCGGTCCCTTGCGTTAGTCTTCCACTCCAAGAAGACCGAACGGCCTGCAGCGAGGCTCAGGTGGGACCGAGGCGGCTACGGGACCCCGGAGCGACGGCAGAGCCGCAGCGGACGCTTGCCGGGGGCTTGGATCTCGGGCACACGGGGGTGGCGGGGAGAGCATCTGTGAAGTACGTCCTCTATGGCCTGCTCGGCTTGATTGTGCTCGCCGTCACGGTGGTGCTGGTGGGACCGGGCCTGGTCGATTGGAACGCGCACAAGACCGAGATCGCCGCCCAGTTCGAGAAGGCGACTGGCCGCGCCCTCGCGATCGAGGGCGACATCAGCCTGCAGATCATCCCGACACCCAGCTTTTCCGCGGCCGACGTCCGCCTCGCCAACATCCCCGGCGGCTCGGCGCAGGACATGGCCATGGTGAAGGCGCTGCAGGTCCGCGTCGAGCTGTTGCCGCTTCTGGGCGGCGACGTCAGGGTGCAAACCATCGAACTGGTCGAGCCGGTGATCCTCCTGGAGGTTCTCGAGGACGGGCGGCGCAACTGGGAGTTGGACGGCGACGGACAGCCGGCCTCGGGCGGAGGCGCCGCGGCACTTCGGCAAATCGGCGATTTCCCGGTCGACGTCCGCTTCGACAGCTTCACCATCAGCGACGGCACCCTGATCTACAGGAATGCCCGGGAGGCGATCGACGAGAAGATCGAGAAGGTCGACGTCGAGCTCACGGCGGAATCGCTGCGGGGCCCGCTTCTGCTGGACGGTGACGTGCGGCTCCGCGGCGTCGACACCGGGGTCGAGCTCGCGGTCGGCCGCTGGAAGGAGGCCGGCGCGACGCCTTTGCGCATGGCGCTGCGCATGCGGCGCAGCGAAGCCAAGGCGCGGTTCTCCGGCTCCCTGTCCCTGCATCCCGGCACCCTGGCCTTCCGGGGCAAGCTCCAGGCGGAGGGGAGCGACCTGGCCCAGACCGTGGCGGTCCTGGCCGGCCCGTCGCGCTCGGCCCGGCCCTCCGGTCTGGCCCTGCCCTTCGTGATCGAGACCGAAATCGCGGGTGCGCCGGAAGAGATCTCGGCCCAGAAGATCGCCATCACCCTGGGCGAGAGTTCGGCCAGCGGCGAAGGACTGCTGCGCCTGGGCGACAAGCCCGAAGGCAAGCTGTCCGTCACGATCCCGCGCCTCGACCTCGACGCGCTCGCGCCGCAGGAGGCCGGGACCGGAGAGGGCGGCGCCGAGATGCTGTCGGCCGGGGGCAGGGAGGCCACGGCAGCCCTCGGCCTTCCCGAGGACTTCGTGGCCCGGCTCGATCTGGGAATCGAGGCCTTGGTCTATCGGGAGCAGGTGGTGCGCCAGGTGGCGGTCGTGGCTCGGATCGAGGATGGGACCTTCCAGATCGATCAGGCGGCCGCCCTGCTGCCCGGCGGCGCGGCGGTCTCCCTGTCGGGCGGCTTCGAGCCCGACGCGAAGGAGGCACGCTTCGTCGGCCGGGTCGAGGCGGCAACCAGCAACCTGCGCAGCCAGCTTACCTGGCTCGGCGTCGACGTCGGGGGCCTGCCGACGGACCGGCTGCGCCGGATGAACCTCAAGAGCGGTATTGCGGCCTCGGCGAAGCGGATCGACCTGACCGATCTGGACCTCACCCTGGATCTCAGCCAGATCAACGGCGGTGTCGTCGTCGCCCTGGGTGCGCGGCCGGCCTTCGGGATCGGGCTGGCCGCCGACAAGCTGGATCTCGATGCCTATCTGCCCGTCGGAATCGCCAGGGCCGGGGCGGCGGCGGACGCCGCCGCCGAAGACGACGCCGAAAGCCTCTGGTCGCGTTTCGACGCGAACGTCAACGTCCAGATCGGCGAGCTGACGGCCCAGGACACCAGCTACCGCGACGTCGCCCTGGCCGGCACCCTGCAGAACGCTGGGCTGACGATCAAGGAGGGGCGGATCGGCGACTTCGCCGGCAGCCGGCTCGAAGTCGAGGGCGCAATCGAAGACCTGGCCGATGCTGCGAAGGCTGACTTGGATCTCAGGCTCGGCATCGGCGATCCCGGACAGCTTGCCAAGGCCCTGGGCCTGGACCCGGCGCTCTACGCCAAGCTGGGGCCGAGTGCGGTCGCCGGTTCAGTCGCAGGCGATTTGAAAGCCGTCGACCTCGACCTGACC
Source organism: Kiloniellales bacterium (assembly GCA_022361275.1). GTDB lineage: Bacteria > Pseudomonadota > Alphaproteobacteria > Kiloniellales > JAKSBE01 > JAKSBE01. Next base: position 14,831 of record JAKSBE010000231.1, read on the forward strand.
CTCGATAGCCTCGGCGGCAGGTTTGCGACGCAGGGCAGCGTGCGGCCCTTGGAAGGACCGGTCAGCTTCGATCTTTCGCTCAGCGCCCAACATCGCAACCTTGCGTTTCTGCTGTCACGGCTCACCGATCCGAGCCTCGAAGACCGGAACCTGGGCCAGCTCGACCTCGAGGCGAAGCTCACGGGAACCGGCAGCGCCTTTCGACTGGCCGATCTGAAAGGGCGCCTCGGCGAGAGCAGCCTCGAGGGCGCCGTCGCCGTGGACCTTGCCGGCGAGCGGCCCAGGATCAGCGCCGATCTCACCTCGGACCGCCTGCCCCTGGCGGCGCTGCTGGGCGCCGGAGGCGGTTCCGCCGCCGCGCCCGCCGGCGGCGGGGTCAACGGGCGCTGGTCGCGGACGCCGATCGACGCGGCGGGCCTCTTGGGCTTCGACGCCGAGCTCAAGCTGACCGCCGAGGCCTTCCAGCTCCAGGACCTGCAGCTCGAAAAGGCCTCCCTGGACGCCGACCTCCAGGACGGGATCCTGAGCGTCAAGAACCTCGCCGGCGGTTTCCTCGGCGGCCAGCTCACGGTGATCGGCAAGGCCGACCTGCGCGACGGGATCGAGCTCGGCGCGGGGATCTCGGCCGTCGATGTCGACCTCAAGCCCCTGCTGCGCCAGAAGTTCGATTTCGACCGGGCGGCCGGGCCGGTGACGATGAACGCCGATCTGGTCTCGCGCGGGCGGAGTGCGCATGACCTGGTCGCCAGCCTGGACGGCCAGGGCACGATCGAAGGCAAGGTCACGGTCACCGCCAGGCAGGAGGAGCAGGTCGGCGCCGTGCTGCTCGGCGTGCTCGGACAGGAGCTCAAGCAGATCCGGGGTGTCGCCGACGCCTCGATGCTGCTCCTCGGGGCCTTCGCCGGGACGCCGGCGGCGCTCAGCGGCAGCTTCGTCTTGGAGGACGGCGTGGCGACCACACGGGACACGCAACTGACCGGGCAGGGCGCTGTGGCGCGCTTGGCGGGTCAGGCCGATCTGGTCGAATGGACCTTGGACTCCCAGACCGAAGTGTTTCGGGATGCCGAACCGGCCGAGGCCTACCTCAGTGTCGGTCTGACCGGCGCCCTGGACCAGCCGAACGTCCGCGTCGGCGGCCAGGCCTTCCAGCGCCGCGAGGCGCCTGAGTCGGAGGTGGAGCCGACGATCCCGGTTCCGGAAGAGCCTGGCGTCGAGGCGCCCGGTCCGGCCGGCACGGGCGCCGCCGAGGAAGAGCCGCCGGCGTCCGAGGCCGCGGCGCAGCCGGAGTGGGCGCCGCCGGCGGAGGACGAGGTGATACCCGCCGCGCCGCCGGCCCCGCAGGCGAAGCCGGAGCCGATCAAGCCGGAGGACTTCATCAACGAGATCCTCAAGGGCCTCAAGAGTCCGCCAGCGGCGGAGTGACCTTTCGCCCGGCCTCGCCGCGCAGCCGTTCCAGCACATAGACACGGGCGGCGCTGGACAGGTTGCTCTCCCGAGCCTCGTCGATCTCTGTCAGCAGCCTGTCGATCGAGACGCCGTCCTGACGGGCGTAGGCCGCCAGCGCGTCCCAGAAGGCCTGTTCCAGGGACAGGCTGGTTCGGTGTCCGGCGATGGTGATCGATCGTTTGCGCGGCCGCGCGCGCCCGGTCATCGGGGGATGCTCATCGGGGCGCGCCATCCGTGCGCGGTCAGGTCTTGGCCCTGGGACCCAGCATGTCCTCCGGCCGCACCCAGTCGTCGAACTGCTCGGCCGTCAGCAGGCCCAGCTCCACCGCCGCCGCCTTCAGGGTCTTGTCCTCGGCATAGGCCTTCTTCGCCACCTTGGCGGCGTTGTCGTAGCCGATGTGCGGGTTCAGCGCCGTGACCAGCATCAGGGACTCCTCCATCAGCGACCGGATGCGGCCGGTGTTCGGCGTGATGCCCGCGATGCAGTTCTCGTTGAAGCTGTCGCAGGCGTCGCCGATCAGCCTGGCCGACTGCAGCAGGCTGTAGATCAGCACCGGCTTGAAGACGTTGAGCTCGAAGTGGCCGCTGGACCCGGCGACTGTGACCGTCACGTGGTTGCCCATGACCTGGGCGCAGATCATGGTCATGGCCTCGGCCTGGGTCGGGTTGACCTTGCCGGGCATGATCGAGGAGCCGGGCTCGTTGGCCGGCAGCAGCAGTTCGCCGATGCCGCAGCGCGGCCCGGAGCCGAGCAGGCGGATGTCGTTGGCGATCTTCATCAAGGAGCAGGCGACCGTGTTGAGGGCGCCGGAGGCTTCGACGACGGCGTCGTGAGCGGCCAGGGCCTCGAACTTGTTGTCCGCGGTCTGGAAGTTGAGGCTGGTGATCTTGGAGACCTCCTCGGCGAAGCGCTCGGCGAAGCCGGCCACCGCATTCAGGCCGGTGCCGACCGCGGTGCCGCCCTGGGCGAGCTGGGTCAGCCGCGGCACCGCCTCCTCGACCCGGCGGATGCCCAGCTCGATCTGCTTGGCATAGCCCGAGAACTCCTGGCCCAGGGTGAGCGGCGTCGCATCCATCAGGTGGGTGCGACCGATCTTGATGATGTCGGCGAAGGCCGTGGCCTTGGCGTCGAGCGCCGCGTGCAGGCGGCCCAGGGCCGGAACGGTCTCCTCGACCAGCTCGCGCACGGCGGCGATGTGCATCGCGGTGGGAAAGCAGTCGTTGGAGGACTGGCCGCGGTTGCAGTGGTCGTTCGGATGCACCGGCTCCTTGCCGCCGCGCCGGCCGGTCAGAATCTCGTTGGCGCGGCCGGCGATGACCTCGTTGCTGTTCATGTTGGTCTGGGTGCCCGAGCCGGTCTGCCACACGACCAGGGGGAAGTGGTCGAGGTGCCGGCCCTCGATGACTTCCTCCGCGGCTTGGCAGATCGCGGCGCCGAGCTTCTCGTCGAGCTCGCCGAAGGCCATGTTGCTGCGCGCCGCGGCCAGCTTGAGGACGCCGAAGGCCTTGATCAGCTGCGGCGGCATGGTCTCGCCGCCGATCTTGAAGTTCTGCAGCGACCGCTGGGTCTGGGCGCCCCAATAACGGTCCGCCGGGACCGCGATCTCGCCCATGGAGTCGCTTTCCATTCGGGTCTCGTGCGCCATGACCTGGTCCTCCCGTCAAAGCCTGCCGGCCCGGGTTGTAGCACGGCGGGCCGGGATTGAAAGGGGCGCCCGACGGTCACGGCTCCAGCGCCGCGGCGATGGCCTGCCGTCTCCGCCAGACCCGCAGCCAGACCAGCAGCGCGAGAAACGCCCCGCCCGCCAGCGGCAGACGCAGGCCGAGAACCTCCGACAGCGCGCCCATGATCAAGGCGCCGGCGGCGGGGCCGCCGATGAAGATGATGCCGTAGAGGCTCAGCACGCGGCCACGGCGGCGTCCGTCGACGGCCAGCTGCATCAGGGTCTGCATGGACACCGCGCTGACGACCAGGGCCATGCCGGCCAGCGCCACGCTGATCAGCCCGACCCATAGCAGGTCGGTCGCGACGAAGCCCAGGATGGCCAGGCCCGCAAGCAGGGTGCTGATCAGCACCAGGCGGGTCAGGCCGTGCGGGCCCCGTCGGGCGATCCAAAGGCCGCTCGCCACGGCGCCGAGGCCGACGGTCGAGCTCAGCATGGCCAGGGTGTCGGCGCCGCCGCCGAAGACCTCGGCGGCGAAACCCGGCATCAGATCGATGAAGGGGCGCGCCCCGAGCGAAACGGTGGCGAGCAGGAACAGCATCGGCCCGATGCCCGGATGCCGGAGCGCGTAGCCGATGCCGTCGCGCAGCTCCGCCAGCAGGCTTGCGTGGCCGGCGGGTCTCGCACCCCCGGCGGCGGCGCCGAGTCGAAGCCGGGACAACGCGATCAGGAAGACCAGGAAGCTGAGCGCGTTGGCGGCAAAGGCGCCGGCGACCCCGAAGGTGACGATCAGAAGGCCGGCCAGCGCGGGACCGATGAAGCGCGCCAGGTTGAAGGCCACGGAGTTGATCGCGATTCCGGTCGGGAGGGCCTCCGGCGGGACCAGGCTCGGCATCAGGGCCAGGCGCGAGGGCTGGTTGAACCCCATCGCGACCCCGTGGACGAGAACCAGCAGCGCCAAGAGCTCGACCTCGATCACGCCGCCCGCGGTCAAGGCAAAGAGCGTGGCGGCCTGGAACAGCGCCACCGTCTGCGCCGCCATCATGATCCGCAGGCGGTCGAAGCGGTCCGCCAGCACGCCGCCCAGGGGGCCGATGACGACCGCCGGCAGCAGGTCCGCGCAGGCGACCAGGCCGAGCCAGAAGCCGGACTGCGTCAGGTCCCAGGTCAACCAGCCGACGGCGGTCCGCTGCATCCAGGTGCCGATCAGGGAGACCGCGTTGCCCGAGATATAGACACGGAAGTTCCGGTGCCGCAGCGCGTCGAGGACGCCGCCGAAGCCCGGCCTCGCGGTCCCGGGGTCACCGGATCTTGGGCTTCTAGGCATCAGCAGCGGCGACGGACGGAGGAAAACAAACCATGAACGATCTAAACCCGGACGGGCGGAAGAGGCAAGCGCGGCCGGGGCCTCCGAAGCGGCCCTCGGCCAGGTTCGCGATGTGTATAGACCGGGGAAACAGGCGACAGGTGTTCGGGGCCATGGTTGACAGCTTTGGGCCCGGCGGTTTCAGGGCAAGGCGGCGGTCCGACCCGGCGCTGGCCCGATTCGGTTCTTCGGGTCCCGGGCTTTTATCTCAAATTTTCCTCATTATTGCATCGCCGGGCGCGACCGGTATTTTATACGACTACAAGATATGTTGGAGTGTGCTTATATTATTGAGTATAATACTTTCAGAAATTAACTATTCGAAAAAGTTGCCAGTGGGAGGGCGAGATATGGCTGCGCCAGGTGCTGGTGCGACCGCGGTCCTGCGTGCGGGTCCTCGCGGCCCGCTGCGCGGAGTCCGCTCGGGCGCTGCGGCGTTGCCGATCCCGGCCGCCGATCCTGGCCATCGTCCCGATGCTGATCGGGGTCCTGACCGGGCTGGTCGTCTATCGCGCCACCGGAGGCGGCGATGACGACTGAGCGGCCTCTGCCGCCGTGCGACCGAGGCTTCGGCGAGCCGTCGCCATGAGCGCGCCGCTCCGTCGCCTGATCACGGCGCTGCGCCGCTTTCCCGGCGTCGGACGGCTGCGCGCCTGGCTGCCGCGCCTCGCGATCTTCACCCTGGTCGCGGCGGTCTACCTCGGCGACGGTCTCGAGTTTCTCGAGCGCAGCTACCTCGACCTGCGCTTCGATCTGCTGCGCCGGCCGGCGAGCGGCGACGCGGTCCTGGTGGAGGTCGACGCCAAGAGCCTGCAGGAGCTCGAGGCCTGGCCCTGGCCCCGTCGGTATCACGCGGAGGTCCTGGTCCGTCTGATCGACGCCGGCGCCGAGATGGTGGCCTTCGGCATCGATCTCTCGTCGCCCTCGGCAGCGGCAGAGGACGCCGCCCTGGAGCGGGCCCTGGCCGGCTCGGCCGGGCGGGCGATCCTGCCGGCCTTCATGCAGAAGGTCCCGGCGGAGGACGGTGGTGTCGACCTTGCCCTCAACCTGCCGCTGACGCGCTTCGCCCGCCACGCGACCGTCGCCGGCGTCGACATGCAGCCGGACTCCGACGGCGTCCTGCGCCGGATGTCCGTCCTGGTTCCCTGGGGCGGCGACCAACTGGTCGCCTTGGGCGCGCTCCTGACGCAGCGCCGCGATCTGCCGGAGGCGGGCTTCTATCTCGACTTCGGTATCCGCGTCGAAGACGTTCCAAGGTTTTCCTTCGCCGACGTCCTGGCCGGCCGCGTCGACGAAGCGGCGCTGCGCGGCAAGCGGGTCATCCTCGGCGCGACGGCGGTCGAGCTGGGCGAGCAGGTCGCCGTGCCGGCCTATGGGATCCTGCCGGGCCCGCTTGTCCAGATCATGGCCTACGAGACGATCGCCCAGGATCGCGCGATCGCCCGGCTCGCCCCGCTGCCCGTCCTTCTGGTCAGCCTGCTGCTGATCTTCGGCTTGACGCCGCGCATCGTCGGCCAGTCCTGGCGTCGGAGCACCCTGTTCACCGCTTTCGGTGCCCTCGGCCTTTTCGGCCTTTCGCTGGCGGTCCAGGCGAGCTTTCCGCTCAGCCTCGACGCGGCGCCCTGGCAGCTTTCACTGCTGTGCGCCTATCTCTACGGCCTCGGCCTGCGGGTCGACCGCCAGGATCTGGGTCTGCTGGCCCAGGGCCTGGAGCTTCGGCGCAAAGACGCCCTCATGCGCCAGGTCGTCGAGCACAGCTTCGATGCCATCGTGACGATCGACAGCCGTGGCCGAATCGCCTCTTTCAACCGCGCCGCCGAGCGGATCTTCGGGCGCAGGGCGGCCGAGACCGAGGGCCGCAAGGCGACCCTGCTCGCGGCCTCGGCCCAGGAGAGCGAGGCGCAGACCCGGCTCGCCCTCGGCTTCCACCTGCTGCGCGGCGGTCCCTTCGAGCTGCTCGGCCAGCGCGCCGACGGCGAGCGCTTCAACCTCGAGCTGGTGGTCAGCGAGATGGTCGTCCAGGAAGAGCGCCTGGCGATTCTGCGCCTCCGCGACATCACCGTGCAGCGGCGCGCGGAGGCCGCGCGGAAGGCCGCCCAGAGGCGCCTGGAGGAGGCCATCGGTGCGATGCGCGACGGCTTCGCGATGTTCGATGCCGAGAGCCGGCTTCTGCTCTGCAACACCCGCTTCCGGGACCTCCATGCGATCGGCTGGCAGACGCCCCTGGAAGGCCGGACCCACGAAGACATTCTGCGGGCCTTCGCGGCCGAGAGCCCCGCACACCAGTTGCGCGAGTCGCGCGAGAGCTGGATCGGCAGGCAGCTGGCGCGCCACAAGGGCGCGCGCCGCAGTTTCGAGGCGGAGCTCGCCGAGGGCACGGTGGCGCGGATCAGCCAGCACCGCACCCGGGACGGCGGCCTGGTCTGCGTCTACACGGACGTCACCGAGCTGCACCGGCGCCAGCAGGAGCTGCTGGTCGCGAAGGAGGAGGCGGAGGCCGCCAGGCGCAGCATGAGCGGCTTCCTGGCCAACATGAGCCACGAGCTGCGGACTCCGCTCAACGCCATCATCGGCTTCTCTTCGATGATGAAGGACGAGATGGTCGGCCCCCTGGGGGACAAGGCCTACAAGAGCTACGCCAACGACATCCATGCCAGCGGGTCGCTTCTGCTCGACATCATCAACGACGTGCTCGACGTTTCGAAGATCGAAGCCGGCAAGCATCGGATCGAAGAGGATCAGGTCCAGGTCGGGCAGCTCCTGAACTCCTGTCTGCGCTTGATCGGGACGCGGGCCAGCGCCGCCGGCCTCAGCCTCGAACGGCGCAGCGACCTCGACGAACTCGAGCTGCGTGCCGATCCGCGGGCGCTCAAGCAGATCCTGCTGAACCTGCTGAGCAACGCCATCAAGTTCACGCCGCGGGGCGGCAGGATCGAGCTCGTCGTGCTGCACGATGCCGAGGGCGACGTCTTGTTCCAGGTCTCGGACGACGGCATCGGCATGGCGGCCGAGGACATCCCGCGGGCCCTGGCGGTCTTCGGCCAGATCGAAAGCGACCTGGCCAGCCGGCATCAGGGCACCGGACTGGGCCTGCCGCTGGCCCAGCGCCTGACCGAGATGCACGGCGGCACGCTGGAGCTGGAGAGCGCGCCCGGTCGCGGCACCAACGTGACCGTGCGCCTGCCGGCAGCGCGGGTCCTTGCGCCCGGCCCCGGGGCCCGGAGCGAGACGCCCCGGCGCCAGCGGCGCAAGCGCCGGGTGGCGAACGAAGGATGAGGCCCGAGCGTCGGCAGGCGACCGTGAAGGGACCTCGGCTACGACGCCAGCAGGAAGCCGGCGACCGCGTCCATGGCCTCGGACCAGTTCTCCTCGGCGCTGCGTCCCGAGGCCTTGCGGGGCACCAGGTCATGGTTGCCGTCTTCGGCCCAGTGAAGGCGAAGCGCATCCGACAACCCGTAGTCCCGGACCTCGGCTCGGGTGCCGAAGGGGTCGCGGGTTCCCTGGACGATCAGGGTCGGAGTCTCGATCGCCTCCAGGTGTGCCGTCCGCAGCCGCTCGGGCTTACCCGGCGGGTGGAAGGGATAGCCGAGGCAGATCAGGCCCGCGGCGCCGAGCTCGTCGGCGACCAGGCTCGCCATGCGCCCACCCATGGACTTGCCGCCGATGGCCAGGCGGGCCGGCTGCAACGCCGCGACCGCCTGACGCCAGGATTCCAGCAGCTTCGCCTGGCCGTCGGGCGGGCGCTTCCGGCCGTCGCCGCGCCGCGCCGCCATGTAGGGAAACTCGAAACGGGCGACCCGCAGGCCACGGCGGCCCAAGCCTTCGGCGAAGGCGGTCATGAAGGGACTGTCCATCGGGGCGCCGGCGCCGTGGGCCAGCACCAGGGTGAGGGAGCCCTCATCCGAGCCGTCGAAGAGGAAGCGCGCGGGCGTCATGGCCGCGGTATATTTGTGGGGTCTTCCGGAAAGGGCAAGGGTAAGCGCGATCCGCGGAGGCAGAGGCGCGATGCTCCCGGGCCGGTCTTTCTGAAGCTCGATCGGATGGCCCGGCGATTGCGACGCAGGGTGAGCCTTCGGGGGACCGGGTTGCGGCTGCAAGCTCTCTTCGCGTGGTGTCTGGTCATTCCGCTCGGCCTGGCCGGCTGCGCCGGCGATCCGGGCCAGTCCGGGCAGCGCTGGCGCGCCCATCGCGACGGCGACCTGCCGACCGGCCTCTGGCCGCCGGTGTCGGGGACCCGGCCGCCGCTTGCCGAGGCGCCCGGGGCGCGTCCCGAAGCGGCCCCGGAGCCCGAGGCCGCGCCCGGGGGGCCGACCGCCACCGCCTTGCCGCCTCACGCTTTACCGCCTCACGCTTTACCGCCCCACAGTGAGCGGCGCCGGGCCTTCCTTGCCGCGCTGCCCGAGCGCCGGAGCCGCCACGATCAGGTCCTCTGGGCCCGACTGACGGCCTACGACGACGCGCGCCGCCGCACCGAGGCCCTGGCCGCCCTGCTGGCGGCAAAAAGCGACCGGGAGATTCTGACCGCACTCGACTGGACCATGAGCCGGATCTACACCGGCAGGGGGGCCTCGGCCTACCTCGCCGCTTATGCGCTGCTGCATCAGCGGGCCGGCATGACCGAGGGCGCCATCTTCGGCGACCTCCTGGCCCGTCTCAGGATCGCCGAGGACGCCTCCCGCTGCGCCTCCGCCCAGGCGGCCCAGGACAAGCTGCTGCTGGTCCGCCAGCTCCTGATGCCTCTGGAGGCGCCTCTCGACGATCTGGAGCCGGCCCATCGCGAGGCCTTGGCGGCCCATGTCCTGGCCGAGAACGCCGACCTGCCGCGCAACCGCGAGGACGCCTGGCTGTGCCGCGGCGGTGCCGACTATGCCGCCAAGTATGTCGAGAAGCATCGCGATCCGCAGTTGGTCGAGGCGCCGCGGATCCAGACGATGGGCCGGACCATGGTCCTGCTGCCCGACGACCCCGAGATCGAGACCGGCGGCTTCCGCCCGGACCCGGCTTGGGAGGCCAGTATCGCCGGCCTGCGTGCCGCCTTCCGGCGCAAGTATGGCCTCACCGAGTGATCCCGCCTTCCTCTAACCGTTTGGGTCAGGGGACCAGGCGGGCCAGGGCGTGCCACCAGGAGTCGTCCCAGTAGCGCCGGGCGGCGCCGGAGGGCGAGGGCAGCACGAAGAGCTGCGTCGGCCCCAGGGTTTCCGGCTGGCGGCCGTAGTCGGCCGCCCTGCCGAGGTAGGCCTGCGCCGGGCGCTTGCCGACGAACGCCAGGACCTCCGGGGCGAAGCGCAGGATCTTGGCGCGCAGCGCGTCGGGGTCGTCGCTGCCGGGCGGCAGCTGGTGGTCGGCGCCGGCGGCCTCCTTCGCGATGTCGGTCAGACCCAGTCCGTAGCTCGGCAGGCTGGAGAAGGCTTCGGGCGGCAGCTGACGGGGCGTCAGGCCGATCGCCGCCAGGGTCGGCCAGAAACGGTTGCCCGGCCCGGCGTAGTAGGCGCCGCGCTCGGCTGATACGCGGCCGACGGCGCTGCCGCAGAACACGATCCTCAGGCCGTGGTCCAGGACGTCCGGGAGGAAGGGCAAGGCGGCTATTTCTTGCGGAAGCGATCCAGGGCGACGATGTTCTCGGCGCCGTTCTCGCTGGCGTCGTTCTCACCGGCGCCGTCTTGGGGCCGGTCCGCATTCTCGGCCAACGCCGGCTGGGGCCGCGCGACCTCCGGCAGCTTGACCTGCGGGCCGGCCTCGTCGTCTTCCTGGGTGCCGCCGTCGCCGGTCTCGAACTGCAGGCCGAAGCGGACCGAAGGATCGGCGAAGGCCGCCACGGCGGCGAAGGGGATGACCAGCAGTTCCGGCTTGTTGGAGAAGCTCAGGCTCACCGAGAAATGCTCCTCGGTCACCTCGAGGTTCCAGAACTGGTGCTGCAGCACGATGGTCATCTCGTCCGGGTAACGCTTGCGAAGGTAGCCCGGCATCACGACGTCAGGATGATCGGTCCGGAAGGTGATGTAGAAATGATGCTCCCCGGGCAAGCCATGCGCGACGACGAACTGAAGCGACTGCCGCAGCACCTGGCGCAGGGCGTTCTCCACCATCTTGTCGTAGCGCAGGATGCCCTGCTTGACGTCGTCTTCAACCATCTCGTTCCCCTGCCCGGGCTCGCCCTCCGGCCCGACTGGCCAGCGGAGAAAAGCGGTGGGGGGCTTCTGTTGCCCGGCGCCCCCCGGGCCGCGCTTACCTACTGCTAGGCAGCGTGGGCCAAAGCCGGAGCCTGAAGCGGCTCATTTTGGTTGGCACTTTTAAAGCGGCCCGATAACGGCGGTACCATGCCGAGCGAAAAACATGCCTTTGAGCGCACGTCGATCCTGTTTCGCCCCCTCGGAACCGCGCCCGCCGGGTCGGCCGGACGCGGTGGAAACTGGTGGAGGCGCCGGGTACTGCCCCCGGGTCCGTAACGCCTATTACACATGCCGTTTATCGCCATAGCCGGACGAACCGGCAAACGTAATATAGTGATTTTAGGACGCCAGGTGAAGCTCGGCGCGTCGCGAGCCAATATATTGATATCGCTTGAATAGCCGATTCCACGCTGGCGGATGGCCGGGCCGGCGGCTCTCGTCCACAAGCTGTGGGTGGATTTGGGCTGGATGCCGCGGGGCGGCCGGGCCATCCTTGACGCAGGCGAATCGGAGTCCGCAAGGAGGCGGCTGGATCAGCGATGGCCGGACAGAGTTCGAAGCCCGATCGGGACAAAGAGGGACAGGATGTCTCGGCGGCCGTCGGGGCGCGCAGCGAGCTGCGCAAGCTGCTGAGCAAGGATCAGGAGGCCGAGCTGCGGGAGCTGCGCGAGACCCGCAACGAGACCCGCCGGGTCACCGTGCCGGCCCTGGAGGAGCTGCTCTACGAGGCGATCCCGGTCCTCGACCACGGCTTCGTGCGCGTCGTCGATTACATGGGCGACGACGCCGCCATCGTCCAGGCGGCGCGGGTGTCCTACGGCCGCGGTACCAAGCAGGTGCGGCAGGACGCCGGGCTGATCAACTATCTGCTGCGGCACCGGCACACGACGCCCTTCGAGATGTGCGAGATCAAGTACCACATCAAGCTGCCGATCTTCGTGGCGCGGCAGTGGATCCGCCACCGCACGGCCAACGTCAACGAGTACTCGGCGCGCTACTCGGTGCTGGACAGGGAGTTTTACGTGCCGTCGCCCGAGCACCTCGCGGCCCAGTCGAGCAGCAACCGCCAGGGCCGCGGCGACGTGCTCGAGGGCGAGGAGGCGGCCCGCGTGCTCGACCTGCTGCGCGAGGACGCGGCGCGCTGCTACGCGCACTACGAGGAGATGCTGAACCAGCGCGAGGACGGCTCGATCATCGACGAGAGCCGTCAGGGGCTGGCGCGCGAGCTCGCGCGTATGAACCTGCCGCTCAACATCTATACCCAGTGGTACTGGAAGATCGATCTGCACAACCTGCTGCATTTCGTCGGGCTGCGCGCCGATTCCCACGCCCAATACGAGATCCGCGCCTACGCCGACGTCCTGCTGGACACCCTGCGGCGCTGGGTGCCGATCACCACGGAGGCCTTCGAGAACCACGTGGTGGGGGGCGCCCACCTCTCGGGCCGGGCGCTGGCGGTGGTCAAGCGTCTGCTCGCCGGCGAGCCGGTCGAGGCCGAGAACTCCGGGCTCTCCGCGCGCGAGTGGCGCGAACTCATGGCCCTGCTCGACCGCGAGGCCTAGCTGGAGCCTCGACGGCCGCTCGCGCGGCTGGCTTCCGCGCCGGCCTGGCCCTAGGATGGATCCTTCGGAAGCTCTGGAAGGGAGGTCGCGCAATGGCAAAGGTCAGCGCAACGACGAAACTGGCGGTCCCCGCGTCGATGGTCTGGGAGGTGATCGGCAACTTCCATGCCTTGCCCGATTGGCATCCTGCGGTCGAAAGCAGCGAGAAGGAAGAGAAGGACGGCGAGGTCCATCGGCGCCTCAACCTCGCCGGCGGCGGCACGATCCTGGAGAAGCTCGAGCTCGTCGACGACAAGGAGCGTCTCTATACCTACTCGATCATCTCGGGGCCCCTGCCGGTCGCCAACTACGAGGCAACGCTCCGGGTCCGCGACGAAGGTATCGGCTGCAGCGTCGAGTGGTCCAGCGAGTTCGAGCCTTCCGGGGCGCCGGAGGGCGATGCCATAGCGGTGATCCGCCAGGTCTACGAGGCCGGTTTCGAGAACCTGAAGCGCACCTTCGGCGGTAGCTGACCGC
>JAKSBE010000515.1 GCA_022361275.1 Kiloniellales bacterium
AAGAGGAGGCCGCGGCCGTGACCGCCGCCTTGGACCGATCGGCGCGGGCGCCGCAGGGCCTGGTGGTCGCGGTCGCGCTGCTGACCGTCACCCTCTGGGCCGGGACCGTGATCGCCACCAAGGTGGCGGTCGCCGAGATGGAGCCGCTCGCCGCGGCTCTGTCGCGGGCCTGGCTGGCCGGTCTCCTGGCCCTGCCCCTGGCGGTGCTGAGCCTGAAGGAGCGGCCGCGCGGCGCCCCGGCCTGGCGCGGCCTCGCGGCTGCGGCCCTGGGCGCCTACGTTCTCTGGCCGATCCTCCTGTCCTTGGGCCTGACCATGACCAGCGGCAGCCATGCCGCGCTGATCATGGCCAGCCTGCCGATCCTGACCGGATTGATCGCGGTGCCGGTCGACCGCCGCTGGCCCGGCGGACGCTGGTGGCTCGGCTGCGCCATCGCCTTCGCCGGGACGCTCTGGCTGATCTTCCGCCGCGGCACCGGGGGCACGGCCGAGGCGAGCGTCCTCGGCGATCTCCTGGTCCTCGCCGGCTGCGCCGCGGCCGCCTTCGGCTACGTCGCCGGCGCCCGGGCCGCGTCCAGCGCCCCGGCCTGGCAGGTCACGCTTTGGGGGATGGTCTTCGCCGGGCTGCTGCTCTTGCCGGGTCTGGCCTTGGTCGATCTCTCGAATCTGCTGGAGGCCGGACGCGACGCCTGGTTGGGCATCGGCTATCTGGCGCTGGTCTCCTCCCTCCTGGGCTACGCGCTCTGGTACTGGGCCCTGGCCAAGGGCGGGATCGCCCGCGTCGGCAGCTTTCAGTTCCTGCAGCCCATGATCAGCCTGGTGCTGGCCGCGATCATCCTGAACGAGGTGCTGGAGCCCGTCCTGCTCCTGATCGCGGCCGTCATCCTCTCCGGCGTCTGGCTGGCCCAGAGCGGCGGCCGGCGTCGTACCGCGAGCCTGGAGACCTCGAAATGACCCTTGGTATAAGCGCCTAAAGCGGCCAGACCCATAGGATCAAGGGCACGGCGACGGTGACGATCAGGATGTCCAGCGGCAGGCCGAGCCGCCAGTAGTCGCCGAAGCGGTAGCCGCCGGGTCCCATCACCAGGAGGTTCGACTGATGGCCGATGGGCGTAAGGAAGGTCGAGGAGGCGCCGACCGCCACCGCCATGAGGAAGGGGTCGATGGAGACTCCCAGCCCCTGGGCGACGTAGATCCCGATCGGTGCCATCAGCACCGCGGTCGCGGCGTTGTTGATGATGTCCGAGAGCAGCATGGTCAGGACCATCAGCAAGGCCATCAGCGCCCAGACCGGCAGGCTGTCGGACAGCCGGACGATCGGTTCCGCGATCAGCATGGTGCCGCCGGTGGAATCCAGGGCGCCGCCGACCGGGATCATGGCGCCCAGCAGGATGATCACCGACCAGTCGATGCCCTCGTAGAGGTCCTGCAGGCTGATCTCGCGCAGCAGAACCAGCGCGGCGACCGCGGCGACGAAGGAGATCTGCAGCGGCAGGACTCCCACCGCGGTGAGCAGGATCGCCAGGCCGAAGACGCCGGGGCCCAGGATCGAGGCGGCGGCCCGCTGGCTCGGCAGCTCGCGCTGGGCGAGCGGCAGGCAGCCCAGGGTCGTGAGCGCGGCCGGGATGCCCTCGCTCTCGCCCTGCAGCAGCAGCACGTCGCCGGCCTGAAAGCGGACGCCGCCCAGACGCTCGGTCAGGGCCAGGCCTTGCCGGGCCACGCCCAGGAGGTTCAGCCCGAAGGCCGTGTGCAGGCGCAGGTGCCGGGCGGTCAGGCCCTCCATGCGCGAGCCGGGGGTGACCACGGCCTCGACCAGCCCGACCCGCTCGGAGCGGAAGGATTCGGCGCCGTGCTCGGAGGCGCCGACCAGCTCCAGCGCCGCCTCCTCGACCACCCGCTTCAGGGTGGCGGCGTCGGTCTCCAGTTCGATCATGTCGCCGGCCTGCAGCCGCAGGTAGCCCGAGGGCGCGAGCATGCGGTCGCCGCGCCGGATCAGGGCCAGGGCGGCCAGATTGTTCTGCGCGAGGTTCTCCAGCTCGACCAGGCGGCGGCCGACGTAGGGCGATTGCTCGGGAATCCGGACCTGGGTCAGGTAGTCCTCGATGTGGAAGTCGATGCTCGGCTCGACGCTGCCGCTGCGCTCCTTGGGCAGGAGGCGCCAGCCGAAGGTGGAGATGAAGAGCAGGCCGGTGGCGGCGACTCCCAGCCCGACCGGGGCGAAGTCGAACATCGCGAAGGCGCTGCCGCCGGCCTGCTCGCGGAAGCTGGCGATGATGATGTTGGGCGGCGTGCCGATCAGCGTGATCAGGCCGCCGAGCAGCGAGGCGAAGCTGAGCGGCATCAGCAGGCGGCTGACCGGGCGGGCGCTGGCGTTGGCGCTCATGATCGCGACCGGCAGCAGCAGCGCCAGGGCCCCGACGTTGTTCATGAACGCGGAGCAGACCGCCGCAAGTCCGGTCAGGGCCAGGACGTGCAGCGTCGGGTTGCCGGTCGTCGGCCGCAGCAGGCGGGCCGCGAGCTCGGTCACGGTGGAACGCTGCAGCGCTCTGGAGAGGATCAGGACCGCCGCCACCGTGACCACCGCCGGATGGCCGAAGCCGGTGAAGGCCGACTCGGCGGAGACCAAACCGGTCACGACCGTCGCGAGCAGGGCCAGGATCGCCACGACGTCGTAGCGGATGCGGCCCCAGATGAAGAGTCCGAGGGTGCTCGCCAGGATCAGGAAGATGGTCGTCTGCTCGAAGGTCATGGCTTTCTTGCAACCTGGGCGCGAGCGTGGCACCCGCGAATCCCTTGTCTCCCGACAAGATGGCCCGATTCCGCGGCCCCGGCCAAGGCTGTTTGCATCGCATTGACGCACTGCAACATGATTTCTACACTCCCCGCCGTTGCGCCCTTGGCCCCGGTCGGAACCACGGAGAGACCCGATGACCAGACCCGCGCCGCCCGAGAGGCGGCCCGCGAACCCTTGCTTTTCCTCAGGTCCCTGCGCCAAGCGCCCGGGCTGGACGCCGGACGTGCTCTCCGGGGCCGTGCTCGGCCGGTCGCATCGCGCCAAGGCCGCCAAGGCGAAGCTGGCGGAGGTCATCGCGCGCTCGCGCCGGATTCTCGGCCTGCCGGACGACTGGCTGCTCGGGGTCGTGCCGGGCTCCGACACCGGCGCGGTCGAGCTGGCCATGTGGTCGCTCCTGGGCGCGCGGGGCGTCGACGTCCTGGCCTGGGAGAGCTTCGGCGAGACCTGGGCCACGGACGCCGAGAAGCAGCTCGAGCTGCACGACCTCCGGGTCCTGCGCGCCGGCTACGGCGCGCTGCCGGACCTCTCCACGGTCGACTTCGGCCGGGACGTGGTCTTCACCTGGAACGGCACGACCTCGGGGGTCCGGGTCCCGGACGGCGACTGGATCCCGGCCGACCGTGAGGGCCTCGCGATCTGCGACGCCACTTCCGCGGCTTTCGCGATGGCGCTGCCCTTCGACAAGCTGGATGTGGTCACCTGGTCCTGGCAGAAGGTCCTGGGCGGCGAGGCGGCCCACGGCATGCTGGCGCTCTCGCCGCGCGCCGTCGCCCGCCTGGAGAGCCACACCGCGGCCTGGCCGCTGCCGAAGCTCTTCCGGCTGACCAAGAAGGGCGCACTCGACCGGGCGGTCTTCGAAGGCGCGACCATCAACACGCCCTCGCTGCTCTGCGTCGAGGACGCCGTCGACGGCCTGCGCTGGGCCGAGGAGATCGGCGGCCTGCCGGCCCTGATCGCCCGCTCCGAAGCCAACTTCGCGGCGATCGCCCGCTGGGTCGAGGCGAGCCCCTGGGTCGACTTCCTGGCCGAGGACCCGGCGACCCGCTCCACCACCTCGATCTGCCTCAAGGTCGTCGATCCCTGGTTCCTCGACCTTTCCGGCGAGGCCCGGCAGGCGGCGACCAAGGCGCTGGCGGCCGAGGTCGAGGCCGCCGGGGCCGGCTACGACATCGGCGCCTACCGCGCCGCGCCGCCGGGGCTCCGGATCTGGGGCGGGGCGACCGTCGAGACGAGCGACATCGAAGCTTTGCTGCCCTGGCTGGATTGGGCCTTCGGCCTGGTCAAGGCCGAACGCGCCGCCGCCTGAGGATCGCCGCATGCCCAAGGTTCTGATTTCCGACAAGATGAGCCCGCTGGCCGAGGAGATCCTCGCGACCCGCGGCGTCGAGGTCGAAGTGGCGACCGGCCTGTCGCCCGAGGAACTGATCGCGAAGATCAAGAGCTTCGATGGCCTGGTCGTGCGCTCGGCGACCAAGGTCACCGACGAGGTGCTGGAGGCGGCGGAGCGGCTCAAGGCCGTCGGCCGTGCCGGCATCGGCGTCGACAACATCGACATCCAGGGCGCGACCCAGCACGGCGTCGTGGTCATGAACACGCCCTCGGGCAACGCGATCACCACCGCCGAGCACGCGCTGGCGATGCTCTTCGCCCTGGCCCGGCAGATCCCTCCGGCCGACCGCTCGACCCAGGCCGGGAAATGGGAGAAGTCCCGCTTCATGGGCGTCGAGGTCACCGGCAAGACCCTGGGCATCATCGGCTGCGGCAACATCGGCGCGATCGTCGCCGAGCGGGCCCAGGGGCTGAAGATGCGGGTCATCGCCTACGATCCGTTCCTCTCGCCCGACCGGGCCCTGGACCTCGGCGTCGAGAAGGTCGAGCTGGACGAACTGCTGGCCCGCGCCGACTTCATCTCGCTGCACGTGCCGCACACCGAGCAGACCGCCGGCATGATCGACGCCGAGGCCCTGAAGAAGACCAAGCCCGGCGTGCGCATCATCAACTGCGCCCGGGGCGGCCTGGTCGTCGAGGCGGACCTGCGCGCGGCGATCGAGAGCGGCCACGTCGCCGGCGCCGGTTTCGACGTCTTCTCCGAGGAGCCGGCGCGCGAGAACGTGCTCTTCGGCCTGGACCAGGTGGTCTGCACGCCGCACCTCGGCGCCTCGACCACCGAGGCGCAGGAGAAGGTCGCGGTGCAGATCGCCGAGCAGATGGCCGACTATCTCCTGACCGGCGCCGTGACCAACGCGCTCAACATGCCCTCGCTCAGCGCCGAGGACGCCGCCCGCCTGGCGCCTTACATGACCCTGGCCCAGCAGCTCGGCTCCTTCGCCGGGCAGCTCACCCGCACCGGCCTCAAGCAGGTCCGGATCGAGTACGAGGGCCACGTCGCCGAACTGAACTGCCGGCCGTTGACCCAGGCCGCGCTGACCGGGCTGCTGAGCCCGATCCTGGATTCGGTGAACATGGTCAACGCGCCGGTCCTGGCGCGCGAGCGCGATATCGCGGTCTCCGAGGTGAAGCACGATCGGGATTCCGACTATCAGACCCTGATTCGCCTGACGGTGACCACCGAACGCGGTCCGCGCTGCGTCGCCGGCAGCCTGTTCGGCGGCACCAAGCCTCGGATCGTCGAGGTCAAGGGCATTCCCGTCGAAGCCGAGCTCGGGCCGCACATGCTCTACATCACCAACGAGGACAAGCCCGGCCTGATCGGCAGACTGGGCAGCATCCTGGCCGATGCCCAGGTCAACATCGCGACCTTTCACCTCGGCCGCGCCGAGCCCGGCGGCGACGCCATCGCCCTGGTCCACGTCGACGAGCCCATCGCCGAGGACGTGCTGGCCCGGATCACGGCGCTGCCGCAGATCAAGCAGGTGGTGCTGCTCCACTTCTGACGCTTGGAGGCGTGAGTGAAGACCCCCTCCTTAGTACTGGCTTGCGCAGATCGGGGACACCCCCACCCCAACCCTCCCCCATCAAGGGGGAGGGAGAAGAATGCGGCCGCCGACGCCGTAACTCCCTCCCCCTTGATGGGGGAGGGTTGGGGTGGGGGTGACTCTCAGGTCCGCGCGAGTGAACACCAGGCCGGAACGGCTCGGTGGCAGGAGGCTTGACCGCGCCGCTGTCGGTCGTTACGGCTCGCGGCGTGACATCCGGGGTTCCGGAAAGGCGAGATGGACAGCCAGAACGACAAGGCCTTGCTGCCGGCCGGTCTGCAGGACCTGCTGCCGCCCGAAGCCGCCCGTGAGGCGGCGACCGGGGAGGCGCTGCTGGCCTGCCTCGCCGCCCAGGGCTACGAAAGGGTCAAGCCGCCCTTGATCGAGTTCGAGGAGGCGCTGCTGTCCGGCGCCGGCGCGGCCCTGGCCAAGCAGACCTTCCGGCTGATGGATCCGGTCAGCCAGCGCATGATGGGCCTGCGCGCCGACATCACCACCCAGGTCGCGCGCATCGCCGAAAGCCGCCTGGCCGGCGCGCCGCGCCCCTTGCGGCTCTGCTACGCCGGGCAGATCCTGCGGATTCGCGGCAGCCAGCTCCGCCCCGAGCGGCAGTTCGGCCAGGCCGGTGCCGAGCTGATCGGCGTCGATTCCGCGGCCGCCGAGGCCGAGCTGATCCTGCTCGCCTGGGAGGCCCTCTCAGCGGTCGGCGCCGCCGAGCTCTCGGTCGACCTCACCCTGCCGACCCTGGTGCCGCTGCTGGTCGAGGCGCTGCCGCTGGACGCGACGGCCGGCCGCGAGCTGCGCCACGCCCTTGACCGCAAGGACGCCGCGGAGGTGGAGCGCCTGGCGGGGCCGGAGGGCGCGCCGCTGGTCGCCCTGCTGCGCGCGACCGGGCCGGCCGCGGCGGCGGTCGCGGCGCTGCGCAAGCTCTCGCTGCCGGAGGCAGCGCGGGACAAGATCGAGCGCCTGGCCGAGGTCGTGGCGCTGCTCGACGCGGCGGCACCCGGGCTGACGGTGACGGTCGATCCGGTCGAGCATCGCGGCTTCGAGTACCAGACCGGGCTCAGCTTCGTGGTCTTCGCGCGCGGTGTGCGCGGCGAGCTTGGCCGCGGCGGCCGCTACCAGATCGAGCGCCGGGACGGCGCCGGCGAGCCCGCCGTGGGCTTCACCCTCTACATGGACACCGTGCTGCGCGCCGCGCCGCCGGGACCCGAGCCGAGGAAGCTGTTCCTGCCGGCGGGCACGGACCCAGCCCTGGCGCGCAAGCTGCGCGAGGACGGCTGGGTGACCCTGGCCGGCCTAGATCCCGCCGCCGACGCGGCGCAGGAAGCCAAACGCCTGGGCTGCGGCCACATTCTGCTGGCCGGCGAGGTCCGGGCGCTAGAGGAATGAACCCGCGAAGAGCGGATCAGGGGGAATGATGGCGAACGTCGTGGTGGTCGGCGCCCAGTGGGGCGACGAAGGCAAGGGCAAGATCGTCGACTGGCTGTCGGAGCGCGCCGACGTGGTGGTGCGCTTCCAGGGCGGCCACAACGCCGGCCATACCTTGCAGGTCGACAACATGACCTACAAGCTGTCGCTCCTGCCCTCCGGGGTGGTGCGGCCGGGCAAGCTCTCGGTGATCGGCAACGGCGTCGTGGTCGATCCCTGGGCGCTGCTCGACGAGATCGAGCGCCTGGGCGAGCAGGGCGTGAAGATCACGCCGGAGACCCTGCAGATCGCCGAGAACGCCTCGCTGATCCTGCCGATCCACGGCCAGCTCGACCGCGCGCGGGAGGCGGCGCGGGGCACCGGCAAGCTGGGCACCACGGGCCGCGGCATCGGTCCGGCCTACGAGGACAAGGTCGGCCGGCGGGCGGTCCGGGTCTGCGACCTGGGCGACGCCGCCTTGCTGGCCGAGCGGGTCGACGCCCTGCTGCTCCACGGCAACGCGCTGCTGCGCGGCCTCGGCCAGCCGGAGGTCGACCGGGACGAGCTGATCCGCAGCCTGCAGGCGCTCGCGCCGCGCATCCTGCCCTTCGCCGGCCGGGTCTGGGAGAGCCTGCACGAACTGCGCCGTCAGGGCCGCAAGATCCTGTTCGAGGGCGCGCAGGGCGCCCTGCTCGACGTCGATCACGGGACCTTCCCCTACGTCACCTCCTCCAACACCATCGCCGGCCAGGCGGCCGCGGGGGCCGGGGTCGGGCCGCAGGCCCTGAACTACGTCCTGGGCATCACCAAGGCCTACACCACCCGGGTCGGCGCCGGGCCCTTTCCGACCGAGCTGCATGACGACACCGGGACCCTCCTGGGCGAGCGCGGTCACGAGTTCGGCACGGTGACCGGGCGCCGCCGGCGCTGCGGCTGGTTCGACGCGGTCCTGGTCCGCCAGGCGATCCGCCTCGGCGGCATCTCCGGCATCGCGCTCACCAAGCTCGACGTCCTGGACGGGCTGGAGAGGCTCCAGGTCTGCACCGGCTACCGCATCGACGGCGAGCGCTTCGACCATCTGCCGGCCAGCCCCAGCCTCCAGGCGGCCGCCGAGCCGGTCTACGAGACCCTGGAGGGCTGGACGGAAAG
>JAKSBE010000174.1 GCA_022361275.1 Kiloniellales bacterium
CGCGACAGGCCCAGGGCCTCGAAGTTGTAGCCGCCGCGGTAGGACGACAGCACCGAGATCCCCATCTTCGACATGACCTTCAGCAGGCCGTCGTCGACCGCCTTGGCGTAGCGGTTGACGCAGTCCTCCAGCGAGAGCTCGCCGAAGAGGCCGCGGCGATGCCGGTCGGCGATGGATTCCTGCGCAAGGTAGGCGTTGACCGTGGTCGCGCCGACCCCGATCAGCACCGCGAAGTAGTGTACGTCCAGGCACTCGCCGGCGCGGACGTTGATCGATGTGAAGGTGCGCAGCTTCTGCTGCATCAGATGGACATGCACCGCGGCGGTCGCCAGGATCATCGGGATCGGCGCCCGCTCGGGCCCGATGTCGTCGTCGCTGATGATCACGTGGGTCGCGCCGCCGCGCACCGCGTCCTCGGCCTCCTGCTGGATCCGGTCGAGGCCGGCCTTGAGCGCGAAGTCGCCGCCCGCCGGGTCGAAGCCGCAGTCGATCTCGACCGCCGTGTCGCCGAGGTAGTCCCGCATCGCCGCGAACTCGGCGTTGGTCAGCACCGGGGACTCGAGCTGGAGCAGGCGGCACTGGCTCTCGTCCTCGTCGAGGATGTTGCCGAGGTTGCCGAGCCGGGTCTTGAGCGTCATGACCCGGCGCTCGCGCAGGGAATCGATCGGCGGGTTGGTGACCTGGCTGAAGTCCTGCCGGAAGAAGTGGTGCAGCCCACGATAGCGGCCCGAAAGCACGGCCAGGGGCGTGTCGTCGCCCATCGAGCCGACGGCTTCCTTGGCGTCCTCGACCATGGGATGGAGGATCAGCTCCAGATCCTCCATGGTCAGGCCGTAGGTGAGCTGCCGGCGGCGCAGCTCCTCGCGCTCCAGAAAGGCCGGCTCGCCATGGTCCGGGCGGATCAGGTCGTCGATGACGGTGATCCCCTTGATCCATTTGCCGTAGGGCGCCTGCCTGGCCAAGTGTTCCTTGATCTCGTGGTCGTGGTAGAAGCGGCCCTCCTGCAGGTCGACGGCGATCATCTGCCCGGGCCCGACGCGGCCCTTCTCGACGATGCGGGTCTCGTCCAGGCGCACCATGCCGGTCTCCGAGCCGGCGAAGAGCAGGCCCTCGTCGGTGATGGTGTAGCGCAGCGGCCTGAGGCCGTTGCGATCCAGCCCCGCCACGGCCCAGCGGCCGCCGAAGCCGCAGATCGCCGCCGGGCCGTCCCAGGGCTCCATGACCGCGTTGGCGTAGCTGTAGAGGTCCTTCAGGGCCTGCGGGATGCTGTGGTTCTGCTCCCAGGCCTCGGGGATCAGCATGCCCTTGACCATGGGCAGGTCGCGCGCCGCGCGCACCATGAGCTCGAAGACGGCGTCGAGGGCGGCGGAATCCGAGGAGCCGGGCTGGACCACCGGCTTGAGGTCCTCGATCCGCTCGCCGAAGACCTCGTGGCCCAGGCGGCATTCGTGCGCCTTCATCCAGTTGACGTTGCCCTTCAGGGTGTTGATCTCGCCGTTGTGGGCGAGCACCCGGAAGGGCTGGGCCAGCCACCAGGTCGGGAAGGTGTTGGTCGAGTAGCGCTGGTGGAAGATCGCGAAGTTCGAGACGAAGCGCTCGTCCAGCAGGTCCGGGTAGAAGGCGGTCAACTGCTCGGCCAGGAACATGCCCTTGTAGATGATCGAGCGGCAGGACAGGGAGCAGACGTAGAAATCCTTGATCGATTCCCGCTCGGCCGCCTTCTCGATCCGGCGCCGGATGATGTAGAGGTCGACCTCGAACTGCCGGGCCGGGGTCTGCTTGACGTTGTCGACGATGATCTGCTCGATCTCGGGCCGGGTCGCGTTGGCCTTTTCGCCGATGATGTCGACGTTGAGCGGTACCTGGCGCCAGCCGTAGATGCGGTAGCCGAAGTTCAGGATCTCGCGCTCGACGATGACCCGGCAGCGTTCCTGGGCGGCGTAGTCGGTGCGCGGCAGGAAGATCATGCCGACCGCGATCCGCCCGGGATGCGGCTCGAAACCTATGCGTGCGACGTGCTCGCGGAAGAAGTCCTGGGGAATCTGCAGGTGGATGCCGGCGCCGTCGCCGGTCTTGCCGTCGGCGTCGACGGCGCCGCGGTGCCAGACCGCCTTGAGGGCGTTGATCCCGGCCTCGACCACCTCGCGCCGCGGCTTGCCGTCGATCGAGGCGACCAGGCCGACGCCGCAGGCGTCGCGCTCCTGGCCGGGATCGTAGAGGCCCTCGCGGGCGAGCCGCGCCGCTTCGCCTTGCCAGGCGGTGCCGAAGTCCGTCCCCTCGGAAGTCTTGTCCATGTCACGTCACCCCGTCTGAACCCGGCCGGCCGGTCGGCGGCCCGGGTGATGGCACGATGGTCTCGTTGCGGCCGAAACCCGGCGGCGGATCTCTACTCCGCCGCGACCGCCGGAACGGCGTCGCCGGCAGCCTTGGCCGTCAGGTACTTGTGGATCGAGGCGGCGGCGTCGCGGCCGTCGCGGATCGCCCAGACCACGAGCGAGGCGCCGCGCACGATGTCGCCGGCGGCGAAGACGCCGTCGAGCTCGGTCATCATGGTCTTGAAGGAGATGGCGACCGTGCCCCAGCGGGTCACCGGCAGCTCCGGCACGTCGAAGAGCGTCGGCAGGTCCTCGGGGTCGAAGCCCAGGGCCTTGAGCGCCAGGTCGGCCTCGACCGTGAAGCTGGAGCCCTCGATGATCTGCGGCGTCTGGCGGCCGGTCGCGTCGGCGATACCGAGGTGCACCTTGGCCGCACGCACCGCGGTCACCGCGTCGTCGCCGAGGAAGGCCTCGGGCGCGGCCAGCCAGACGAACTCCACGCCCTCCTCCTCGGCATGCTTCACCTCGCGCTGCGAGCCCGGCATGTTGGCCCGGTCGCGGCGGTAGAGGCACTTGACCGACTCGGCGCCCTGGCGCACGGCGGTGCGCACGCAGTCCATGGCGGTGTCGCCGCCGCCGATGACCACCACCTTCTTGCCCGCGGCGTCCAGCCGCCCGTCGTCGAAGGCGGGCACGGCGTCGCCCAGGCCCTTGCGGTTGGAGGCGGTCAGGTAGTCCAGCGCCGGGACGACGTTCTTCAGACCGACCCCGGGCAGCTTGATGTCACGGGCCTTGTACACCCCGGTCGCGATCAGCACCGCGTCATGGCGCTGACGAAGTTCTTCCAGGCTGGCGTCGCGGCCGACCTCGAAGTCGAGCCGGTAGGTGACGCCGGAGTCGCCGATCAGCCTGGACCGGCGCTCGACCACGGGCTTTTCCAGCTTGAAGTTGGGAATGCCGTAGATCAGCAGGCCGCCGGCGCGGTCGTAGCGGTCGTAGACCGTCACCTGGTAGCCGCGCCGGCGTAGCTCCTCGGCGCAGGACAGACCGGCCGGGCCGGCGCCGACGATGCCGACCGACTGATCCAGTTCGCGGGCCGGCTTGACCGGCTTGACCCAGCCCTCCGCCCAGGCGGTCTCGGTGATGTAGGTCTCAACGGCGCCGATGGTCACCGTGCCGTGGCCCGACTGCTCGATCACGCAGTTGCCTTCGCAGAGCCGGTCCTGGGGACAGATCCGGCCGCAGATCTCCGGGAAGTTGTTGGTCGCCTGGCTGACCTCGTAGGCCTCTTCCAGGCGGCCTTCGGCGGTCAGCATCAGCCAGTCCGGGATGTTGTTCTGGACCGGGCAATGGACCTGGCAGAAGGGCACGCCGCACTGCGAGCAGCGGCCGGCCTGATCGGCCGCGTTTTCCGGGTCGAAACGGTCGTAGATCTCTTGAAAGTCCTGCGCGCGCAAGGCGGCGTCGCGCTTTTCGGGCATGTGGTGCCCAAGCTCGACGAACTTCAGCATTCGCTTGGCCATGCGGCTTTATCCTCCGATCCTTTATAGTCCCGCGCCGGTTGATCCCCGCGGGTTGTCCCGATTTTGTCGTCAGCCCGGCGAGCCCAGAGGGCCCGGCAAACAAGGCCCTGGGTTGTACCGCCAGATCGCTAGGGAAAGCGAGCGAAAAGCGCAATTTAGGTCAACTATTATGACCTAAATACTACAAGGCCATCACATTCCATGCAAGACCGTTCTGGGCGCTGTGACTGGCTTCATAAGATCGTCCCGATTCGGGACCAATTGCCTTCTGGGCTTCCTTCTTGTCGCAGGCTATAAGCGGGCGCTGCCATCTTCCGGCAGGCGATCGGGCGCGAGAGTCCGGCCCAAGACGTCAGCCCAACGAGACTTCGGCCCAAGAGGGGGCTGCTACCCGTGCAATTGCTGCAAATCCTGATCCTGTCGCTGGTCCAGGGCCTGACCGAGTTCCTGCCGATCAGCTCCTCGGGCCACCTGATCCTGGTGCCGCTCTTCACCGGCTGGGACGACCAGGGGCTCGC
>JAKSBE010000273.1 GCA_022361275.1 Kiloniellales bacterium
CTGGACCGTCTGGCCGGCGGCGCGGCTTTCCGCTACCGTCCGCAACAACGAGAGAAGGGGCGGCGGCGGATGGCAAAGGAGATCGAGCGCAAGTTCCTGGTCACCGGCGAGGGCTGGCGGGACCGGGCCGAAGGCAGCCGCGGCCTCCGCCAGGGCTACCTCGCACTGACCGACAAGCTGGCGGTCCGAGTCCGTATCCTCGACGACGCCGAGGCCCTGCTGACCTTCAAGAGCGCGGCGCCCGGCACGACCCGCGCCGAGTACGAGTACCCGATCCCCCTGGCCGATGCCCGAGAACTGCTGACCCTGGCCACGGGCCTGGTGATCGAGAAGCGCCGCCACCGCGTGCCCCTGGACGGGCTGACCTGGGAGGTCGACGTCTTCGAGGGCGCCCACGCCGGCCTGGTCATCGCCGAGATCGAGCTGCCGGCCGAGGACACGCCCTTCACCCGCCCGGACTGGCTCGGCCGCGAGGTCACCGCCGACCGCCGCTACTACAACGCCAGCCTCGCCATCGCACGGCCGGAGGAGGGCGCGGGACAGGGGTGATGGCGGCGAACGTCCGCAGTTGGATGCGCCCTTGCGAATGACATAAGTATATACTTATGTATCGGCATGGCTGAGAACGACGTATTCAGGGCTCTTGCCGATCCAACCCGCCGCGCGATCTTCGAGAAATTGGCGGCAGGCGGCATGAACGCCAGCGCCTTACGCAAAGGCATGGAGATCAGTCAGCCGGCCATGTCCCAGCACCTCGCGGTTCTTCGGAAAGCGAGACTGGTGCGAGAAGAACGGCAAGGGCGTTTCGTGAACTATGAGGTCGATCCGGACGGCTTGGCGCTTGTCGCCGGATGGCTTGCCAAGTATCGCGCCTACTGGCCGGCGCGGGTCGACGCTTTGAAAGCTTTGCTGAGGGACATGGACCAATGACCGACTTGAAGGTCAAAGGACAGGCGCAAGATCTGGTGTTCGAGTACGAACTCGACGCGCTGCCCGAAAAGGTCTGGCGGGCGATCAGCATCCCCGCGCTTCGCGAGAAATGGCTGCCGAAGGAAGAATTGGCCGATGCCGAGCCGGTCTCTTCGGCAGCGGGCAAGGAAATTCGCTACCGAATGCGGGACAGCGAGCCGCCTTTCCTCGAGAGCATCGTCACGTTTCAGGTCAACCCCAAGGCCGAAGGCGGCACCACATTGAGAATCATCCATGGGCTGGTGGACGCAGGCCTGGCGCGGCAGCCGCCCACGGCCGCCAACAGTAACCGCCCCCTGCTGATGCGCGCCGCCTGACGCCCCCGGGCCAACAGGACAAATTCTGGAACACAGGAGTTCGCCGATGCGCGAAGCGATGCAACTCGTCCCTATGGTCGTCGAACAATCGAGTCGCGGAGAACGCGCCTTCGACATCTATTCGCGGCTACTGCGCGAGCGGACCGTGTTTCTCAACGGCGAGGTCAATGACGCGCTGTCCGCCCTGGTTTGCGCGCAGGTGCTGTTCCTGGAGTCCGAGAATCCCAATAAGCCGATCCATCTCTACATCAATTCGCCGGGCGCTTCGCGGCCCGCCGTTCAGATCTCGAGGGGCGGGGTTCGGCCGCTGTCCTCGAGCTCCCAGGCTGCGGTCCAACGCTCGCCGTGCCGCTCGAGCACCAGGTAGTTGCGCTCGGCGACGTAGATCCGCCGCTGGCCGGGCAGCGGCCTCAGGCGGATGGGCTTGCCGGGCAGCGGGTCCTCGCCGAGCGCGGCCAGCCAGCCGAGGGCCCGGGCGTAGATCTCCAGCGGCGGCGGGTGGACGATGCCCGAGGCCACGAGCTGGTGCAGGAGGCCGCTGTCGTGCAGGGGCATCTCGGCACGGGTCGCGAGGTGGATCTCGCCGGAAAGGACGGTCAGGGGGCCGCCGTCCCGGGCCGTCGCCTGCGCCAGCAGCCGCAGGATGCGTTGCCATTCCGCACGATGCGCCCGGCTCTGCCACTGGTCCCGCAGGTCGTCCTCGAACCGCCGCAGCCTGGGCACCACGCCGATCAGCCGTTCGATCCAGCTCAGCCGCGGCCCGAGCAGGGGCACGCTGGACATCAGGAGCCGCCGCCCGGGCGCCGGCGGCTCGCTCAAGGCCTGGGTCAGGGCCGACCAGCCGTCCGGACCCAGGACCCGATCCGGCCGGCGCTCGCTGCGCAGATCGGGTGCGATGACGTCGAAGCCCGGAAAGACGAGCCGGGAGGTCAGGCTCGCGCCGAGGCCGTCGCGCGGGGCGAACGCCGGTCTCGTCTCGCTGCCGCCCATCTGGAACAGCCGGAACATCCGCCGCGCGATCTCGAACAGGCCCCGGCCGACCGGGCTGTCGAGCAGGGCCTCGGGATGGCTGCCCCAGCCGTCGATGATGTCGTGATCGTCCCACATCATGACCGAGGGCACCCGCGACAGGAGACGGGCGATCTCGGGCTGGCCGTAGAGCTCGGCGTAGCGCCCGAAGAGATAGTCTTCCGCCGCGGCCCGCATCTCCTCGGTGAAGGGATAGCCTGCCTTCGCGTCGAGGCGGGCGTGCGCCCAGGCCGCGAGCGTCGGGTGGGTCTCGACGATCCCGTCGGCATAAAGCTGATCCCCGCCGTGGAGCAGGAGGCCGAAGGCGGCCCGGTCGTGCTCCTCTCCGAGCCGCCGCCACAGGCGGTTCCGCTCGGCGATCGGTCGCTTGCCGTTTTCATGCTCCCGGCCATTGCAGGAGACATAGGCGACGCGGAGATCCCCGGTGAGGTCGGCGGCAACCCGATGGTCGACGCCCTCCAGCCGATAGAAGGCGTCGCGCGCGGCCGGGAGGTCGAAGTCGTAGCGCCAGACGATCCGGCCGAGGCCGGCGCCGAGCTCGACCGGAAAGACGGCGTCGCCGCCCAGCGGCCGCAGCGCCGAAGGCGCCCTCTGCCGCGCCAGGACGGTGATCGCGCTGAGCCGAAGGCCGTTCTCCTGACCGCCTCGGGCGAAGAGAATCGGTCCCACGGGCTCGGGCGTCGTCATGCGGCGGCCGGATGGATCAGGCCGGCGGCACGGCACAGACCTGATCGTAGCGGTGGCGCTCCTTGATCAGGCCGTTGTATTCGAAGATGTCGAGCGTCTTCTCGTAGGCCGCCTCGGTGATCTCGACGTGCGGCGTCCAGCAGCCGAGCTGCTGATAGGTCGCGATGCAGTCGGCCAGGACCGCCTCGTCGATCCCGGGGAAGCAGGGCTTCTCGGCCCGGGCGATCTCGGCGGCCGGCGTCTCGACGATGTAGGCGCGGGTCTTGCGGTAGGCGCGCAGGAAGGCCCGCGCCATCTCCGTGTCCAGCCAGTCGCGCCGCGCCGCCAGGCTGGAGAAGCCGCAGGGGCCGATCTGCCGGCCGACCTGGGCCACGACCTGGCCGAGGCCGTCGGCCTGAAGCTGCTGCGGGAAGGGGCCCTGCTGCTGGACGTAGTCGCCCTGGCCGGCGCGGAAGGCGCGGTCGATCTCGGCGGGGCCGCCGGGGGTGACGGGCTTGATCCTGTCGAAGTCGATGCCGGCCTTGTGGCAGGCGTAGCGGAACATGGCGCGCGGCTGGCCGCCCTTGAACATGACGACCTCGGCGCCTTCCAGCTTGTCCCAGGTGAAGGCCGGGTCCGCCGCGCGCCCGGTCAGGAAGAAGCCGTCCATCTCGTTGACCTGGGCGAAGTGGACCGCGCTCGGCGCCTCGCCCCTGTTGAGCGGCGCGAAGGCCTGGCTCAGTGCCGACTGCACGACCTGGGCGGAGCCGTCCTCCAGCGCCGCGATCGCCGAGACCCCAGGCGGCGAGACCGACCAGGCCGGCTCCAGCCCCTCGGCCTCGAGGAAGCCGCCCGACATGGTCGAGATCAGCGGCGAGTAGAAGGCGGAAAACAGGCTGAACTGGATGTCGATCTTGGCCAAGGCGAC
Source organism: Kiloniellales bacterium (assembly GCA_022361275.1). Classification (GTDB taxonomy): domain Bacteria; phylum Pseudomonadota; class Alphaproteobacteria; order Kiloniellales; family JAKSBE01; genus JAKSBE01. The sequence continues at coordinate 3,910 of JAKSBE010000273.1, forward strand.
CTCCCCTTTGCGCAGGCCAACTAGTCCTAGCTTGCACGAATCCGAGAGTCACCCCCTCCCGGCCCTCCTCCATCAAGGGGAGGGCCGGGAGGGGGTGACTCTCCGGATCGAGCGAGCAAGCACGACACCAGGAACCGCGCGCCCGCCGCCCGGTCAGGCGGGCGGCTGCCAGATGCCGGGGTCCGGGTTTCTCTCGGCAGACGGCAGCTCCGTCTCGATCCGGTGCCAGGGCTGGGCGGAGGCGGTCCAGATGCTGCCCTGGGACTCGAAGCCGCTCGGGTCGTCCAGGGTGCCTGCCTTGATCGATTTGAACTCGGGATGGTTGCCGTTGTAGGAGATCAGATGCACGCCGCAGCGCGGGCAGAACTCCCGGGAGACCTCGGCCCCGCTGTCGGCGATGACCTTGTGGGTCCGGGTCTTGCCGGCGGTCACGGTCACGGCCGCCGCCGGGTACATCGAGCCGTAGGCGGCCGCGCCGCCGGCGACGTATTGGCAGTCGCGGCAGTAGCAGGCGCCGGAGACGATCGGGTCGCCCTCGACCTTGTAGCGGACCGCGCCGCAGAGGCAGCCGCCTTCGCGTGTCGTCATGCCGAATCTCCTTCTTCCTGTCGTTTGCCGTCGGCGTTGTGCGCCCGGAAAGCGCGGATGATCTCCTGCAAGATGGCCCGGGTCGTCTCCACGTCGCCCTTGTCCAGGGCCCGGGCGATGGGGTGCATCACGGCCGCCTCGCGCGCCTTGATGCCGGTGATCGCCGCCAGGCCCGCCGGGGTCAGGATCAGCAGGGCCGAGCGCTTGTGCGCCGCGTTCTCCCGCTTGGCGAGCAGGCCCGCGTCCAGCAGCTCGTTGGCGGTCTTCTGGATGAACTGGCGGGGCAGGATCAGGCGCCGCCCGACCGCCGGCACCGTCAGCGGCCCGCCGTCGAGGATCTGCTCCAGGACCGCGCGCTGCGGCAGGGTAATACCGGTCTCCGCCAGCTCGATCTGGACCGCCGCCTCGAGCACCTTGTAGAGCGGCCGCACCAGCCGGATGACGTCGTAGAGCGCTTCCGTCCGCGTCGACATGATGACACTCAAGATGCTATATTGACATCTTGAGTGTCAATGGAGATCTCCGGGCCTGCGGCCCCGCCGACCTCGCCGCCGCTATCCGTGGCCTCTGACGCTCTCTTCCAGAAACCCGAGGGTCTGCCGCCAGGCGTCGGCGCCGGCCTCGGCGTCGGCCTGCGGCGTGCCGCCCTGGCTGAGGCGAAGATGACCGAGCCCTTGGACCGGGAGCTGGACCACACGCGGGGTCAAGGGCCCGTAGGGCACCAGGATCTTGTGTCCCGCGCCCGCGTAGGTCAGATGCCGAAAGGGAAAGGCGTGGTCGTGCGCCGCCAGGCGGCGCAGCGCGATCTCGGCGAGCCGTGCCGAGGGCCACATCTGGTCGTCGCCGCCGGAGACCAGAAGGACCGGTCCCCGGATCTTCTCGACCGGGATCGTCGCGCGCGCTACCGCGCGGGCGTCCTCCAGATGGGCGAGATAGGCGGGCGTCCAGGCCAGCGCGCCGTCCGCGGCGGTGGCCGGGGCGGCCGTCGCATGGGGGTTGTCCTCCTGCAGGTAGGGCAGCGGCTTGCCCCGGAAGGTCCAGGCCGCCCGTGGCCCGCTGTCCCCGGGCTCGGCGGGTCCGAGCGCCCAGAACAGCACGCCGCTCGGCATCCAGGCGACGACCGCGTTGATCTCCGGGAAGCTGGCGCCGAGCAGCAGGGCGAGTTCGCCGCCGCGGGACGGCCCCCAGACCGCCAGGAAGTGATCGCGCAGCCAGGCCTGGCGCCGCATCCAACGGATCGCGGCCTCGAAGTATTCGAGCGGCAGGTTGACCAGGCCGCGCGGCAGGCCCTCCGCGTTGAAATAGCCCAGGGCCAGTGCGGCGTAGCCCTGCGAGGCGAGGATCGCGCCCCAGTACTCGTTGACTCCGCCGCCCCCGCCGTCGAGGGCGATCACGCAGGGATGCGGGCCGCGGCCCGGCGGCAGGAACAGCGTGCCCACGACGCCCTCGGCCCGGATCTCCTGCCGCGTGACGCCCGGCCCCGCGACCCGGCGCTCCAGCGTCGCCTCGGCGCGCGCGCCCCCGGGCGCCGTCGCCTCGAGGTGGACCTGCCGGGGCCGCATCACGGCGTCGGCGGGGGGCGGCTGCCCGGCGCCGGCCAGCCGCTCCGCGGACCAGATCAGCCCCATGGCGGACGCGCCGTCGTAGCTGCCCGCCAGCGGGGCCTGGCGCGCGATCTCGACCCGTCCGTCGTCGTCGCTCGTGAAGCTGGCCTGCGCCCGCCAGCGGACCGCGTTGGGAAAGCTCTGGATCGCGGTGACGGTCACCGGCTGCCGCGGCGGAAAACCGCGGAGCACGATCTCGACCGGTGTATCGACCAGCGCGCTGGGGCGGTCGACGAGGATCATCTCCCTGGTCTCGGCCATGTCCGCCTTCCTATCATGAGACCGCCGTCCACCCAAGCCGGCCTCATGCGCGCCGCGGCCTCCGCGCGCCGGTCCGGGACCGGTCCGGGGGCGCCTCGCCGGAAGCAGTCCTTCCCGGATGCGAACTGGCCGTTTCCGGACCTCATCATGCCTTGCCTCTCGTGCGTGCGTGGCCGAGGTGTTAGGCAAGAGCATACGCGATTTCGAAACCTGCAACACGGCCCGGCTGCGGCGCGACCCCGCCTTCGCCAAGCTCTACGGCCGGCCGCCCTCGGCGCTGCGCCGCAGGTCCCGGAGTGGCGAAACGGCAGACCCGCGCCGCGGCATCGCCCTGATGCCGCGCGCCCAAACAGGAGGAGCCAAGATGTCCCAAGCCGAGAAAGCCCGCGCCTTCGCCGACCTGCACCGTCCCGGCGACCCGCTGCTGCTCTACAACATCTGGGACGCCGGCGGCGCCAAGGCCATCGCCGAGGCCGGCGCCAAGGCGGTCGCGACCGGCAGCTGGTCGGTCGCCGCGGCCCAGGGCTATCCCGACGGCCAGGCGATCCCCCTGGACCTGGTGCTGACCATCGTCGCACGCATCGCCGCGACGGTCGACGTTCCGGTCACCCTCGACTTCGAGGGCGGCTACGCCGAGGCGCCGGAGGACCTTGCCGCCAACCTCGCCCGGGTCATCGCGGCCGGCGCGGTCGGCATCAACTTCGAGGACCAGGTCGTCGGCGGCGCCGGCCTGCACCCGGTGGCCGCGCAAGGCGAGCGCATCGCGGCCCTGCGCGCCGCCGCCGAGACGGCCGGGCTGCCCTTCTTCCTCAACGCCCGCACCGACCTCTTCCTGAAAGAGAAGGACCGCGGCAGGCACGGCGGCCTGGCGGCGGGCGCGATCGAGCGGGCCGCGGCCTATGCCGAGGCCGGCGCGAGCGGCTTTTTCGTGCCCGGCCTGGTCGACCCGGACCTCATCGGCGCGATCTGCGAGGCGGCATCCCTGCCGGTCAACGTCATGATGCTCGACGGCGCCCCCTCGACGGAGGCCCTCGCGTCCCTCGGCGTCGCCCGGATCAGCCACGGTCCGGGGCCCTACTTCACCGCGATGAAGGGCCTCGCCGCCCGCTTCCGGAAGGCCGCCGGGGGCTAGACCGGACGCCGCCAAAGGTCGCAGATTTCGGCCCTGGGGAGGCTTTCGGCTCAAGGGTCGAGCTTCGGGAAGAGCAGACCCGTCTTGCGGATCTCCTCTCCGCCCGCCCGAGCGGAGGCCGCGGCGGCGGCGAGCCGCCGGCGCCGCGTATCGCTCGTCTCCGGCAGCAAGGGCGCGAGGCATCGGCCGATGACCCGGAGCGACGCCGTCAGTTCCGAGAGGCAGCGGTGCAGCCGCGCCGCGGCCGCCTCGGCCTGCCTGGCGAACGCCCAGGGCGGGCGCTGGAATGGCGCCGCCGAGGTAGCGGTCGACCATGCTCAGGGTCCTGTGAGCCAGACGGAGTGCGGCCGTATCGATTTGTGCAAGTCAGCACCAGGCCGTCCATCACAGGCTTGTCGCCCACACGATCCGGCCGACGATTTCGTCGGCGATGTCCTGCAGTGAGCGGCCGTCGGTATCGACGTGGAAATCGGCCGGGGCGGTCCGGCGCAGAGATTCCGCGAGTTCGAGGGCCCGGGTTTCGTGCCATGCGCGCCCGGAACCGCGTTCACGGGCCCTCACGCGCTGGATCAAGGTCGCGTCGCTGGCGCGCAGCTGGCAGACCACCGGCTTGGCGCCCGGGACCGCGTGTCGGATCTCCTCGATGTCACGGCGCGTTTCCAGCACGCGGGCCACGATCAGGTTCCGCGACCCCGCGGCAGCGCAATTGGCCCAGACGTCGCGCAGGTTCAGCAGCGCCAGACGGGCGCCGAAGCGGTCATCCGGCGGTCGTGGGTGTGTCGCTGCAAGGGCGTCGATGTCGATGAAGCTGTGAGCCACGCGGCGTCGATTGAGCACGCTGCCGACCTCGTTCCCAACGGCCGTCTTGCCGACGCCGACGGGCCCGCTGATCGCGAGCAGCGGTAGCGATGCCTCCGTCATGTTCCTTGGTACAAGAGCGCCGTCACGCCGCCGGCGGCTGCCAGGCGATCACCCCTTCCGTACGCGCCCGCACCTCGGGCGAGGCGAGGCAGGTGGCGACGGCCTCGTAGCCCGGGGCGCCGGGGCGGGGCTCGACAGGGACGGGCGGGCTGTGATTGGCCGGGCAGAAGAGGATCGCCTCCTCCGGGCCCAGGGCCGCCAGGTCCAGGATCCCGCGGGACCGGGTCATCAGGAACAGCGGCCGCGCCGCCGTCCCGCGGCGGCGCAGATAGCCGGTGACGGCCTGCTGAGAAGCCCCGTCGAGGCCCTGCTCGACCATGTCGACGACCAGGGCCTCCGGGCCCTCGGCTTCCAGGCCGGCCAGAAGGACGAGGAGGGCGTCCGAGCGGGCCGCGCCCTCTTCGATCAGCCGGGCCAGCGCCCGCTCGACCCGCGATCGCAGGGCCGGGTCGGCGTTCAAGCGCGCCCGGGCCGCCGCGCCGCCGTCTGCCAAGCGCTCCAGGCCCAGGAAGACGGCTTTGGGCAGCCTTTCGGCGAGGCGCCGCGCCAGCCGGGTCTTGCCGCTGAAGAGGGGACCGACGATGTAGGTCAGCGGCCGGAGGGCGCGCAGCTCGAAGCGCTCGCCGCCCCAGGGCCAGGGAAGATCGAAGGCGACGACGGGCGACCGGGCCGGCGCCAGCCGGCACGGCACGTCCTCCGCGGCCGGCGCGCGGCCGCCGGCGAGGTCTGCCCGAAGGCTCCGCAGTTTCTCCACCGTCGCGGACATCTGGCGCAGCCGGCCTTCGAGCACCGCCTGCTGCGCCGCGAGGGCCGGCTCCAGGCCCTCCGGGTCCGCGTCGAGCACCCGCGCGATCTCCGCCAGGCCGAATCCGAGCGAACGCAAGGCCGCGACCTCGGCCGCGCGGCGCATCTGGTCGGGGCCGTAGGCCCGCCAGCCGGCAGCGGTCCGGATCGGGGTGATCAGCCCGCGCCGCTCGTAGATCCTCAGGGCCTTGGCCGAGACGCCGAGCGTCCTGGCGGCTTCGGAGGGGCCGAGGAATGCGGCGGGAGGGGTCATGACGTGCCTCGTTCTCGATAAGCCAGCCGTCCTTCTAAGGCCGGCCTCAGGGGACGGGTCAACAGGGTTTTCGCGCGAGCGGCCGCATGTACTCGGCTGGCGGCCGTCCATACCGGGAACTGTATTTCCATCTGTGAAAACTGTCCGCGTCCAATCGAACGCGGGCTGCTCTAGGGCCGGGCCAGTATCAGGCGGCCGTCTTCGAGGCCGTAGAGGAGTTCCGGCTTGCCGTCGCCGTCGAGGTCGGTGGCGTGGACGGCGGTCTTGATCTCGGTGTCCTGGGGAAGGGCCGCCAGCTCGGCGAAGCGGCCGCCGGCGAAGGTGACGATGCGCAAGGATCTGCGGGCGGCGTCGGGGAGGGCGAGGTCCGGGACGCCGTCGCCGTTCCAGTCGAGCACGGCGGAGAGGTCGAGTTCGCGGCTGCCGATGGCGTGGTTGGAGAATCCCGCGACGGCCTGTTCCCGGCGCAACGCGCCGTCGGCCAGTTCCCAGACCTTGAGGGTGCCGCCGATGTGCGGGGTCTCGACGTAGGCGATCTCGACCCGGCCGTCGCCGTCGAAGTCGGCCGCGCCCGCCGGGTTCAGCCAGCGGTTCGCGATCCCGATGGCCGGGGTCTCGGCCAGGGGCTCGATCCGGCCCTCGACGAGATGATAGACCGCGAGCGCGGCGCCGCGGTCGAGATGACTGCGGACGACCACGAACTCCGCTCGCCCGTCGCCGGTGAGGTCGACCAGGCGCACCCGCAGGTCCTCGAAGACCGAGCCCGGCTCGAGGCTGAGGGTGGCGGCCTCGCCGGACCAGAGGTCGACCACGCAAAAGCCGGAGGCCTCGATGGGATCGCCGAGGATGCCGTGCCCGTAGTCTTCCGTCGGCCCGGTCAGCAGGGCGAAGGTCGTGTTTTCGATGACGCTGGGCTCGGCGTCGTAGACCATGTCGGTGACGCAGGCGACCTCTCGTCCGGGGACTCCGAAGGCTTCGCCCTCGCTCTGCGGACCTGCGCCCGAGCCGAACTGGACCCGCGACTCCACGATCCGGTGGTCGCCGTGGGCCTCCCTCAGCTCGATCGCGCCGCCGGAGGCGGACAAGGTCGCCACCGCGCCGTCGCAGAGCATGGCTTCGACCGTCCGGGCGGCGGCGCCCGTTGCGATGCCGCTGCCGAATTCGGGTCCGGACCTGAGCTCGGAAACGCAGGTGCCGGGCACCGCCTCCCGCAGATCCGCCGCAGTGACGGCCGGGGACAGGCCCGTGCCGGCGGCGATCACGACGACCGCGAGCGCCCGCCGCACCGCCGGCCTCAGGCGCTCTCGGCCCTGCGGGCCTGGCGCTTGCGCTCGTGGGGGTCGAGCTCGCGCTTGCGCAGGCGGATGGTCTCGGGCGTGACCTCGACCAGCTCGTCGTCGCCGATGTAGGCGATGGCCTGCTCCAGCGACAGGCGGCGCGGCGGGGTCAGGCGGATCGCCTCGTCGCTGCCGGCGGCGCGGAAGTTGGTGAGCTGCTTGGCCTTGAGCGGGTTGACCTCGAGGTCGTTGTCGCGGCTGTTCTCGGCGATGATCATGCCCTCGTAGACCTCGACCCCCGGGCCGATGAAGAGCGCCGCGCGCTCCTCCAGGTTGGCCAGGGCGTAGGCCACGCTCTTGCCCTTGGCGTTGGAGATCAGGACCCCGTTGCGCCGGCCGGGGATCTTGCCGGCATAGGGCCCGTACTCGCGGAACAGCCGGTTCATGACCCCGGTGCCCCGGGTCTCGGTCATGAACTCGCCGTGGTAGCCGATCAGGCCGCGCGAGGGCGCGACGAAGGTCAGGCGCTGCTTGCCGCCGCCCGAGGGGCGCATGTCCTCCATCCGGCCGCGGCGCTTGCTGATCGCCTCGACCACGGCGCCGGCGAAGTCCTCGTCGACGTCGATCACGACGTCCTCGTAGGGCTCCAGGGCCTGGCCCGTGGCCGGGTCCGGCCGGGTCAGGACCCGCGGCCGGCTGATCGAGAGCTCGAAGCCCTCGCGGCGCATGGTCTCGATCAGCACGCCGAGCTGAAGCTCGCCGCGCCCGGCGACCTCGAAGGCGTCCTTGGACTCGGTCTCGGCGATCCGGATCGCGACGTTGCCCTCGGCCTCGGCGAGGAGCCGGTCGCGGATCATCCGCGAGGTCACCTTGGACCCGGAGCGCCCGGCGAGCGGCGAATCGTTGATCGAGAAGATCATCGCCAGGGTCGGCGGGTCGATCGGCTGGGCCGGCAGGCCCGCCTCCAGCCCGAGGTCGCAGAGGGTGTCGGCGACGGTCGCCGTGCCGAAGCCGGCCAGGGCCACGATGTCGCCGGCCTCGGCCGCGTCGACCCCCTGTCGGCCGAGGCCGCGGAAGCCGAGGACCTTGGTGATCCGGGCCTGCTCGACCGTCTTGCCGTCGGGCGACAGGGCCTTGGCGGTCATGTTCGGGCGGACGGTGCCGGAGAAGATCCGGCCGGTCAGGACCCGGCCCAGGTAGGGGTCGCTCTCCAGGGTCGTGGCCAGCATCCGGAAGGGCCCGTCCTCGGGCACGGCGGGCGGCGGGACCTTGGCGACCACGCTGTCGAAGAGCGGCGCCATGTCGGCCCCGGTTTCGGCGGACTCGAGGCTCGCCCAGCCCTGCTTGGCGGAGGCGAAGAGGACCGGGAAGTCGAGCTGCGCCTCGCTGGCGTCGAGGGCGGCGAAGAGGTCGAAGACCTCTTCGTGGACCGCCTCGGGGCGGGCGTCGGGCTTGTCGACCTTGTTGACCACGACGATGGGCTTCAGGCCCAGGCGCAGCGCCTTGGCCGTGACGAACTTGGTCTGCGGCATCGGCCCCTCGGCGGCGTCGACCAGCAGGAGCACGCCGTCGACCATGTCGAGGATCCGCTCCACCTCGCCGCCGAAGTCGGCGTGGCCGGGGGTGTCGACGATGTTGATCCGCACGCCCTGCCAGTCTACCGAGGCGCACTTGGCGAGGATCGTGATCCCCCGCTCGCGTTCCAGTTCGTTGCTGTCCATCACCCGCTCGGCGACCTGCTGGTTCGCCCGGAACAGGCCGCTCTGGCGCAGCAGGGCGTCGACCAGGGTGGTCTTGCCGTGGTCGACGTGCGCGATGATGGCGATGTTGCGGATCTGCACTTCGGATCCTCTTGCTGCCTGCTTGACGCGTGCCCAGGGCGCGCTGCCGGCGCCCCGAGGGGGCCGAGGCCCGTCCGGGTGGTCGGTCCGGATGGTCCGCCCGGTTGTATGTCGCCTTGGGTCCGCCCTAAGGACCGGGGGGCCGGCCCGCCCGATCCGGCGCCTTTGAAGCAGGCCGAGGCCGCGCCGTCAACGCAGGGTTTTATTAACCTTTCCAAGACGACGAATCTGGCGCAGTCTAGGCGATTACTTGCACGCTACGGTTTTATGGCCCATGAAAGGCTCAAAGATGTCACGCCATCGACCGGTGCAATAGGCTTTATTCTCTCTTTGGACTGCAGGTCGTGGTCGCGACCTCAGCGGCGACACCTGCCGTTGAAGAGGGAAAAAATAAAGAGGATGGCCCGACTTAGCGCCTTCTTCGGAGAGGAGGTGCCCTCTTGATGTCTCGGCTTAAGAGAGGCTTTTCTCGACGCCAGAGCACCTATCCCATGCCGCATCCATCGGATCGCCGCCGTCAGGACTTCGACTTCGCCGGCTATCGGGACCGGCCGATTCAATCCGCGCCGGATTCCGGCGTCAAGCGCTTCGTCTGGCGCGTCATGATCGAATCCGCCGTGATCCTCGGTCTTTTGATCGGCGTCGTCTTCCTGACCTACAAGCTGGGCTACCTCTGGCTCTTCGACAGCCCCGACGAGGCCGGCACCACCCTCCCCAGCCCGCAGGCTCCGGCCCCCTTCGGCCTGGCCCAAAGCGGCAGGGCCGGGGCCGCGGCGGTCAGCCACTACATGATCCAGCTCTCGCCGGCGCTCGGCATCGAGCAGGCGGACCAGGCGCAGACGCGCCTGGAGGCGACCTATGGCGCCCTTCTGGGCAGCCTCAAGGTGTCGCTCAGGGCGCAGCAGGTCCAGGGCGGCGCGCCGGTCTACTACGTGGTCGCGGGTCCCCTGTTCAGCCCGGTCACGGCCGACGACATCTGCGGCCAGATCGAGGATGCGGGCTACGGCGACTCCTGCAGCGTGCTGCCCCAGACGGCGGCCCCCGTCGGCGTCGCCGCGGCCCCGACCCAGCCCGC
>JAKSBE010000168.1 GCA_022361275.1 Kiloniellales bacterium
AGGTCTCCGCGACCGCCGACGCCGACAGCAGCGCGGTGCGTCAACTCGGGTCGTCGGACCGGTCCAACTCGATCACCGACTCCTTCAACAATGCCGACGGCGTGGTGACGGTTCAGCAGAACAACGGCGACTCCAACGCCATTGCCGCGGCGACCGCGGTGGCCGCGGTCACCGGCGACGCTGAGGACATCACCCAGGACGTGCGTGCCATCGACAACGACATCGACGGCATCGATGCCAGCGACGAGAGCGCGGGGGCTCGGACGAACCTGATCAATCCGTCCTTCAACAACACCGACGGCGTCATCACGGTGCAGCAGAACAACGGCAGCGCCAACCAGATGTCGGCGGCCTCGGGCGTGGTCGCGAGTGTCGGCGAAGATGCCGGCGACATCGATCAGGATGTCGCGGCGACCTTCAGCGACGTGGCGGACTTCGACGACGTCAACGTCGCAGACGATGGCGGGGTCCGGAGCAACGACATCCTGGACTCCTTCAACAACTCGACGGGCGTCACGATCGTTCAGCAGAACAACGGCGACGGCAACACCATCAACGCCGCCCACGGCGTCGCCTTCGTCGGTGACGACGCCGGGAATGTCGATCAGACCGTCGAATCCAACGATGCGCGCATCGACGACGGCGCCAACGTGGTGACCACGGACGGCGGCTCCGAACGGGCGAACACCATCGATTCCTCGTTCCGGAACTATGCCGGCGGCCTGACGGTGCAGGAGAACAACGGCAGCGCCAACGCCATGCAGTCTTCGATCGGCTTGGTCAGCGTCGGTGGCGACGTCGGCAACGTCAATCAGGACCAGGTCGAGGCCGAGGACAACACCGTCGATCTCCCCGAAACGACGGACGAGGGCTCGACCCGGAACAACGCGATCCAGAACGGCTCCTTCAACGGTGCCGCGGGCATCATCCAGGTCCAGCAGAACAACGGTGACGCGAACACCATGAACGCGTCCACCGGGGTGGTGCTGATCGGGGAGGATGCCGAAGACGTCACGCAAGGCACCAACGTGGACGTCGAGGACAACGCGGTCTCGTCCAAGGCAAGCGTGTCGGCGGACGCCAGCCGCGACAACGCCATCAGCGGTTCCTTCAACAACACCGCCGGCGTGATCACGGTCCAGCAGAACAACGGCGACGCCAACTCCATGAACGCGGCGACGACGGTGTTCGCGAACGACTTCGTGGAGGGGGCCGATATCGACAGCCTGACCCAGAACGGCGTCGAGGCCGAGGACAACAGCATCTCGGACAGCGAGATCCACGATTTCGGGTCGACGCGGTCCAACTCGATCGCCGACTCCTTCAACCCGACCAGCGGAACCAGCACCGTCCAGCAGAACAACGGCGGTGGCAACTCGATCAACGCGACCTCGGTCGTGGCGACGGTCGGCAACGATGTCTTCGACGACGTCACGCAGCAACTGGATGTCGACGAGAACGACGTCACCAATATCGTGGTGAGCACCAGCGGTGGGGCGGATCGGGACAACTCGATCAGCAACTCCTTCCGCAACGCCGACGGCATCCACACGGTTCAGCAGAACAACGGCGATGCCAACACCATGAACGCGGGCACGGTCGTCGCGACGGTCGGCGACGATGTGTCTAACAACGTCGAGCAGACCGTGGATCTCGCTAACAACGACGTCACGGACGTCAAATCCACCGATCTGAATGGTGCCTCGACCCGCGACAACGCCATCTCCGACTCCTTCAATGGCGCCGACGGCATCGTCACGGTTCAGCAGAACAACGGCGGTGGCAACACCATCAACGCCGGCTCGGCCGTTGTCTCGGCCGGGGTCAGGGACAGCGGGGATGTCGACGACGTTACCCAGACTGTCAACGTGGCCGGTGACGTGGCGGGAGTCCACACCGAGGCGTTCCCGGGGACGCGGAACAACACGATCAACCCGTCCTTCAACAACGCCGACGGCATCATCACCGTTCAGCAGAACAACGGCGATGCCAACTCGATGGGCTCAGGCACCGCCGTGGTGGTGTCCGACGGCGCCGACGACGTGAGCCAGAACGTCAAGGCCGCGGGTAAAGTGTTCGACATCCCGAAGTTCGAGGACGACAACGGCAACGAGCGGAGCAACACGATCGACCAGTCGTTCCGCAACTCCGACGGTACCGTGACGGTGCAGCAGAACAACGGCGACGCCAACTCGATGCAGGCGGCCACGGCTCACCTCTTCCTGAGGGACGGCGACAACCAAGACTCGACCAACGATACGGAGCAGACTGTAGAGGCGACGGGTTCGGTCACGGATGCCTTCCTGACCGATGACGACCGGGCGTCCCGGGGCAACTTCATCACCGGGTCCTACGGCAACGCCTCGGGCGTGCACACCGTGCAGCAGAACAGCGGTACCGCCAACGTCATGGCAGCTGCGACCGCGGTCGTCGTCGACCAGAGCGACCTGACCTCCGGCGGGGGTGAGGATGTCGATCTGCAGACTGTGACCACCGATGGCACGGTGTTCAACGCGACCAGCGACATCGATGGCAGCGGTGCCGTCCTTGACCGGAAGAACGCGATTTCCGCCTCCTTCGGCGGCTTCGCGGGCGTGGTGACGGTGCAGCAGAACAACGGCGACAACAACGTCGTGCTCGCTGCGACGGCCGTCCGGGCCCACAACATGGCCGAAGACGGGATCGACAATGTCGACGAAGCCACGTCGGCGACGTCCGGCAAGGTCGAGGACACCGAGTACAACCTCGCCAATCAGTCGCCGGAAGACCTCGATGCCACCAACTTCATCGATGGGTCCTTCAATGGTGCCGCCGGCATCGTCACGGTGCAGGAGAACAACGGCAACCAGAACGTGATCGGCAGCGCGACCGGCGTGGTCGCCAACATCGACACGCCTGATGCCGCGGCCGGTCCGATCGCCAGCAGTGCGACCGGTTTCGCGTCGGTCACGAACGGCGACGCGCGGATCGGTCCGAGCAGCACCCTGAACAACGAAGTGAACGCTTCGTTCAACAACGCGGATGTCGTGGCCACGATTCAGCAGAACAACGGCCACAACAACGTGATGGGCGCTGTCACCCAGGTCACGGCCGATGACAACGGCAACTTCGGGCCGGCGGTTGCCTTGGCGACCCTCAGCGGCACCGTGTCCGGGAACGACGTCACGCTCGTCGGAGCCCCGAGCAGCTTCACCAACAGCATCAACGGTTCCTTCAACGGGACCTCGGGTGTTGTGACGGTGCAGCAGAACAACGGCTCCGGGAACGCGATCGGTTCCGCGGTCACCGTGGTGACCAACTTCTGATCAGGCCTCGTGCCGGTGGGCGGCTTCCCGCCGCCCACCGGTGCCTCTTTCCCGCAGCTCTGCGGGCGGGCGGCAAGGGTTGGAGTGGAAGTTGTCACTGGGGAGCAAGAAAAATGAACGGACGTGGCCGATTTTCTCTTGTGTTCTGCGTTGCCGCTGCGCTCGGCGCCGCCGCCGGTCCGGCGGCGGCCTTCGAAGAGGGCCCGGCAGCCTGGACGGCGATCTCGCCGGCCGAGCTCGACGCGCAGCGGGCGATGGGTGCGGAGGCCGATTTTGACGGTACGGTGACCAACAGCACCGTCCAGATCGGCGACGACGTGAGCATGACCAACGACATCAGCGGTAACGCCTTCCAGGGCGCCGCCGGCATGTTCAACGTCATCCAGAACAACGGCAACAACAACGTCATCAACGCCGGGCTCAGCGTGTCTATCGGCCCGGTCGGACCATAACCGCGTCGTTTGCCGCGTGGCGGTTCCGGTGATCGGGGCCGCCGAATCGAAAACCATATCGAAAACCATCCCTCGTCGGAGGGAAGAGGTCAGGGAACGGTAGATATGCGAGCAAGCGGTTGGTTCTCGAGCTTGGCTGTCGGGCTAGGTACCCTCCTCCTAGCCGGGCAGCTGCTCGGCGAAAAGACGGTGGAGGCCCAGTCGCCGCTGCCGATCTTCAACGGCGGCGGTTTCTTCAACGTCGATGTCACCAGCTACAAGGCCCAGCGCTATACGCGGGTCGTCAGGCAGAAATACGACTTCAGTTGCGGCTCGGCGGCCGTCGCGACGCTGCTGACCTATCACTATGACCAGCCGACCACCGAAAAGGTCGTCTTCAAGGACATGTACGAGCGGGGCGATCAGGAGAAGATCCACAGCGAAGGATTCTCCCTGCTCGATATGATGAACTATCTGGGCCGCCGCGGCTATCGGGCGAACGGGTTTCGCGTTCCGCTCGACAAGCTGGTCGAGGCCGACGTTCCGGCCATCGTGCTGACCAACACGCGTGGCTACAAGCATTTCGTCGTCGTGAAAGGGGTGACGGAGGACAAGGTCCTGGTGGCTGATCCGGCATTGGGGAACCGGATCGTTCCTAGGGAAGAGTTTGAGGCGGTTTGGAACGGCATTGCGTTCGTGATCCTGGACGACTCCGAGATGGCCCAGGCGTTCTTCAATGCCGAGAAAGATTGGCAGATCAGGCAGAAGGCCCCGATCGGCGAAGGTCGAGGTGCCGAGGACATCGGCTTCTTCGCCTTGAATCTGCCCGGCGCCAACTTCTTCTAGCGGGTAGGAACTATGTTTAGGGAGTGGACAGTTCAAGCGATCGCTCGGCGGATGGGCCTCGGTTTCTTCGTCGGCGTGCTCATCTACGCCATGCCGACGCAGTGGCAGGACGCGCTCAGCCGTGCGATCAGCTTTCCCAAGGGCTTCGAGGACCTGTCGCCGGTGCCGGAATCGGATCTGGCGGACATGCGCGGCGGCCTCTTGCTGCCGAACGGCATGGTCGTCAATTTCGCGGTCGAGTTCCGGACCGTCGCGGAGACGGCCCAAGGAAGCTTTGAGGAGGTGGTGACCGTCACCTCTTTGGATAACAACGACCTGGCGAAGATGCTGGACGGCAACACCGGCGTCATCAACAAGGTGACGGTGGACCAGGCCGGAGCCATCGACGTGGACATCGAGCCGACCAGCGAGCTCGCCGGGTTCATGAACCACGTGCTCAACAACTCCAGCGGGTCGGTCATCAACCACTCGACCTCGCTGACCGCGGATCTGAACGACGTTCTGCCGGCCGTCACCGCGGCCGCCCAGGCCAGCCGGATCAGCGACGCGGCGCGCGCCTCGACCATCATGTCGATCCGCTAGACGGGACCGCGCGCTGACAGGGACTACGGGGGGACCGCCTCCGCGCGCCATCGGGCGAGCGGGGGCTGTCCCCCTCAGTTTTTCCTCTCCTCAAAGCCCTCCGGATCAGGATCGGCGCACTGGCTCGGTCCGCGCGGTACGCATGCTTCAGGACCGCGCCGGCGAGCGCGTCCGGGCGTCGAAGTGCCTTCTTCTCTCGCGGCGTCGGCCGAGCCGCCTTCCCGCAGACTGGCCCCGCAGCGGCTATATGGTCCGGCGGGCACCGTCCGAGCCGAGACCAAGGCCGGTTCGGATCGATCCATCCGAACCAGGCGTGAAGTCTGATCCACGCAGACAGCTCGCGGCGCGAGCCACGCTCCTCGCCGCCACGCGCCATCAAATGGGTCGGTATCAACGCGCCTTGGTATTAGAGCGGCTTATCCGCGTTCGAATGGACGCGGGCTGCCCTAGAAGATGCTGAAGCGGATCGGTACGCGCAGCAGGAGGTCGATATCGGGCGCCTCCTCTGTGGCGCCGACACCCACCGAGAGGTTGACCGTGGTGTCGTCGGTGACCCGGAAGGAACCGCCGATCAGGAGCTTGCCGACATTCAGATCGGAATCGTCGACTTCCTCGCCGTCGACCTCGGATTCGAAGACGACGTCGTGCTGGTATCCGAGGCTGAAGGAGGCGCGTTCGTTGATCGCGAAGCCCAGGCCGAAGCTCATGCGAAAGGCGTCGCCGGGGTCGATGCTCGTCTCCTGATCCGAGCCCTGGATCTTCTTGTCGTCCTCGATGTTGAAGAGGTAGCCGAGCGTGCCGAAGAAGACGACCGGATCGGAGGGATAGAGGAAGGTAAAGCTGGGCTCGACGCCCCAGAAGCCGCTGCCGGTCGGCAGCTCCTCCTCCAGGCCGTTTTCGTCGAGGTTGACTTCGAAGGGATCCTCGCCGGTGGGCGCCAGAACCCGGGTGTTGAAGATGACGAAAGGCAGGCCGTCGCTGCCGTCCCAGAGCTGGAGGTGGGCGCCCAACTCGATGTCGCCCAGGTTGTTGCCGCTGGTGTTCGTCGTCTCGTCTTCGCTGGCCCCCGTGTTCAGCGGCCGTGTCGTCGTGCTGTCCCTGCGATAGACGTAGGGGACCTTGACGTCCGCCTCGAAGAAATCGGTGATGCCCAGACGGAAGGTCGACGCCGCCACTATCACCTCGCGGTCCACCTCGCGGACGTCGATGCTGCCCACGGTGATCGCCGGGATCACGGTAAAGCCCGCCAAGGTGACCCGGTTCAGCGAGGTCAGGCTGTACTGGATCGACGGCTCGACGACCAAGGCGCCCGGCGGCAGCAGGGCGGATTGATCGCGGGCCACCGCCGGAAAGTCGACCTCGGGGTCGGGCGCGGTCTGGCCCCCCGGGGCACCGGCGGTGCCGCCGGGCGCGCCGTTCTGAGAGGACTGCCGCCCTGGCCTGGTCCCTGGTTGCTGGGCCGGCACGCCGCTC
The DNA here is from genome assembly GCA_022361275.1 of Kiloniellales bacterium. Taxonomy (GTDB): domain Bacteria; phylum Pseudomonadota; class Alphaproteobacteria; order Kiloniellales; family JAKSBE01; genus JAKSBE01. The sequence goes on from JAKSBE010000168.1 coordinate 6,638, forward strand.
CGGGCATCCTCCGGCAGCGTCGGCGCCCGATAGACTGCGGGGGAGGGCGCGTAGTCCGGGTAGTTGTAGTATTCCGGATAGTAGTCGTAGTTCAGCCCGACTGCGCCGGCGTTTCCCTCGACCTGCTTCTCCAGCGTCTTGATGCGGTTTTCCTGAAACTCGATCTTGCGCTTCTGCGATTCGAGACGGTCGCGCAGCCGCTGCAGTTCCTGCTGGATGATGTCCAGTTGTCCGACCGGCTGAGCGCCGCCGGTCTCGGCTTGCGACACGCCGGGCAGGAGCGCCACGCAGAGCGCGGCAGCCGATGCGGTCGACAGCCAACCGCGGCGCCGCTGCGATATCAATTGTTTTGGCATTTGTTGCAGCCCCCGCTCGATAGTCGCTGCCGGTCGCCCATCTGAAGTGGGCGAAGATCGGCGGCGGTTCGCGTTATTCACGACAAGAGAAATGCCATATTCATGGATTCCTAGGAATCCAGGTCCATGGAACGACGTCACATCAAGCCTGCCGGCAAGGTCGAATCGTCGCGCTCGACTCTCCCGGATGGAGTGCCGAGGCGGACCGACCGCAGGCTGTGCCGTTCAATCAGCCGATAGAGCGTGACCCGCGAAACCCCGAGTTCGCGCGCCGTCGCCGTCATGTTCCGACCGTTCCGTTCCAGAGCTCGTGCCACGAGTAGACTCTCGACCTGGCAGCGCGCTTCCTCGAGCGAGAGAGGCTCGCCTTCCTGGGCTTCCAGGAACCCGATCGGGTCCTTGTCCGCCCGGGCGCGACAAAGGGTCTGCGCCGAAACGGCGGGCCCGTCGTCGCCGGTCGTCGGAAGTTCGAGATCCTCGACGGCGATCTCTTCGTGGTCCGCCATGACGGCGGCTCGGCGCAGCCGGCTGATCAGCTCACGCACGTTGCCGGGCCAGGCGTAGCGGCGGACGGCATCCATTGCGGCGTCGTCCAAGCGCAGCCCGGGCTGCTTCATCTCGCCGGCGAGCTCGCGCAGGACGTAAGCGCACAACAGATCGATGTCCCCGCCGCGGTCGCGCAAGGGCGGCAAGACGATGGAGAGCACGTTGAGGCGGTAATAGAGGTCCTCACGGAAACGGCCGGCGCGAACCTCTTGCGCCAAGTCCTTGTTGGTCGCGGCCAGCACCCGGACGTCGACCTTGATCGGCCGCTGCGCGCCGATCCGGTCTATGGTTTTCTCCTGCAGGAAACGCAGCAGGTTGGCCTGCAGCTCGAGCGGAAGCTCACCAATCTCGTCGAGGAAGACGGTGCCGCCGGCGGCCGACTCGATGCGACCGATCTTCCGCTCGTGCGCGCCGGTGAAGGACCCCCTCTCGTGACCGAACAGTTCGGAGGCGATCAGGCTCGCCGGGATGCCGGCGCAGTTGATCGGGTTGAAGGGACCGTTGGCGTAGTTGGAGCGCTCGTGAATCGCCAGCGCCACCAGTTCCTTGCCCGTGCCGCTCTCGCCGTTGATCAGCACCGGCGCGTCGCTCGCCGCGAATTTCCGGATCATCTTGAAAACCGACAAAATCTCCGGACTGCTGCCGACCATGACCGGCTCGTCGCGACGGTTCTCGCCCGCGTCGGGCACCGTCCGGCCCGGACTCTCGCTGATCATGCGTTGCAGGGAGGCGAGCAGATGATCGTTGCGGGTTGCTTCGGTAAGGAGCAGCTGCGCCAGCCTTCGGGCACCAAGCCTCTCGATCGAATCCCGTCTCAGCAACACCGCTTGCGCGGAATCCTCAAGGTCGCGAAAAGCCGACATGACGTCTGAGCTGCCTCTGTACTTCCGTTGGAGCCGAACCAAGAGCCGTGCCCTCAGTGAACTTGAAGGCACGATCAAGTGGTCTCGATTTGGGCTTGCAGTAGGTCTCCGTTCCCTCGAACAGCTGGATCGATTATCCGCCTAGCTTGGTTTACCTGGATGTGTGTTTCCTCACAGGGTGTTTCCCCAGGCCTAGGAGCCGCGACCTCATTCTTACGAGGACAACATTGCCTGCTATCGACTGGTTTTTCAAGACATCTTCGTGGCATTCGCAGTTAATTCGTCTTAATGCCCGAATAGGTGGAGTTGCTTAATTGGTCTGCATTGGGAAGTTTTTATATATATACCTTGAATAAGGGATAGGCTTTTCCCTCATTTGGGGTATGAATGCTGTCTAAATCCTTGTTCGGACAGTTCTTTGCCAACCTAATGTCACAGCGGGACTTGGGAAAGGCGGGTCTGGACTTTTTGCCTCGACGCTTCGCCGGCCTGTAATCGGTGCGCTCTTTCCGGCTTGCTCCAAAGCCAACCGGAAAGGCCACAGCCGTCGTGCGACGCCCGTCGGCGCCAGCGCGAAAGGCCTGCTGGAAGGACGACGGGCGGAGCTGGTCAGCACTCGGCCCCTGCGAGCCGTCAGAGCGAGATCGAGATCCTTCCGCCCGGTGGGGTCGAGCTGCGGGTGCGGTTGCCGCGCGGGCCCTCGGCAAGGACGTCGAGCGGACCCTTGGACGACAGCTCGCAACGCACACGACCGGCCATGAAGCGCAGGGTCGCCGGAGCCGTGCCGTCATGATTCTCGACCGTCTCGACGCCATCGTTGATCAAGGTGCAGACGGCCGAGTAGGTCGTACCGGGGACCGAGGAGGTGATTGTGAAGACGATGCCGCCCAGATCGTCGCTGCCGGCTGCTGCACCGGCGGCCGAGGACGTCAACGCGGCAGCCAGGATGAGACGACGCATGAGAATCGACCTCTCCGCTCCGGTTGTTTCCAGGACGCCAGAGTGGCCGAATGCCGGTCGTGGCGCAACGGTCAGGCGTGGCCGGCGCTTGCCCTGTTCTTTGGACCGAAAGGGATTGGGCTCCTTGTGGACCTGCCCGACGCTGGACCGGGGGCTGGACAATCGCTCCCAATACAGCGCTCAAACCTCCGGGCTCGACACAGAAAGGCCACATGGTCCTGGTCGATTTCTACTTGCACAACCCAACCTGTTGGTGTTTTTCTACAGTCGGCCTACTAAATATTGTGGATATTTTTGGGGAAAACTTGTGGATAAGCCAAACTCCGATCGTGCGGCTTTCGTAAGTCCCTACTTGAACCGGCGGCTTCGCTCGGTCGAGGAGGTGATGAAAGCGCGCCAACGACAGGAGATGGTGACCGAGCAGGGAGAGCTCGCGATGCAGGGGTCGGGACAGGGCGAGGGCGCGGTACGTCTGAGACTGGTTTACTCTCGACAAGAGGAAGCGCCGGCGCTGCAGCCGGGTTGACCCGCAGCCACCATCACCGCCAGAACGGCCACCGCCAGAACGGCCAGGGATGATGCGAGCCCCAGCCGCGTCCACCGCGGCAGGTGGCTTGATCATCCCGCTCTGGTATGGGCACAGTGTCCCCGTGCGCCATCGAATGGGCCCTCATCAGCGCTCCTTGGTGTTAGGTCACGACAATGGACATCAGCCTTATCCCCGTAGGCCGGAATCCGCCCTGGGACATCAACGTCATCGTCGAGGTGCCCCTTGGGGGCGACCCGGTGAAGTACGAGGTCGACAAGGTCTCGGGCGCGATGTTCGTCGATCGCTTTCTTCACACCGCGATGCGCTATCCCTGCAACTATGGTTTCGTGCCGCACACCCTGTCGGAGGACGGGGATCCCGTGGACGTCCTCGTGGTAGGCCCGGTACCGGTCGTGCCCGGCGCCGTGGTCCGAGCCCGGCCGGTCGGTGTGCTGGTCATGGAGGACGAAAAGGGCCTGGACGAGAAGATTCTGGCGGTGCCGGCCGACGACCTGCACCCCTTCTACACCGACGTCACCTCCTACCGGAACCTGCCCGAAATTCTGCGCGATCAGATCGCCCACTTCTTCAACCACTACAAGGACCTGGAGAAGGACAAGTGGGTCGAGATCAAACGCTGGGGCGAAGCCGAAGAAGCCTGCCGGATGATCGAGGACGCGATCGAAAAGGCGAAGCCGGCCTCCTGAGCCGACGGCCGGCGGCCTGGTGAGGGAGTATATACGAGGTGTGGGGAGCCGAGGTACTGCGATCGACTGAAGCTTTATAGCAGGAAGCTTGAGCGGGATGATTTGAAGTCAACTCGGCTTCAAATCATCCCGCTCTTAAAATCTGAATCCCGCTCTTAGTAGCGGCGGCGCTTGATCACCTTTCGCACCACCTTGGTCCGGCCGTTGGGATAGTGGTAGTGGTGCTTGATCACCTTCTTCTTCGCCACCTTCCGCTTGTCGTAGTAGCGGTGGTGCTTACGGTACCGTCTGTCGTAACGGTGCTGGGCCCGGTGCCAGCGCCGCTCGGCTTTTCGGAAGCGCCGCTCGGCTTTCCGAAAGCGTCGTTCGGCTTTCCGGAAGCGCCGCTCGGCCTTGTGCCACTTCCGGTGCTTGTGCTTCTGCCACTTGTAGTCATGGTGATGGCGCTTCTTGTCGTAGCGTTGGCCCTTATCGTAATATTGACCCTTGTAGTCATAGTAGTGGCCGCGGTGATCGCCACGATCGGCCAAGGCCGGGCCGGAGAGCAGAAGGGCCCCGGCGAATGCGGCGAAGAGCGCGCCGGCGAGTTTCCCCGATCTTCTCATTGCATCGATCTCCGTACTGTTGGCGTTTCACCCGCCGTTTGCGACCCTCGGCAGGCGCTGGCTTCCTAGGTGTTACGGAGCCGCCCGCCGAAGCCATCCCCCAGGCCATCCCCCCAGGCCATCCCTCCAGGCCATCCCCCCGGGGCCGCCCGGGCGCTGTCACGAGAGCGCGACCGAAGAAAGCACTTGCGATGCGCGATGCTTCCCGGGTTCAATGGCTGATCGCTTTGGTCAACTGCCTTGGAGGCTGGACATGAGAGTTCTCGTCGTCGCCGCTGCCCTGGTCGCCTTCGGCGCGGTACCGGCCCTGGCCGAGGGAGGCTGCTCCTTCGGTCACGGGACCTCGCAATCGGTGCAGGTCGATACCCAGACCCAGACCCAGACGGCCAGCACGCAGCCAAGCACGGTCCAGTCCGAGGCGGCGAAGTAGCGCCGCCCTTCGGCAAGGGCGCGGGCCGGCGCGGCCTTGAGACCGGAAGGACCCTTGAGACCGGAAGGACAGGGCCGCAAGGACGCGGCCGAAAGGACACGGGGGGAGGCGGCGGTTGCGGCCTCCCCTTTTGACTTTATGGCCTGCGGCCCCGCAGGACCCGGCGCCGCATCAAGGATTGCGAAAGACCTCCCGCCTATCCTTTGGCCGCCTCCCCGAGACCTTCCCAATTCCTAAGACGTGCAGACATGACCAACGAGCTCGAGAAGGCCTACGGCAACCAGCGGTTCCTCAGCAGCCCGGACGGCCGCCCGCTGCGGATCCTGGCCGAATACCTGGAGCCGGCGGCGCGCTTCCAGCGCTACAAGGTCGATGACACCATCGTGTTCTTCGGCTCGGCGCGGGCCCCCTCGCCGGAGAGCCTCGAGAACGAGGGGGGCGTCGACGAGAAGCGGCGCGAGATGGCCCGCTACTACGACGCCGCGCGGGAGCTGGCCAAGCGCCTGACCGAATGGTCCAAGAACCTGGACGACGACGATCGCCGCTTCGTGATCTGCAGCGGCGGCGGCCCGGGCATCATGGAGGCTTCGAACCGAGGTGCTTCGGAGGCCCGCGGCATCAACGTCGGCCTCAACATCTCGATCCCGCACGAGCCCAGCGGCAACCCCCATGCGACCCGGGAACTGACCTTCGAGTTCCACTACTTCTTCATGCGGAAGTTCTGGTTCGCCTATCTGGCCAAGGCGGTGGTCGTCTTTCCCGGCGGCTTCGGCACCCTGGACGAGTTCTTCGAGCTGATGACCCTGATCCAGACCGGCAAGATCCGCAAGCGCATGCCCATCGTGCTCTTCGGCCCGGACTATTGGCGCCGGGTGATCAACTTCGATGCCCTGGTCGAGTTCGGGACCATCAGCGCAAGCGACCTGGATCTCTTCTTCGACACCGATTCGGTCGACGAGGCCTACGACTACATCACCAAGGAACTCACCGAGTACGCGTTGCCCCACCCCGGGCTCTCGCTCTAGGTGTGATCTTTCGATAGGTTGTCCAATCGGCCCTGAGCGAGGAAGCTGAAGTTGCTCAGACATCCGCTTCCCCGGAGGACCGAATGACGTCCTAGTGTCCCGATTCTGAAATTCGCGAGAGCGAATTGCAGAATCGGGACACTAACTCGTTGAATCTCGTGTGATTCAGCTTCCAAATCTCGGCACATGAAATGTGCCGAACTTTGAAACCATCACACTAGCTCCCGATCGGGTCCTCCAGCACCTCGAAGAAGGCGGCCACGGCCCGGTCCTCCCGCTTGGCCTTCAGGCAGACGGCGTACTCGGTGGTCTGGAGGACGCCGCCCTGGACCTCCAGCTTGTGCAGGCGGTCGTCGTGACCGAACTCGCTCGCGGCCACCACGCCGACCCCGAGCCCTGCGGCCACGGCCTCCCGGACCGCCTCGCGGCTGCCGATCTCCAGGGTCGCGCGCGGCCGCACCCGGGCCCGCTTCAGGGCGCGTTCGAAGGTCGCCCGGGTGGTCGAGCCGACCTCGCGCAGCAGCAGGCGCTCCCCGGCAAGATCGCGCAGCTGGATGCTGCGCCGCCGGGTCCAGGCATGCCCCCGGTCGACGAAGGCCACCAGGCGGTCGTGCAGGAAGGGCAGGGTGTGGAGCCGCGGCTCCTTGCCGACGTCGGGCAGAATCGCGACGTCGTTGCGGCCCTCGATCAAGCTGCGCAGGACCTCCTGGGAGTTGCCGAAGGAGACCGCCAGGTCGAACCCGGGAAAGCGCCTTTGCAGCGTCGCCATCAGAGGCAGGACCAGAAAGGGGGCGTCGGCGCCGATCCGCAGCCGGCCCCGGGCCAGGGCCCGGGCGCCGGCCAGCAGCTGTTCGGCCTCGGCCTCGAGGCCGAAGATCTGCCCGGTGATCGCCAGCAGGCGGCTGCCGAGCTCGGTGGTCGTCACGCCGCGGCCGCGGCGTTCGAAGAGCTTCACTCCGAAGCTCTGCTCCAGGTCCTTGACTTGGCCGGACAGGGTCGGCTGCGTGACGTGGAGGCGCTCGGCGGCACGGGTGAAGCTGCCCGCGCTGGCCACCGCGTGGAAGGCCCGCAACTGCAGGAAATTCATAGAGTTGGTCGATTTTAGGTATCGGTTATATCGATTGGACTGATGCTACTGGAGGTCGCTATAAGGCGCAAGGTGCTTACCTTCAAGAAAGGCGCGGCCATGCCGACCCCCGCCGCCTCGGTCTCGCCGACCGGGGACCCCTGGTTGCTGACCCCGGGTCCGTTGACCACCTCGTCCAAGGTCAAGGAGGCCATGCTCCACGACCTTGGCGCGCGCGATCACGGCTTCATCGAGATCAACCGGCGGCTCCGCGAGCGCCTGGTGGCGATCGCCGGCGGTCAGGACAGCCACGTCTGCGTGCCCTTGCAGGGCAGCGGGACCTTTGCCGTCGAGGCCATGCTCGGCAACTTCGTGCCCCAGGACGGCAAGGTGCTGGTCGTCATGAACGGCGCCTACGGCCTGCGCATGGCCAAGATCTGCAAGTACAATCGCCGGATCATGCGGATACTGGAGACGCCGGAGGACCGGCCCAGCGATCCCGTGGCGCTCGATCGCACCCTGACCGAGGATCGCGAGATCACCCACGTGGCGGCGGTGCACTGCGAGACGACTTCGGGCATCCTCAACCCCATCGAGGCCATCGCCGAGGTGACCGCGCGCCACCGCCGCAGCCTTCTGATCGATGCCATGAGCGCCTTCGGCGCGCTGCCGCTGGACGCCCGCAGGGTCCCCTTCGACGCCCTGGTCGCGTCCAGCAACAAGTGCCTCGAAGGCGCCCCGGGTCTCGGTTTCTGCATCGCCCGGCAGAGCGCCCTGGAGGCCAGTGCGGGCAATTCGCCTGCGCTCAGCCTCGACCTGCACGACCAGTGGCAGGCCATGGAAAGCAACGGCCAGTGGCGCTTCACCCCGCCGACCCATGTGATCCTGGCCTTAGATCAGGCCCTGAAGGAGTTCGAGGCGGAGGGCGGCGTCGAGGGGCGCGGGGCCCGCTACCGGGAGAACTGCAGGCTGCTGGTCCAGGGCATGCGGGCGCTCGGCTTCGAGACCCTGTTGCCCGACGCGCTCCAGGCGCCGATCATCGTCACCTTCCGGATGCCGGCCGACCCGCGCTTCGACTTCGAGACTTTCTACGACGCTCTGCGCGGGCGCGGCTACGTGATCTATCCGGGCAAGCTGACGGTCGCGCCCAGCTTCCGCATCGGCTGCATCGGCCGGCTGGGCAGCGAGGAGATCCGCGGTGCCCTGGCCGCGATCGAGGACACCCTGGCCGAGATGGGCGTCGTCGATTGCAGCCCCTACCGGCCGCTCGGACGGACCGGAAGCTAGCCATGAGCCAGATCTTCGACTTCGGCTATCGGCGCAGCTACCGCGGCGCCGTCCAGGCTGTGATCTTCGATTGGGCCGGGACCATCGTCGACTTCGGCTGCGTCGCGCCGGCGGTGGTCTTCGTCGAGGTCTTCAAGGACCGCCGGGTGCCGATCTCCATGGCCGAGGCCCGGGCGCCCATGGGGGCGCCCAAGAAGGACCACATCCGCGCCATCACCGAGATGGACTCGGTGCGCCGCCGCTGGGAGGAGGCGCACGGCCGGCCCCCTTCCGAGGCCGACGTCGACGCGATGTACGAGGACTTCGTGCCAAGGCAGATTGCCTGCCTCTCGACCTATTCGGCGCTGATCCCGGGGACGCTCGAGCTGGTCGCCGAACTGCGCCGGCAGGACATCAAGATCGGCACCAACACCGGCTATTCGGCCGAGATGGCGGCGGTGAACCTGGCCGACACCAAGGCCCAGGGCTTCGAGCCAGACTCCTGCGTGACCGCCTCGGACGTCCCGGCCGGCCGGCCCTATCCCTTCATGTGCCTCAAGAACGCGATCGAGCTCGGAGTCGACTGCGTCGACGCCTGCGTCAAGGTCGACGACACGGTCCCCGGGATCGAGGAGGGCCTGAACGCCGGCATGTGGAGCATCGGCGTCACGGTCTCCGGCAACGAGGTCGGGCTCACCCTGGAGGAGTGGCAGGACCTTCCGGAGGCCGAGAAGGCCGCCAGGCGCAGCCAAGCCCATCGCCGCCTGGCGCAGGCGGGCGCCCACTACGTGGTCGACGACGTCTCTCAGGTCCTGCCCTGCATCGACGACATCACCCAGCGCCTGGCCCGCGGCGAGCGGCCCTGACGCGGCTCAGACCGGGCTGCGCCTGAGCAGCCTCGACAAGGCGAGGGCGACCGCGAAGACGGTCGTCGCCGCCACGACAATCGAGGGGCCGGCCGGCGTATCGGTCTCGAGCGAGCTCCAAAGCCCCAGGCCGACCGACAGGATGCCCGAGAGCGCGGCGAGGACCGCCATTTGCTCCGGCGTGCGGGCGAAGCAGCGCGCCGTCGCCGCCGGGATGATCAGCATCGAGATGATCAGCAGGATGCCGACGATCTTCATCGCGATGGCGATGACGATGGCGATGGTCAGCATCAGCGCCAGGCGGAGCTGAAACACCGGCAGGCCCTCGGCCCGGCCCAGTTCCTCGTGCAGGGTCGCCATCAGCAGGGGCTGCCAGATCGCCGCCAGGACCCCGAGCGCCAGGGCGCCGCCGCCGTAGATCGACAGCAGGTCGCCGCGGGAGACCGCCAGGATGTCGCCGAAGAGATAGCCCATCAGATCCAGGCGCAGGGTCTCGAAGAAGCTGAGCACGACCAGGCCGAGCGCCAGGCCGGCGTGGGCGAGGATCCCCAGCAGGGTATCGCTCGGCAGCGCGCGCTGCCGTTCCATCAGGACCAGCAGCAGCGCCAGCAGGATCGCCGCCGCCGCGATTCCCAGGGTCAGGTCGATACCGAGCAGGAAGCCCAGGGCCACGCCGAGCAGGGCGGAGTGGGCGAGGCTGGCGCCGAAGTAGGCCATCCGGCGCCAGACGATGAAGCAGCCCAGCGGGCCGGCGACCAGGGCGACGCCGACCCCGCCCAGGAAGGCGCGGAGCAGGAAGTCGTCCAGCATCAGGCCTCCACCTTCTTGACAGGCGCCTCGGCCGGCTTGCGATCCTCGACCACGGCGCCGGAGATGTCGTGGTGGTGATCGTGGGCGTGGGTGTAGACCGCGAGCCCCTCGGCGGCCCGCGGGCCGAAGAGGGCGAGGTACTCCGGATGCCGGCTCACCGCCTCGGGCGCGCCGGTGCAGCAGATGTGATGGTTCAGGCAGACCACCCGGTCGGTCCCGGCCATGACCAGGTGCAGGTCGTGGGAGACCATCAGAACGCCGCAGCGGCGCTGGTCGCGGACGCCGCCGATCAACTCGAAGAGCGCCAATTGGCCGGTGAAGTCGACCCCTTGGAGCGGCTCGTCGAGCACCAGGAGGTCGGGGTCGCGCAGCAGGGCACGGGCCAGAAGCAGGCGCTGCATCTCGCCGCCGGAGAGGCTCTGGATCGGCTGATCGATCAGGTAGCCGGCCCCCACCTCCTCCAGGACCCGGCGCAGGGCCGCTTCCGGCTGCCGCCGGGGCAGCGATAGGAAGCGCCGGGCGGTGAGCGGCAGGGCCGGATCGACGCTCAGGCGCTGGGGTACGTAGCCGATCGAAAGTCCGGGCTGGCGGCGGACCTTGCCGCTCTGCGGCTTCAGCAGGCCCAGGATCACACGCACCAGGGTCGTCTTGCCGGAGCCGTTGGGGCCGATCAGGGTGACGATCTCGCCCCGCTGGACGGCAAGGTCGACGCCGACCAGGACCTTGCCGCGGGCGAAGGAGACGTCGACCCCCCGCGCCGTGACCAGGGCCCCTTCGTCCTCTGCCAGCGCCCCGTTGGCCAGGGCCTCGGTCATGCGCCGGACCCCTGCGGTCGTGATTCCCGGCACTGCGCGCAGAGGCCGCGCAGTTCCACGGTCTTGTCCTTGACCAGGAAGCCTAGGCTGCCGGCGGAGCGGGCGAGGGCGCGGTTGATCGCCGGGTCCTGCAGCTCCGCGGCACCGCCGCAGTCCTGGCAGATCAGGAACTGGCTGGCGTGGGCCTCCGCCGGATCGGCGCAGCCGACGAAGGCGCTGAGGCTCTCGATGCGGTGGATCAGGCCCTGCTCCAGCAGGAAGTCCAACGCCCGATACACCGTCGGCGGCGCCGCGCCGTCATGTTCCTGGCTCAGCCGGCGCAGGACGTCGTAGGCGCCGATCGGGGCATGGCTGGTCCAGACCAGTTCCAGCACCCGGCGCCGCAGCTTGGTCAGCCGGACGCCGCGCCGGGCGCAGAGCGCGTCTGCGGTCTCCATGGCGTCCGCGATGCAGCGCCGATGGTCATGCCCGTCATCGGCGAAACGAATCCGATGATCGTTTCCTTTTCCCATGGCTCTTGTCCTGCCTGCATGCAAAGGTCACGACAAGCCTATTGAATCCAGTAATGATATACTATAACGATCTGAATCGCGTGCAAGCGGCGGAGGCCGCACCGTTCGACGAGGCTGCCGGCTTCGGCGGTCCGGTACCAGGGAGGATCCGCGATGAGATTCGGAACGCTTGGCCCCTTCGTCCTGGGCCCCTTCGTCCTGGCCGTCCTGCTGCTTTCTGCCGCGGTGCGCCCGCTGGCCGCGGCGCCGCCCGAGGTCGTGGTCACGATCAATCCGGTCCACAGCCTCGTCGCCGCGGTGATGGAGGGAGTCGCCGAGCCGACCCTTCTGGTCAGGGGCGCCGCCTCGCCGCACAGCTACAGCCTGCGGCCCTCGGACGCCAAGGCCTTGAACCGGGCCCAGCTCGTTTTCTGGGTGGGCGAGGGCCTCGAGACTTTCCTGATCGAGCCCCTGGCGGCGCTTTCCGGCGAGGCGAAGGTTGTGGAGGTCGCGGCCCTACCCGGGATCGGTCTGCTCGAGACCCGGGAAGGCGGGGCCTGGGAAGCGCATGTGCATGGCGAGGGGCACCACGGTCACGACCATGACCACGATCATGATCACGACCACGATCATGATCACGCGGCCAGCCGAGACCAACACGGCCACGATGAGCATGGGCACGACGAACATGGGCATGCCGAACATGGGCATGATGAACACGGCCATCATGAACACGGGCACGAGGCTCACGCGCACGCTGAAGGCAAGGACCTGCATCTCTGGCTCGATCCGGGCAACGCGAAGGTCATCGTCGAGGCCGCCGTGCAGTCGCTGAGCGAAGCCGATCCCGCCAATGCCGGGCGCTATCGTGCCAACGGCAAGGCGGCGCTCGCCCGCCTCGACTCCCTGGACGAGGAGCTGAAGGCCGCCCTGGCCCCGGTCAAGGATGCCCCCTTCGTGGTCTTCCATGACGCCTATCAGTACTTCGAGGCGCACTACGGCCTGACCGCGGTGGGCTCGATCTCGGTCAGCGAGGGCCGGGCCCCCGGCGCCAAGCGGCTGCGCGAGGTGCGTGAGAAGATCGCCGAGACCGGGGCGCGCTGCGTCTTCGCCGAGCCGCAGTTCCAGCCGGCGCTGGTGGCGACGGTGGTCGAGGGCACCGCTGCCCGGACCGGAGTTCTGGACCCGGTCGGCGCCGATCTCGCCGAAGGCCCCGAGGCCTACGCCGAGCTGCTGCGCGGACTGGCCGGCGCGTTGAACAAGTGTCTGGCGCCGCAATCCTAGTTCCGACTCACCAGGTTTCGGCGATTCACCCCCAACGCGCGGGCCGGTTTCCCGATCAAGTCGGGGGGCCCTGGGCCGCAGGGGGCGAAGGGCCTCCTTCGTCGAAAGCCTCAGGCCACCGCGATGGGGTTGCCCGGCGAGCCGGTCGCGCCCTTGATGGGCACGGGCGCGAAGATGTAGGCGAACTGCCACTGCTCGTCGGCCGCCAGCTGCTCGAGGTTCAGGTTCTCGTGCAGGTAGATGCCGCGCCTTGTGATCAGCTCCTGATGGACCGGGAAGGCCAGGCCGCTGTCCGGGTTCGGCACGACCTCGACCGGCCAGGTGTCCGAGCCGACCAGCACGACGTCTTTCTCGCCCAGCCAGAGGCCCGCCTCGACCCCGATCCCCGGGGCGCCGCTGTTGTAGGTCTCGTTGTCCTTGATCCAGTGGTCGCTCCAGCCGGTCCGGATCACCACGACGTCGCCCGCCGTGACGTCCGCGCCGGAGAGGCCCTGCTTGTCCAGGGCGGCCTCCATGTCGGAGACCGAGATCTCGGTGCCGGCGGCAAGGGTCTGTCCCTTCAGGCCCTTGACGTCGATCAGGACGCCGCGTGAAAAGATCGGCTTGACGTTCTCGATCCCCAGCTTCTGCAGGCCGTAGGCGCCGACCATGTCCGATACGCTGAAGCCATTGTAGAAGCGCCTTTCGCTCTGGTTGCCGTCTTCGCCGACCTGGACGCCGATGTGGCCCAGGCCGTCGAACTGGGTCCCGACCTGTCCGATCTCGGTGGCCAGGAACTCGTCGTTCCAGATGATCTTGTTGCTGCCGAAGACGCCGCCCGTGGGCGATCCGGGGATCCGGATCGCGAAGGCGCGGCTGCCGAAGAGCGGCATCTCCGGCTCGTAGACCTGGCCGAGGGAATAGATCTTGCCGGTCTTGATCAGCGCGGTCGCCGCCATCACCTTCTCCGGCGTGATGTGGTTGGAGGCGCCGACCTGGTCCTCGGCGCCCCATTTCGAGGGCCACCACTTGGGGCCGATCGGCGTCTCGGCGGCGGCGATCTGGACCGTCCCGGGCGCCGCGGTCTCGCCGGCCAGCGCCGGTCGCCCCGCCGCGAGCTCGTGGGCGACGAAGCCGGCGCCCGCGGCGGCCGCGCCCGCGGAGAGAAGGAACCGGCGGCGCTCGGCAAGGCTCGGCTTGCGGTCCTTGGGGTGTTTGCTCTTGCTCATGACTTCTCTCCTCCCTTGCTGTCAGACCTTGCGAAATGGCAGCGACCAAGGCTCATACCAAGGAGCGTTGATCATGACTCATTTGACCGGGTTTGCTTGCCCGTCCGTCAGGCGCGCTTCGCGCAGCGGTGCCATGTACCGTAAGCGGAGCGCAACGCCGCGGGCGGTCAAGCAAACCCGGCCTGCGGTGGCGCGCGGCGGCCCGCCGGCTGCGTTGCGACCCCCGACCGCCCCTGGGCCCGATGCGTAAGCATCGCGCTGCGGGCCGCGCCTGCCCGGCGGGCCGCCGCGCGCCATCAAATGGGTCACTATCAACGCTCCTTGGTATAAAACCTCCGGAGCGATCCTTGGTACTTGGGAGGTTCCGGCTTTGTTCAAGCAGGTCAAGGCGCACGACCTTTTCCCGACCCCGATCTGGTCCCTCGACCTGGAAGACGACCGTGCCGAGCGTCTGAACC
>JAKSBE010000580.1 GCA_022361275.1 Kiloniellales bacterium
GACCTCGCAACCCGCGCAAGAGACCACCTCAGGCGAACCCTCACCCCAGCCCAGATCCCAGAGCACTTCATCACCCTCCACGACTGGCCAAAGTCCCCATCCCAGAAAATCATCAAGCACAAACTGCCCCTCCCAGAGGTCGAGCAGCGCAGCGGTCCCTTCGCGGCGCCGCAAGGCGCCACGGAACGGCAGCTGGCGGGGTTGTGGTGCAAGGTCCTGAACAAGGCGCAGGTCGGCCGCGACGACGAGTTCTTCGAGATCGGCGGCAACTCGCTGCTGCTGACCCAACTGGCCTTCTCCATCGGCAAGAGCTTCGGGATCAAGTTCTCGCTGAACAGCGCGTTCTCCGCGCCCGTGTTTTCCGAGATGGCCGGCAAGGTCGATGCCATCATCTCCGGCGAAGGCGAGGCGCAGGCCGGGCAGACCGCGGAACGCATCGCCTCCGACGTCAAGCTGGCCGATGCGATCGCCCTGCGGCATCCGGAGGCCATCCCGCTCTGGCCGGCCGGCGCGGCCACGGTCTTCCACTCCGGTCCCGGAGGCATGATCGCCCATCGGATCCTGCGTCGCCTGCTTCAGGAGGCGGACGTCAAGGTCATTTACCTGGGCGCCGGCGAGGATGCCGCGGACTCGCGGCGGATCATCGCCGAGGAATGGACCGCACAGGGTTTCGGGCGTCTGGACCTGATCGAGCGCATCGAGATCTTGCCGGGCTCGCTGGACCAGCCGCGGCTCGGCCTGTCACAAGGGGATTGGGACGAACTGGCGGAACGCGCGGACGTCCTCTTCCACGCCGGCATTCGCATCAACATGGCCGAACGCTACGGCCGGTTGCGGGCCGCAAACGTGCTCGGTACGCGGGAGATGCTTCGCCTTGCCGTCCACGGCCGCCTGAAGCCGCTCCACCTCTCGGGCAGCTTCGGCATCGTCGATCACAGCCAAGCCGACCGGCAAGGGCTCAAGTTCGACGAGAGCAGTGAGCTGCTCTCCTTCGAGGGCCTGGAGCAGGACTATCGTAAGACGCGCTGGGTTTCGGAAAGCCTGGCGCAGGCCGCGGCCAAGCGCGGACTGCCGGTTCTGATTCACCGCATCACGCCCTTTTGCGGCGACAGAACGTCGGGCCTCATCGATCCGCAGGAGATCACCTGGCGGGTCGCACGGGCCATGGCGGTCACCGGCGGTTTCCCCGAAAGCCGGCGTCCGCTGGACCTCTTGCCGGTCGATCTCGGAGTCGACGCCATGCTGGCCTTGGCGCGCGACCCGGCGGCCAAGCCGGGAGTCAATCACATCATCGGCAAAGGCTCGCTGCTCTGGTCGGATCTGGGGCTGGCTCTGAACGCACTCGGCTTTGCGGTTAAGCAGCTCGAGCCGGGCGAATGGTACGAACGCCTTCGTACCTGGGTGGCGGATCATCCGGAGGATGCCAGCCTGGGCGGCCTGCTGCCCCTGCTCAACGAGGACAGCAGCGATCATCAGAACTACTACGAGATCGATGGCGCGCAGACGCGCGGCCGCCTGCGGGCCCTCGGCATCGACCTCAAGTCCGCCGATCGGGCAGACCTGGAGCGTACCCTCGCGTTCCTCTCCAGGGAGGGCCTGCTTCCGAAACCAGAGCCCAAGGATTGACAGCCAGATGAAAAACGCTTCTCCCTGGTTTCCCCGTCCCACCCCGCCCCGGCCGGAGGCGCGCTGGCGGCTTGTCTGCCTGGCCTTTGCCGGCGGCGCGGCGGCCTACTTCCGGCCCTGGGAGGAAAAGCTGCCCGACACGGCCGAGTTCTGGCCGGCGGAACTGCCGGGCCACGGGGTCCGCTTCGGCGAGCCTCTGGTCGACGACATGGAAGAGCTGGCCAGAGACCTGGCCGCCGCCCTGACGCCGCATGACGATCTTCCCCTGGTGCTCTTCGGCCACTCCATGGGCTCGGCCATCATCTTCGCCGCGACGCGAGCCTTGGAGGCGCGGGGGCTGCAGCCGGCGGCCCTGGTCTGCAGCGGCCGCATCGCACCGCATCGGGTGAAAGCGCAGGGGATCCACAGACGCTCCGACGAAGGCATCGTCGCGGAGATGATACGCCTGGGAGGAACGCCTCAGGAGGTTCTGGAGAATCGCGAACTCTTGAACCTGGTCCTGCCCGTGGTCCGCAACGACTATCGCCTGATCGAGACCTACGATCCGGCGCCGCACCCCAGGATAAGGGCCCCGATCCGGGTCTTCTGCGGCGAAGCCGACGAAGACGCGAACCGCGAGGGGCTCCTGGCCTGGGGCGAACTGACCCAGGCGGACTGCCGTCTCGACTACTTCCCCGGCGACCACTTCTACCTGACGGATCAAAGGGACGATGTCGTCGGCGCGCTCGCCGCCTTCGTCGAACGCGAACTGGGCAGGACCAGAGATCCGAAGGCTGCGGGAGCCTGATCGCGATCACTCGCGCCCTCGAGAACGACAATGAAAGACAAAGCGGACGATAGGGAACGACCTGAGACATGGCTATAGCATCACTGCGGGATTCTGGGGGTGGCCGGGACAAGGGACTCGCCGCCTATCGGACGGACGCCGGCGTGCTCTTGCGCATGGCGGCGCCGATGGCCCTGACCTACTTCCTCTTCATCGTGAACGCGGTCGTCGATTCCCTCATGGCCGGCCAGCTCGACGTCGTTTCCCTCGCCGCCGTCTCGGCCGGGGTCGCCTTCTGGGTTCCGGCGAGCGTGGTGCTCTCCGGCTTCCTGTATCTGCTTTCTCCCAGAACGGCCCATTTGCTCGGCGCGGAGCAGGAGAAGGAGGTCGGCGAAACCTTGTCCCAGGGGCTCTTGGTGGGGCTTGGCGGCGGCGTGGCTCTGGGCGCGCTGATTTGGTTCGCCAGCGAGCCGGTGTTCCAGGCCATCGCCGTCGATCCGGTCATCATTCCGGACGCCGTCGCCTACATCCGCTGGGTGGCGCTGGGCTTTCCCGGCGCGGGCCTTTTCTTCGGCCTGCGCTTCATGATGGAGGGCTTCGGTCTGCCCAAGGTCGTCACCTGGGTGGCAGCCTTGAGCGTCGTCGGCAATGCGGTTTTGAACTACGGCTTCATGTACGGCAAGTTCGGCCTGCCGGCGATGGGCGCGCCGGGCTGCGGCGTTGCCTCCGCCATCAATCTTACTCTGATCAGCCTTATCATCCTCCTTCTGAGCACCCGGCCGCCTCCTTTTCTCAAGGCCTGGCGGCAGGTGCTGGCCAAGCCGTTTCCGCGCCTCTCGGGTCTGCGGGAATACCTGGTCTCCAGCACGCCGGTCGCGATGAACATGCTGTCCGACTACGCGGTTTTGATGGTGATTGCGCTCAGTATTGCAACCATAAGCGCCGCCGCCGCCAGCGCCCATCAGATCGCGATCAACGCCCTGACCCTGGCCCTCGTGATTCCCGTAGGCATCAGCATGGCCGGGACCATCCTGCTGGCTCAGGCGAAGGGGCAGCAGGATGCCAAGGCGATGCTGCGCAGGATCCTGCTCGGGATCGTTCTCATCGTCGTCGTCAGTCTCGTCTCAGCGCTGCTTCTCTTCTTCTTCGCTGAAAAAATGGCGCTTCAGTACACCGATGATCCGGAGGTCGTCGCCCTGTCGGTGGAACTGGTGATGATCGCCGTCGCGATCCTGACCATCGACGCCGTGGTGATAGGGGCCTCCTTTCTGCTTCGCGGGCTGGGGGACATGACCGGTCCCTTCGCGATCACCTTCGGCATCCATTGGGGGATCAGCCTGCCGGTCGGCTATCTCCTGAGTTCCACCACCTTGCTGACGGACGAGATGGGCGCGAAGGGTTGGTGGTACGGCCTGGGAGTCGGCCTTTGTTTCGGTATCGTGGCGGTCGTCCTGCGCATGCGTTCGAAGTTCGCCGCGGCGGTCAGGGAGCAAGCCGAGTCTGAAAGGCGATGAGCGAGCGGGGAGGGGCGGCGCCCTTGCAGGGTGAGGCCACTGGCGTTTCAGCCCTTCGGCGGGCCGTGACGCCCGACGAGTTCAAGGAAGCCATGTCGAGGCTGGTCGGCGCCGTCAGTATCGTCGCGACCGACGGGCCGGCTGGCCGCTACGGGCGGACCGTGAGTTCGGCCTGTCCCGTCACCGCCGAGCCGCCGTCCCTGCTGGTCTGCATCGAGCGCTCGGCCGAGATCTGCGGGGCTCTGGCGAAGAACGGTTCCTTTGCGCTGAGTGTTCTGGGATGCCTGGAACGCGGCGCGGCGCAGCTTTTCGCAGGACAGCCGAAGCGGACGATGGAAGAGCGCTTTCGGGCGACGGAGTGGATCGAGGCCGCGGGAGTGCCGGTCTTGTGCCGCGCCGATACCGCCTTCGTGTGCGCGCTATCGGAATCCAAGACCATCGCCACCCATCGGATCTTTGTCGGCACCGTTGTCGAAACACGGTTCCTCGGCGGCGTTCTTTCCCCCCTGGTCTATTTCGACCGAGAGTACAAGACCGTCAAAAGCCTGTAATCCTTAACGCAACGACCTCTTTCCGGTCGGCTCGGTAAAGCATCACGTCGAGCTTGTACATCCCATACATGAATGGGATGCATCACTCGGCGGCTGTGATCTCTCTGAAGTGTCGGCCAAAGAGGTCGGCGAGCTTTTGTCTGGGCCTTTCGATGGGCTGCGCAAGCCAAGTCACGTTGACCAGGTGCCGCCAGGTCACATTCTCCGTCGTGATGCTACCGCCCCAGGAGCCACAGGAGAGAGTCGTGGTGAAGGGCATGCCGTTGTTCGGCGCACCGGAATTGCCGATACCCGTCGAGTGATTGCACATGACCCGCGCCACCGGCAGGGTCTGTGCCAGGACTTCGGGACGGCCGTCGACTCGGCTGTAGATACCGCAACTGTGCCCACGGCCGCAGTGCTCCAACAGGCGGCGGAGGATCTCCAAGCCGTCATCAAACGCCTGATAGGGCCAGAGCGCCAGGATCGGGGCCAGCTTCTCGCCGGAGAAGAGGCTCGACCCAGGTGCCTCCTCGGGGGCGACGAGCAAGGCTCTCGCGCTGCTGCCGGCACAGATGTCGGCCGCCGCCGCGATCTGGGTGGCGCTTCTGCCGATCAGGCGCCGCGGACCTTCGGCGCCCTGGGGCCAGAAGGTTCCGGCCAGGCGCTCGCTTTCCTTGGCCGTGCAGAGATACCCGCCCTGCGCGACCAGCGCTTCGATCATCGCCTGCCAGACGTCCTCCTGGATCACGAGCACGCTCTCGGCCGAGCAGGACGTCCCGTTGTCGAAGCACTTGCCGGCCAGGATGCTTGCAGCCGCGGCCCCGATATCGGCCGTTTCGTCCACCAGAATGACCGAATTCCCGACACCGGCCGTGTAGCAGGGTGTCACGCTTGCCCGCGCGCGCTCCACGACACCACGGCCGCCGGTGGCGATGACCAGATCGCTGGCAGCCATGAGTTCCTTCATGATCTCACGGTTCGGGTCCGAGAGGCACTGCAGAAGGTCTGCAGGGGCGCCGTAGGCGGCGAGCGCCCTGCGCAGGATCTCGGTCATAGTGTCGGCGACCCCCGCGACGCTAGGGTTCGGGCAGAAGACCGCGGCGTTGCGTGTCTTCAGGATTGTGAGCGCGTTTCCGGCGACCGCGGCGGTCGGTGCGGTCGCCGGAATGGTCATGGCGATCACGCCGATGGGCTGCGCGAACTTCTTCAGTCCCGATCCGACGTCCGTTTCGATCAGGCCGCAGCTTGGGACGCGATGAAGATCCCCGAGCAGGCCTAGAACCCGGTTCCGATGGCGCTTGGCGATGTCCTCCGCTCGACCGAGGCCGGATTCCGCCGCGGCTTGTCGGGCGAGCTCGATGGTCCCGCCCTCTTGCCAGGCGGCCCAGCCGGCCGCGGCGACGAGATCGTCGACCTTTTCCTGTGACCAGGTGGCGGCAACCGCCTGGGCCGTGCGCGCGCGCTTCAAGATATGCTCAAGACCAGACTGTCCTTGGGCCATGGATCACCTACCGTTGCTCAGGAGTGGATGACGGCATCCGTGAAGTCGAGAACCTGGTCGATCATCTCCAGACCACGCTCCAGGTCGTCTCTCGCGATCACCAATGGCGGCGCGATGAAGATGAAGTCCCATTTTGCGATCAGGAAGAGCCCGGCGGCCCAAAGCCGCTGCACGATCTGTCCGGCGACATCGCGCTCGGAATTGCGGAAGCCGGCAAGGGGGCTCCGGGCTTCGCGATCGGCCGTCAACTCGATACAGCCGAAGAGGCCTTCCGAGCGGACATCCCCGACGCTGGCATGGCGCTCCTTGAGATGCGCCAGATGCTCTTTCAGGAGCACGCCGAGTTCGCGGGAGTGCTCGATCAGGCCCTCGTTGCGGTAGACTTCCAGGTTGGCGATCCCGGCGGCGCAAGCCAGGGCATGTCCTTCCGTCGTCAGGCCGGCGACAAAGGGGCGCGACACGAAGGCGCCGCGAATTCGGTCCGTGATCAGGGTCGCGCCGAGCGGTACATAGCCTGAGGTGATGCCCTTCGCCGTCACCATGATGTCGGGAAGAACATCGTAGTGCTCGCAGGCGAACCAGGTTCCGCTGCGGCCCCAGCCGCTCATGGTCTCGTCGAACACCAGAAGAATGCCGTGCTTGTCGCAGAAGGCCCGGAGCCCGCGGACGAAGGAGGCCGGCCACTTGTAGAGGCCGCTGGTTCCGGCGATGGGCTCCAAAAAGACGGCGGCGATCGTCTCCGGCCCGTCGCGGAGGGCCTGATCCTCGAAGGTGCTGAGGCAGAGCCGGGCGCTCTCCTCGGGGTCGTCGGGCGCGAAAGGACAGCGCCACCCGGTCGGCGCATGGAAATGACGGATCCCGGGCAGGCCGGGCTCAACGAAGAGCCGGCGCGGGTCTCCGGACATGGCGGAGGCGCCGGGCGTGGCACCGTGATAACTGGTCCAGGCGGCATAGAGCTTGCGGCGTCCCGTGAAGGCCCAGGCGATCTTCATCGCGTTCTCGACCGCCTCCGAGCCGCTGTTCGAGAAGAACACCCAGGAGAGCTCGGAACCCGGTGCCGCTTCGACCACCATTTCCGCCAAGCGCTCGCGACTTTCCGAGGCCAGATTGGGCGCGACGTAGCAGAAGGACTCCATCTGCTTGCGCAGGGCCGCCAGCACGTGGGGATGGCCGTAGCCGACGTTCACGTTGACCTGTCCGGCGCAGAAATCCAGGACGGCACGTCCGCCGCTTTCGAAGAGTTCGACGCCGCGGGCGCCGTCGATACGGCCCAAGGGGCCGAAGCGTTGCGACTGCCAGCCGTAGAGGACGTGGCTCCTCTCGGAGGCCTGCGCCAGGACGCTCCAGGCCTTGGTGCGGGCTGTTTCGATCACGTTCAAAACTCCTCAAACAACTGGCGGGTTCTGTGGAGCCGCTCGGCAAGACCGGGTCAGGTAGGAATTCGGGCTTCCTACCCCGGGGCATGCGAGCGACTGCCTGCAACGGTACAGGCGGATGCTTTCTCCACAACTTGCGGTTGACAGCGCGAGGGTCAGAAAAGGGTGCGTTCCTCGCTAAACGCACCGGTGAGAATCTAAGCCTGCGCCTACATAATTTCAATTGAGAGCTGGTTACAACACTATCGCCATGATTGTAATTCGGGTCTTGCGGATCGTCGGCCTCTGTTGTTGTTCCCAGAAAAAAATCTCTATACATCAATATTTTGTTTCTTTTTTTTACGAAAAAGAATGAGTATCTGGGTTGGCCGCCTTGGTTCTTGGCCAGACTTGAGGGCAAGAATCGATATCAAAAGCCGCGATTTCGACAGGGTGCATCCCCCGCGGCTGAGAGCCGTTTACCGCAGGCCTCCGGCAGACGGGGCTTGCGGTCGATCCCTGGTACGGGGCCGCCGCGGCCTTTTGGGCCTCCGGTTTAGTTACCTTTTCGCCAGGCCAGGGCCGAGAGGTAGCCTGGCGGCGCCTGGAGCGTGCGGATCTGCCAGCCTGCGGCGGAGTCGAGGTTCGGGTGCGCGGACACGTGGTCCAACGGCAGGGAAAGCCCTTTGCCCATCGCCTTGTAAAGGGCTTCCTTGCGGGTCCAGAGGATGAGGAAAGCCACCGCGCGTTCGGCGTCCGGCTGCTGCCGGAACCAGCGAATCTCATCCCCCGTGAAATGGTTCTCGAGAAGCTGCTCGGCATCCTCGAAGGCCCGCTGCCGTTCGATGTCGATTCCGACTTCGTCTTCGGAGATTGCCAAGGCGACAAAGCTTCCGGAGTGCGAGAGGTTGAATTCGATCTCTCTCGCAGGCAGGTGGGGCTTTCCCTGAGCCCCGGCTTCCAGGCGCAGACTTCGGGGCGGGCGGTTCAGGCATTCTCCCAGCTTTCGCCGGAGGAGATAGCGGGAGAGCAAGGCGCGAACCCGGTCGTCCCGGAAATAGAAGCGCTCCGCCTTCGCCCAGTCCGCCGGCGGGAGCGTCTCATCCAGGTCGCTGGGCAAGGCGGAGGCTTCGGCCCCGAGATAATCGCCGATGTCGGCGAAGAGCACCTGCACAGAGGCGAGAGTCTGCTCACAGATCCTCATCGCCGGCTGTTCGGGCCTCTTGGCCGTGCCGTCCCCGTCGTGTCGCCGAGCAGGAAGGGGGGACGGGCACCTTTGGCGGTCTCGCGCCGGCCGCGGGTTTCGTTCAGGTCGTCGTCTGCCCGGACGGCGGGAAGACGAGCCTGAAGCAAGCTGTGATTCAATGGTCTCTGGCGCGGGCGTTCGAGGGGCCATCACCACCCCTCGCTTGCTTGTTGCTCCGCAGATCCGATGGGGAAATCCCATAGGCCTTGCGGAAGACATAGGACAGGTGCGACGGCGTATAGCCGACCTCCGACGCGGCCACGGAGATGTTTTCCCTTCTGTCCTTTATGAGATGATACGCTCGCTTCAGGCGCTGCTTGGCCAGATAGCCGTGCACCGTGGTCTGAAAGAGAAGCCGGAAGCCTTTGTTCAGCTTCTTCTCGTTCGTGCCGACCATGCGGGCCAGCTCCCTGAGCGTCGGGGCGTCCTGGAGACGATGGTCAAGGATGCTGCGTGCCTCGTTCAGCCGGCTGATGTCCCGGCATAGCAATCCCAGTGATACGACCTCGTTCGTCCGCTGTTGATCCCTGAGGCGCCGGCAAAGGTGGAAGAGCAGTTCGGTAGACTTGATTTCGCGGAAAAGCCGGGCCTCCGGGTCGTCGCCGGAAAAACGCAGACAGTCCTCCAAGACCCGCAGGACTCTATCCGAAGCGGCGAACTCGATCGGCTTGTGCTGCCTTTGCTCCAAAAGAGTCTGGCACAGCCCGTTAAACCCACAGTCTCCATGTGGTCGAAGCCCCCCTAGGCGGCGAAGATCAATGGTCGCGGCGATGACCTGCGCGTTGTCCTCGGAGGAAATCTCCAGGTCGCAGCTTCCCAGACTCTCCAAGTGAAGAAAAACGCCCCGTCCCTCGTCCAAATGGAACTTTGTTCCGCAGGCCCGGAACGTGGCTTGCTCGCGCTTGCAGGCGGCAATCCAGAGGCAGGGGCTGATCAGTTTTCTGACAAGGCGGCCGTGGCCTTGGGGGCACAGAGCCTCGAAGAACACGGGGCTCCTGTGCCAAGGGCCATGGTTCTTCTCCAAGAGCGAGGATATGCCTGAGGTGCTTCCTGTTTCTCCTGAGCCGAGTTCGGGAAGAGATCGAATCATGTTTTCGTCCTCATACAGCAATTAATGCCGTCCTTCGCCCATCAGAAGATTAGATGATCCCGGCTTTTTTTGTCAATGATAACAAAGCAGTAACCTGTATCTGGATGCAGTGAACACCGTAGGGCGTCATCGTGAGGACGGCTCTGGCGATAGGCCGAATATGCCTGCGGATCCCGGGAAGCACCTCGCGCTGTCCGCTCTTGTCGCCCGCGATCGGCAGGACCACCTTCCGCTCGGGGTCGAAGACGAATGACCTTGCCCGGCAGGCTCCGTCCTGCCAGACATCGCTTGAGATGAGGACGTTTCCACCCGAGCGGATTGTCTGCCTAACCGAAGAGACGGTCGAAACGCTCTATCTTCTGGGTGAAGAGAATCGGATCGTCGGCGTCTCTGGCTATGCGGTGCGGCCCGCTCGGGTGCGC
>JAKSBE010000534.1 GCA_022361275.1 Kiloniellales bacterium
ATCTCCACCTCGACCCTCATGCGCTCGCCTCCTGCATCCGCTCCGGTTCGCGCCAGCGGAAGTCTGCCGCGTTGACCGGGCGCTCCAGTTTCTCGTACTCGGCCCGGGCCGCGGCCAGGACCAGCGGCATGGTCACCGGGCCGCCCGCCTCGGCGGCCATGAAGGCGGCGTTCAGCGCGACGGTCGCGATATTGCCGCCCGAGAGGTTCAGCCGCGCCAGCCGGTCGTAGTCGAGCGCCGCGCGCGGCACCCCCCCGGGCCAGGCCCGCATCCAGATCTCGCGCCGCTGCGCCGGTCCGGGATAGGGGAAGTTGATGACGAAGCGCAGCCGGCGCAGGAAGGCGGCATCCAGCGCGCCGCGCATGTTGGTCGAGAGGATCGCCAGCCCGCGGAAGCTCTCGACCCGCTGCAGCAGATAGCTCGTCTCGATGTTCGCATAGCGGTCGTGGCTGTCGCGGACCTCGGAGCGCTTGCCGAACAGCGCGTCCGCCTCGTCGAAGAACAGGATCGCACCGCCCCCCTCGGCCGCGTCGAACAGCCGGCGCAGGTTCTTCTCCGTCTCGCCGATGTACTTCGAGACCACCGCCGAGAGATCGATCCGGTAGAGCCTGAGATCGAGCGCATTGGCGATCACCTCGGCCGCCATGGTCTTGCCCGTGCCGCTGTCGCCGGCAAAGAGCGCACTGATGCCGAGCCCGCGGTTCAGCCGATCCCGGAACCCCCACTGGTCATAGACCTGCGTCCGGCACGATACTTGTGCGGCGAGCTGGCGCAGCAGCGCCGTCTCGTCGGGCGGCAGCACGATGTCCTCCCAGCGCGCGACCGGCCGGATCCGCTCGGCCAGCCGGTCCATGCTGAGCGCGCTCGTCTCGATGCAGGCTTGCCAGAGCGCCGATCCCGCGGCCCCGCCGTTCCCGGCCGCGCGCGCGATGCGCTGGATCGCCGGGGCGTCGAGGTCGAACTGGCCGGAGAGCCTCGCGACCACCTCCGGCTCGGCCTCGCTCAGCGTCGCCGACCAGACGACCGCCTGCTCGGCAGCCGTCGGCCGCGCCACGTGAACCGCCTGGACCATCGGCCCCAGATCGCCGCGCCCCTCACGCGCGCCGATCAGGAAGACACCCCCCGAGCGCGACAGGAAGCGCGCGAGCGGCGGCTCGGCCGCCTCGCCGCCCCCGCCCGTGTCCTGGGCGTCGATGTAGAGTGCGACCGGCATCAGGATGCTCTCCCGATGCCAGAGTCGGGCGAGCGTCTCCAGCTCGGCCGCGGGCCGGGGCAGCATCGAGGCGGGCATCTTGAAGAGCGTCAGATTCAGCGTCCGCGCCGCCCGCTGCGCCACCAGTTCCCGGCCGATCGGGTTGGTGCCCAGCAGCTGAACCAGCGGCGCGGTCCCGTCCGCCGCCGCGCGCAGGTGCCGCACGGCCAGGCTGACCGCGGCCTCCTGCGACCGCGGCAGCCGGCCACCGGGATCCGCCTCGAAGGGCACCAGCATGGGCGACAGCCGGCCGTCCAGATAGGAAAGCCCCTTGAGGAAGTTCACGATCCGCTCGTCGGCGCGCAGCGCACTGGCCGTCAGCGGCCGGTCGCCCGGCTGGCAGATCTCGATCAGCCGCCAGTAGCGCAACGGCCGGTTCGGCGACATCACGTCCCACGCCGGATCGTCGAACAGCGCCAGCGCCAGCGCGAACGTCGGGTACTCGCGCGCCGCGTCGCCTTGCGCGGCGGCGCAAAGCCGCGCAAGGCGCGTATCGAGCTCGATGGCCGCGCAGAGCAGGAGCACGTCACGCTCGAAGGGCGTCAGGTCGAAGCGGTCGCCCAGCAGGTGCAGCGCCGGCGGGGGATCCATGTCCTGCTTGGCCGCCTCGCGCTTGTGCCGCGCCGCATCGATCTCGCTCTGGCTCGGCGTCTCGAGGCCCGACGGCGCATCCGCCCTCCCGCCGAGCAAAGCCGGCCATCGCGCGCCGCCGCGACCCGCCTCGGCAGGCCGCGCCTGGCCGGCCGCCATCGCCGTCAGCTTCAGCCGCAGATGCGCCACGGCCGCCGACAGCCAGGCGTCGTTCGACTGCTGCCAGCTTTCGGCGGGCGGGACCATCTCGGCATCGGTGATGATCTTCTTCTCGGGCAGGGTCATGGCGTGATCACCAGCGTCTGAGCCGGATCGAAGGCCGGCGGAACGGCCGTCACGTCAACCGGCAGGCTATCGATGCCGTCGATGCGCAGCCTGGCGACATGGCTGCCGTCGTCCAGGCCATCGACGGTGACCGTAACCGTGCTCGGCGCATCCGGATCGGGCGGCGTGACGATGCCGCCCGGGTCCGGCGCGAACTCGCGGTCCCCCAGCAGGACGCTGACACGCTGGTCCGCAAGGACCTGGGGCGTCGCGGTCAGGGTCAGGGCAAAGGGCTGACTGTCGACGGTCTGGGCAGGCGGCGCCAGCGCGCTGACGCTGGGCGCCAGGGCAAAGGTCAGCCGGTTGGTCGTCCAGGGCGGCGCGTCGGGGCGCGTGACGACAAGCTCGACCGCGTAGAAGCCGGCCGGCCAGTCCCGCGCCACGCTCGGGTCGGTGACGGGCGGCAGCGCGAAGCGGACGGTGGTGTCGTCGCGCTCGGGCAGAAGCGGACGGGTGTGCACCCTATCGCTCAGACCATGGGTCAGACGCGCGGTCATGTCGGCGCCGTCGAAATGGAAACCGCTCAGCACGACCGTGTCCCCCAGCTCCGCCGCCGGCTTCGCCGCGGATGGCGGGGCGCCCGGGTCGAAGAACTCGGCAACGGCCGCCAGGCCGGGCGCCGCGCCCGCGACGACGGCGGGTCCCCGGTCCGCCGTTCCACGGCGCAGGACCGGCAGTGCGGCGCGGGCCGCACGCGTGCTCTCGATCAGCAGGACGCCGATCTTGTAGCCGGCCGAGAGCCGGAATTCGGACTGGAAGCCCGACCAGATCCCGGAGACGTCTTCCGGCGAGAACGGCAGCGGCGTGACCCGCACCAGCTCGACCTGCTGATCGAGCTCGGCTTGGCTCAGCGCCGTCCGGATCTCGTCGCGGCCCAGCACCGGATGGTCGTGCAGGATGCGCATCGCAGTGCCCAGCAGCACCTGACCGACCAGCTCGTTGTCGTTCTCGGCATAGACCGTCACCAGGTAGTGCAGATTCAGCGGCAGGACCGGCGGCAAGACCTCGCCCGGGCGCCCGCGGCGGGGCAGATCGGTGTTGCGCCATGCGGCGGCGTACTCGGTGTGATAGAGGAACAGATTGACGCGATTGCGCGCGGCGTCCGGGCGCACCTGGTCCGGCGGCAGCGTGGTGATGTCGATCGTGTTCAACGGCCGGGCATCTGCCGGCAGCGCGCTGTAGTCGGCGGTCGCCACCTCGTTCAGAAGGTTGCGGAGCGTGAGCGTCACCGCGGCGATCGACAGCGCGTTACTCATGGCTCATGCCTCCTGCGACCGACGCGAGAGGTAGTCGTCGAGGCTCATCATCACCGGTTCCGGACGGGGCGTTCTGGTCGGCGCGGCCGCTGGCGTCCCGGCGCCGGTCCGGACCTCGATGCGCCCGATCTTGATCTGCACGACGGTTTCTGCCGGCGCGGGATCGGGGACATGGATCGGCTCGGGCAGCGGGGAAAGGCTCTGTTCCGGCGCGCCGGGCCGGGGCCGCGAAGTACGCGCGGCGGGCGCCGGGATGCGGGGGCCGGCAGCCCCGGGTGACGGGGCCGGCTCGGGCCGATCCGCCACGGGCACTGGCCGCAGCGGCTCGACCGCCCGGGCCGGCGCGTTCGCGCCGGGCTCCCGGGGGGCGGAGGGCACCGGGGCGTCGCCGAGCCTGCCGAGCGGTTTCGGGTTGTCCGGCGGCGGAGCGGGATCCGGACGTGGTGCCAGGACCATCTGCCGGACGATCCGTTCCAGCGGCGGATCGGCCCTTCCAGGTCCCGCCGCCGGGCGTTCGGGCGCCTGTGGGGTCCGCCGCTTCGCCGGCGCCGGTCCAGGCGCTCTCGCCGACGGTTCTTGCCGCTCCATTCGATCGGAGCGTTCCGGGGCCGGCGGCGCGGCGGCGCGGTCCTGCGGCGGCCCCAGCGGCGGCGATCCGGGCGGCGGCGATCCGGGCGCGGGGACCTGCACGACCAAAGGCGAGAGAGCCGGCGCTTGGGCCACGGCATCCCGATCTGCCGAGGGGGCTGCGGCACGCCTCTCCGGCTCGTCGGCCGGTATCGGCGGTGCGGGCACAAGCGGCGACACCTCGCGCGATACGGAGGGCGGCGCAGGTTCCGCGGCCGCCGGCGGTTCCGCCGCCGTCGCCGGCTCGGGCGGTGATGCGGCCGGTCGCGGCGGCGGTTCTTGCGCCAAGCGCTCCGGCGCCGCCTCCGTCTCCTCCGGCACCGCTTCGCCGGGCCCGCCGGGTTCGAACATCGCGACCGGCCGCGGCTGCACGTCCGAATCGCCCGCGCCAGGTCCGGCCTGGATGCCCAGGCTGCGGGAAACCAGCGAGGTCAGAAAATCGCTCACGACCGCACCAACCCGATATAGTACCGCCGCCGCCACGGGCTCAGGGCCAGCACGTCGTCCTCGCGCCAGCCATAGCTACGCGCCAGGACATGCACCTCGGCCAGAAGCCGGCGCACCCAGGCGCCAAGCTCCTCCCAAAGGAACCCGACGATATCGAAGCGCGCCGACCATGCATGACGGCAATGCGGGCACGTCATTGCCGCTTTCAGATCCGCCCTCGGATCGGTCTCGGCCATCTGTGCGACCAGTGCCGCGATATCCGCTTCCGTCAGATCGCCCAGAGCGGCGGGCGCGCCATCGCACGTCACGTCCGAAACGCAGGCCTCCAGCAACACGCGCGGCGCCTGCGGCCCGACGGGCAGCGCCTCGAAATCCGCGCTGTCGGGCAGACGGAAGCACGCCGCGACCGCGCCGCGCTGGAACCGGTAGGGCGCAGACGCCGTCGGCGCGGGCAGGCGGAGATCGGCGATCGAAAACGTCAGCTCCAGCCGCTCGCCGCAGGCCGGGCATTCGGCCAGGCTGGACAGCGTCTCGCCGAACAGACCGGCCCGCAGCTCGACCAGCCGCGCGTCGCGCTCGCCGACCGGCAGGCGGGTCAGCACCGCCCGGTCGGTCCCGGGCGCGGCGGCCTCCAGCAGGAGCAGCGCGCGGGCCCAGGGCGGGCAGCTCTGCCCTTCCTCCCAGACGCGGAGCATCTTTTGTGGCGACGGGGTCTGCATTGCGGCATCAATCTTCAGGATCGGTGAAGCT
This sequence comes from Kiloniellales bacterium, assembly GCA_022361275.1. Lineage (GTDB taxonomy): Bacteria > Pseudomonadota > Alphaproteobacteria > Kiloniellales > JAKSBE01 > JAKSBE01. The sequence goes on from JAKSBE010000534.1 coordinate 5,248, forward strand.
TTCTTCGGTCGGCTCGGTCACGGCCGGGTCGCGCTCCCAACCTTCGTTCTCCAGCTTCAGCGTCTGGATCGCGACGGCATTGGCGCTGGCGTCGAGCTCCGGCAGCGCCTGGAACTCGGACGGCCAGCACCGCTGTACGAAGTAGCTGATCGCCAGTTGGCCGGCTTCGTTGTAGAGCTCGATGATCACATCCTTGCGGAAGTCCCGCAGCGACACCTCGGCGCCCAGGCCCGAGCCGAGGTTCCAGACCTTGTTCGCCCACTTCTCGAAGTCGGTGTCATGGGTGACGCCGCGCTCCAGCGTGATCGCCTCGAACTTGGTCTGGCCGGGCGACTTGCGCACGCTGGACGGATCGCCGCCCTCGCGGTGCTCGACCACCTCGGTGGTGCGGCTCAGCGCGCTGACCTTGCTGACGCCCGCCACGTAGCGGCCGTCCCACTTCACCCGGAACTTGAAGTTCTTGTACGGGTCGAACCGCTCGGTGTTCACGGAAAACTGTGCCATTTCGCTATCCTTCGCCTAGCTGGTGCCTCAGGTTTCGATCTGACCGGCCATCTGCTGGATCTTGATGACCACGAACTCCGCGGGCTTGAGCGGCGCGAAGCCCACGACCACGTTCACGATCCCGAGGTTGACGTCGTTCTGGGTCGTCGTCTCCTTGTCGACCTTCACGAAATAGGCGTCGCGGGGCGAACTGCCCTGGAAGGCCCCCTGCCGGAACAGATTGCGCATGAACGCGCCGACGTTCAGCCGGATCTGCGCCCAGAGCGGCTCGTCATTGGGCTCGAAGACCACCCATTGCGTGCCGCGGAACAGGCTCTCCTCGATGAACAGCGCCAGCCGGCGGACCGGGACGTACTTGTACTCGTCGCCCAGTTGGTCGGCCCCGCGCAGCGTGCGCGCGCCCCAGACCACACGGCCGGTGATCGGAAAGGTCCTCAGGCCGTTGATGCCCAGCGGGTTGAGCTGGCCGTTCTCGTCGTCGGTCAGCTTCACGGCCAGCCGCTGGACACCGCGGAGCGCGGCATCCAGCCCCGCCGGCGCCTTCCAGACCCCGCGCGCGGTATCGGTCCGCGACCAGATGCCGGCGATGATACCGCAGGCCGCGAAGGTGTCCGGCTGCCCCTCGAGCAGCGGGTCGGGCATGACGACGCGCGGGAAGTAGAGCGCGGCGTTGCGCGCCCGCACGCCCGTCAGGCTCAGCGACGACAGCCCGGCGGCGGCCGACGCCGCGCTGGTCCAGGCCACCGGCGGATCGACGATCAGCATCGCCCGGCGCTCGACGCAGTAGTTCAGTGCATCGCTCAGCGCGGCCGCCGGCACGTCGGCGCCGCGCTGGTCCGGCGGGATACAGAGGATGTTGAAGAGATCGGCGTCCTCCAGAGCATAGAGCCGCTCCTTGTTCGCCCGGATGCCGGTATAGTCGCCCGCCGACGAGATCGACAGAAATGCACTGTCCTCGCCGTCCGTCGACACCGGGCTCGAAAACGCCTCCTCGGTCCAGACGAGGGTCGGATCGGTGATGTCGTCATGCGCCGTCGGGAAGGTGAACGGTCCGGTCCCGGTTGCGCGCAGCAGCGCCGCTTCCCTTGCCAGCACGCGGTCGACGCGGCGCTGGCTGTCGACCGCGGTCAGGTTCAGGAAGACCTCCTGAGCCCCGGTCCGGGTGTCGCGGACGGTCAGGTTGAACAGATCCGATCCCTGCACGTTCGGGTCGGCATCGACCCAGGGCAGCGGATGCGGATCGCCCGGGTTCGCGGGCGCCGGGACGTCGTGATCGATGCGCACGCGCAGCCCGTTCGCCCAGGAGCCGGGGCTCGACGCCTCGACCGCCAGGCCGTTGGCGTCGATCTGCGCGGTGCGCGCGCCGCCCTGCGCTGGCGTGGTATAGATGCGCACGATGACCGCCTGCGCACCGCCGTTCGCGAAGAAGTCACGAACGGCATAGCTCATCGGATAGGCGACGCCGAGCCCGCCGAACGCCCGCTCGAAATCGCCGAAGTTATTGATCACGACCGGCGTATCGACGCGCCCCTTGGCAGCCCGTCCCAGGAAGGCGGCAATCGACGTTGCGACACCGGCAATGGTGCGGACGCCGCTCGGGATTTCCTCGATATACACGCCGGGATAAGTCAGTGCTGCGGGCATGGCATTTGATCCTCTTTAAGGGTCATGGCGCGACAGACGGATCGCAACCAGTGCGTGAAGATGCACGCGCAATTCAAAAGATAATGTGGCAATTCGCACGCCCGCGTGTTTCGCAGACGCGCTCCTCCGATGCCTCGGCTGCTTGATGTTATTGAGCGATGTCAGATTTTTCGCTTCGGCTCGCCTTTACGGGCGAGCTGCGCTCTCGGCCCAAGCCACTTACCAAGGAGTTTGAACACGGAGCAACGCTCCTTGGTATTGGTCGGTCATTCCTTGCGCGCGAAGAAAGTCGAGGATCTGTCGAGAGACCGGATCTCCGCGGAAGCCGGGTTGGGGGCTTAAGCCGGCTTCTCTGTGCTTTCCCGCGTAGAAGAGGAGGAAGGACGGCAGCTTTTCGCCGGGCTCAACCTGGCGAGCCTGCGATATCCTTAGTGCCCAGACTCTGAAATCCGCGAGAACGGATTGCAGAGTTAAATGGACACTAACTCGTTGAATCTCGTGTGCTTCAGCTTCCAAAGCCCGGCACATGAAATGTGCCGAACTTTGCAACCATCACACTAGCTTGTGTGTCTGGACTCGATGATGGACGCCTGCGTCGCCGCCTGCCGAATGAGGCCGGCCAGTTCCTGCAGCCCCAGGCGCTCCGCCTCGGCCGTGAGGTAATGCAACGCGGCGGAAATCCCCGAAGTGCTGTCTTCGGCAGCGTCTTCCTGTCTCGCCGCTGTCTTCTCAGGGTCAAGCATGACCGACCTCTAAGCTACGAGCTGCGCCTTGTCCATCAGGACGGGCGCGCCGACATCCAAACGCCGCCGTACGGTCGCAAGCACGTCGGCGGAGACGGAAACATAGGCCGCCGCCGTGCGATGGCTCGCCAGCTTCCGGATTGGCCCCAGAAACTCGACCGGACAACCGGCCGCGATGATCACCTGCCTGAAGATGCGCACCGGCATGACGCTCAAATAGCGTCGGATATCGTGACTGACCCCGAACTCCTGGCAGGCGCAGATCATCTCGGCAATGACCCGGCGCCGCAGGGCGGGTTCCAAGTCCCGATCGCAGCCGAAGCGGGTCGCCTCCCAAATCGAGGCGCTCTCCGGAAGCAGGTCATCGACCAGATCCGGCCAGACCTCTTTGACCATGTAGGCTTCGGTCGTCGGTAGCAGCCGCGTGACGCCCCGGGCTGTGCCGCTTTCGTCGAGCCAGAGCAGATACTTGGCCGCCGGGGTGTCGAATTGATCGTACTCCAGGCCGTTGTAGGTCGGCAGATTCCAGCCCTGACGCTCCACGAAGAGGCGGTGGCGAAGCCTGTGATGGGAGATCCAAGCCTCCCCGTGGGTATGTGCCGTCTCCCAATCGAGGCAGACCACAGACATCGACCTATATCCGATCAACTGGACGAGGCAGACTGAAGCCCATTTAGCGCCGCCGCGCGCCTGCCCACCTGGGTAGTTGCGAAAGGTGACTGGCATTGTGAGTCTCGGGAAGTCTGGGGCTTTGTGACTGTTGAAAGAAAACGGGATGACGCGAAGCCGACCCCGCTTCGCGTCATCCCGCTTTAGAAACCATAGAGGCCGGCCCTGGCGCGGCTTTAGGCCCGGATCAAGCCCAGCCTTATGGCCTTGACCACCGCGACAATGCGACTGCCGGAGCCGAGTTTTCTCATCGCTTTCTTGACATGATAGCTGACCGTAAACTCCGTAATACCGAGGATCTGCCCGATATCCCAGGAGGATTTGCCCTGGGCTACCCAGGACAGGCATTCGCGTTCCCGTTTGGTCAACTCGACCCGCTGCGCCTGCGGTCGCAGGACCGCGCCCAGTTCCGAACAGGCGACATGGAACTGCGCGCAGAGTGGCTGAAATCGCCCGCCGAAAGCCCTGGGGTCGACGTCGTCCTCGGAAGAGGCAAAGGACAAAATCGCCACGCTGCCGCGAGGTCCATGAACCGGTATGCTTAATCCGTGTTTCAGCCCGGCTTCCCGAGCCTCGGCCATTACGCGACGTTGCTTCGGCCGCAGGCCGAAGCGCCGGGGGAGGTCATCCCAAATGTAGGCGGCGAGCGATACCTGGCTAAACTCGATCACGGGGTCATGATCCTGATAGCCCTGCTCGAAGTAGTGCTTTACCCAGCCCACCGGGTAGTTGAGCATCACGGCCGGCGAAAGACCTTCAGCGGGCGGCGGCGTCTGGCTGATCTCAAGCACGCCATAGGCCAAGCGGTCGAAACCTTCGTCGAGCGCGGCCTTTTCCAAGAGGCCGAACAACTCGCCCTGCGACGTCGCACGATTGGAGCGCTCGATGAACTCGCCTATACGCATGCGCCGGGCTCTCCTTCTCTTCAGCGCTTGCCGCACCGGACTCAACAAGCGATCGCGAGCCTTCGCGGTTGCGGTCAACCCGGATACACGCGCCCTTTGCCCCATGGTACCGGCGCCCGTCTTCCGTCCCGGAAAAGCCCTGACCACCGATGCCTCGGTCTCGCAGGAGACTCAGGTCCCGCGCGGCCCGCGGACAAGTCTCAACGACAGGTCCGCCTGCGCCGCCGTCCGGATGCGAGACCGGACAACGACGCCGCACCTTGCAACAAAGGGTAGCAAAATCACAAACCGGCGCAATGCGATGTATGACAAGGTTTTGTAACGTTTTCTTAAAAGCGGACTGTCGACAACACCTCCCAAATCCCTCTGGCAACAAGAGCATATCAGGCGCTCCTGTGTCGCCATGCCCCCCTTCACAGGATGAAGTCCGGCCGCGTTTTTCGCCTTCCAACCGGCTGATATGCCCAGGACTATCCACCTGGGTAGTATGCGATCTGGTCGATTTTGAACGAAGATTACATTTCGATGACAGCCGGCACGATCACAGGGAACATGGAGGCCATCCTGCCCGAAGGAACGGTCGCCCTTCAGGTTCCGGCAGGTCCGGGCCGAGGCGCCCTCGCTTCGATGACTTGAGGTCTCGGCAAGCAAGGAGCGATTGCATGAAGCGCCATGAGTTGGACCGCAACAAAGTCGGGCTCGCGTATGCCCGGATCAAGGAGCTCGTCGTCAACTACCGCTTCGGGCCCGGGGGGCACTTGCAGATAAATGAGCTCTCCGAGCAACTGAACGTCAGCGTGACACCGGTCAGAGAAGCACTCTCCCGGCTGCACGCCGAGGGCTTGATCGCTTCTGTTCCGCACCGCGGGTTCTTCACCAAGAACCTCGACGTCAAAGAGCTCCGGGACCTTCACGAACTGGCTCTCATTGTCCTCAGCCACAGCCTCAGGCTGGCCGCACAAGATCCATCGAAGCTGCGCAGCATTCAGGGCTTCGAAGACGCCCTGAGCGTGCTGCCGAGCAGCAAGGAGCAAGGCCTCGTCTACGCCACCTATATCGAGCATCTCTTCGAGACGATCGCCGGGGTTTCGGAAAACGATGAAATGATCTCCATTATCAGCAACTTCAACAACAAGAGTCATTTCATCCGGGTCATCGACCTTGAGATCCGAGGCAACCTCAAGATGATCCTGGAAGAGCTGTCCGGGCTGGTGTCGCTGCTGCATGCGGGGAACGTTGCCGCAGCCATCGACAGCCTGCAGCGCCAGTTCGGGAAGAAGCAGGCGAGAATGGCCGATCTCGTCAAGGAAGCTTTGGCCCGCATCTATATCTCCGCCGCGACGCCGGAAGAGACCTACGCGGCGGATCCCTACGGAATGAGATCCGCTGCAACGAACTGAGCCGGGCTGCATCAGTTCTGCCCTTTTCTACCTGATAGGCCGCGCAGGTCCGACCCGCGGCGACGAGGAAGCCAACGGCGCGTCTGCGGCTTGCCTATCGCGCGGTATCGCGCGCCACGCCGCAGGCGACAGATGATGGCGAGACCAGCGGCAACGGAGACACGACCGCCAGCGAGTTTCTCTGTCCGAAGCGATTGCGCGAAAGGCAAGCCGCCCAGACCCGGAGCGCCCTGCCACAGTTGAAGGACCCGACCGCGCTACGGGCCAAGAAGGCCTGGGAACAAAGGCAAAGGAGGAGAGCATGGCAGAGGGCGGCATCAGAGGCTTCAAGAGCTTCGAAATCGACATCGTGATCAAGTTCGGCGGCAGCCTGACCCGGGACCTCGAGCTGTGTCAGCGCCTCATCAGCACCATCGCCCTGATACGCAACTCGGGACGGCGGATCATCGTGATTCCGGGCGGCGGGCGAACGAACAAGGTGGTGCAAGCCATCGACCGCGAGCAGTCCCTGGCAGCGGACACCACGCATCGCGCCGGTGCTCTCGCCCAGGATCAGACCGGGCTGCTGTTGGCCGACCCCAGCTTTTCCGACAGCCTGGTCGCCTGCAAGACCCTGGCTTCCTGCAGATCCGCCGTGGATCGCGGCAGGGCGGCCGTGCTCCTGCCGTCGCGCCTGCTGTTCGATCTGGATCCGATCGAGAAAACCCTCGACGTCACTTCGGACGCGGTCGCCGCCTGGCTTGCCTGGTTGGTCGCAGCCCGGCGCCTGGTGGTATTGACCGATGTCGACGGAGTCTTTGCGGGCGGGAAGATCGGCTCAAGGTCGCACCTGGTCCGACAGGTTCCAGCAGACCGGCTCTCGGCGATGGGCCACACCGTGATCGATTCCTGCGCGGCCGCCTTCTTGGAAGCCAGAAGGATGGACTGCACCATTCTCAACGGGAATTTCCCCGACCGGCTGATGGCTTGGGCACAGGGCGGATCCGTCGTCGGCACGATCGTCCGTGGAGGGACCGGTTCGACGAGCGAGCTCTACGACCTGCCCAGACCGCGCGAAGCGCGCCCGCCAGCCGCGGACCGCTCGGTCGAACTCTCCAGCAAAAGGCCCTAGATGTTTGGTCCCGGGATGTGGTGGATCGGGTTTATACATCCCCTACCTGAATGGTGAGGTTGCGGCTGTTCGGTCCAGAGCTTGCGGATGTGTTCGTAGGGTGTGAGGCCTTTGAGGGTCTTGAGACGTTCGGCGAGGTTGTCGGCGTCGAGGCAGTCGGCCAAGTGGCTGCGGAGCTGTTCGTGGCTGTCGTAGTAGGAGCGGCGGACGGTGGCCTCCTTGATCGTAGGGTTCATGCGTTCGGCCTGGCCACTGGTCCAGGGCCATTGGTCCAGGGCCATTGGTCCAGGGATGGTCGGGCTTGGTCGGGCGAGGATCGATCGCCGGCCTTGGCGCAGGCGCGTTCGAAGGCGTGGGCGCGGATTGGCGATGGTGAAGGTGACGGCGGTGTTGAAGACCGGAAGGTCGGCGATGCCGAGGAAGACCCCGCCCGACGCCGTCGAAGTCGGTCGCGGCGCGCCGTAGGCCGGCGCGCGGCCGGCCTACTCCGCCGGCTCCATCACCCGCATGGGATTGTTCTCGTGCGTGGTCCAATTGCCGTATTCGGCGACGATCGGCCGGCCGGTCCGGGGGTCGACCCCTTCGGTGAGCTGTTCCATGGTGATGCAGTCCTCGACCGGACAGACCGTGACGCAGAGGTTGCAGCCGACGCACTCCTCGTCGATGACCTCGAAGTGGCGCCTGCCGTTCACCATCGAGGTGATCGCCTGGTGCGAGGTGTCCTCGCAGGCGATGTGGCAGCGGCCGCACTTGATGCAGAGGTCCTGGTCGATCCGCGCCTTCACCACGTAGTTGAGGTTGAGGTACTGCCAGTCGGTGACGTTGGGCACGGCCCGGCCGACGAAGTCGTCGAGGGTCGCGTAGCCCTTCTCGTCCATCCAGTTCCTCAGGCCGGCGGTCAGGTCGTCGATGATCCGGAAGCCGTAGGTCATGGCCGCCGTGCAGACCTGCACGTTGCCGGCGCCCAGCGCCATGAACTCGACTCCGTCGCGCCAGGTGGTGATGCCGCCGATCCCGGAGATCGGCAGCCCCCGCGTCTCGGGATCGCGGGCGATCTCGGCGACCATGTTGAGCGCCACCGGCTTGACCGCCGGCCCGCAGTAGCCGCCGTGGGTGCCCTTGCCGTCGGTCGCCGGCTCCGGCGCCATGCGGTCGAGGTCGACCCCGACGATGGAGGAGATGGTGTTGATCAGCGAGACCGCGTCGGCGCCGCCCTTCTGCGCGGCCCGGGCCGGGAAGCGGACGTCGGTGATGTTCGGGGTCAGCTTGACGATCACCGGCATGCGGGTGTGCCGCTTGCACCAGCGGGCCACCATCTCGACGTAGTCCGGCACCTGGCCGACCGCCGAGCCCATGCCGCGCTCCGACATGCCGTGCGGGCAGCCGAAGTTGAGCTCGACCCCGTCGGCCCCGGTGTCCTCGACCAGGGGCAGGATCTTACGCCAGGCGCCCTCCTCGCAGGGCACCATCAGGGAGACCACCATGGCCCGGTCCGGCCAGGCGCGCTTGACCTCCTTGATCTCGCGCAGGTTGACCTCCAGCGGCCGGTCGGTGATCAGCTCGACGTTGTTGAAGCCGAGGAGCTGCCGGTCCGGGCCGTGGATCGCGCCGTAGCGCGGCCCGTTGACGTTCACGATCGGCGGGTCCTCGCCCAGGGTCTTCCAGACCGCGCCGCCCCAGCCGGCCTTGAAGGCGCGCACCACGTTGTAGGCCTTGTCGGTCGGCGGCGCCGAGGCCAGCCAGAAGGGGTTGGGCGACCTGATCCCGAGGAAGTCGTTGCGGATGTCGGCCATGTCGTCCTCCCGGGCCCGGCGGCGTGCCGCGCCGCCCTTCAGCCCTCGTTGCGCAGGAAGCGGTCGATCGCTTCGGCCGCCACCTTGCCGTCCTCCACCGCGGCCACGGTCAGGTCCTGGCCACCTGCGATGCAGTCGCCGCCGGCCCAGACGTCGGCGAGGCTCGTCCGGCGCCCTGCGTCGACCCGGATCCGGCCCCCGGCCAGCTCCAGGCGCTCGCCGCCGGCCGCCAGGGCCTGCGGCTCGAAGGCCTGGCCGATCGCCTTGAAGACCATGTCGGCGGCCAGGGTGAAGGTCTCGCCGGTCGGCTCCGGGCGGCCGTCGGCGCCGACCTGGGTGCGGGCGAACTCGACGCCCCGGACCTTGCCGCCCTCGCCCAGCAGCCGCCTGGGCCGGGCCCAGTGCCGGATGGCGACGCCGCTGATCTGGGCCAGCTCCTGCTCGTAGCCGCTGGCCTTCATCTGGCCCTTGCCGCGGCGGTAGACGATGGTCACCTCCTCGGCGCCCAGGCGCTTGCTCTGCACCGCGACGTCGATGGCGGTCATGCCGCCGCCGATCACCACCACCCGGCGCCCGACCGGCAGCGTGCTCTTGTCCTCGGCCTGGCGCAGCCGGGCGATGTAGGCGACCGCGTCTTCGACCCCGTCCAGCTCTTCCTCCGCCAGGCCCAGGGCGTTGACCCCGCCCAGGCCGAGGCCGAGAAAGACCGCGTCGAAGTCGTCGCGCAGCCGGGCCAGGGTCACCTCGGCGCCCAGGCGCCTGCCATAGTGAACGGTGATCCCGCCGACCGCCAGGATGTAGTCGACCTCACGCTGGGCGAAGTCTTCGACCGTCTTGTAGGCGGCGATGCCGTACTCGTTGAGCCCACCCGGCTTGTCCTTCGCTTCGAAGACCGCGACCTCATGGCCCCGCACGGCCAGGGCGTGGGCGCAGGCCAGGCCCGCCGGCCCGGCGCCGACCACGGCGACCCGCCTGCCGGTCTCGGGGCCGCGCGCGAAGACCTGCTTGCCGTCGGCGAAGAGGGCGTCGGTGGCGTAGCGCTGCAGCAGGCCGATCTTGACCGGCTTGCCCTCGGCCTCCATGCGCACGCAGGCTTCCTCACAGAGGGTCTCGGTCGGGCAGACCCGGGCGCACATGCCGCCCATGATGTTCTGCGCGAGGATGGTCTCGGCCGCGGCCCGGGTGTTCCCGGTCGCGATCTGCCGGATGAACATCGGGATGTCGATGGCGGTCGGGCAGGCCGTGATGCAGGGCGCGTCGTGGCAGAAGTAGCAGCGGTCGGCCTCGACGAAGGCCTGGTGTTGGGCCAAGGGCGAATGCAGATCGGCGAAGTTGGCGGCGATCTCCTCGGCCGGCAGACGTCCAGCGGCAATGCCCGGCGCCTTGGCGCTGCTGCCCATCTGACTCTCCCTATACGACCTCGCGGCGGCGCTCAGGCAACCGGCGCGCTTATTTTTGATCATTCGATCAAATTTCTGATCGAGGGTCAAGGAAGCGGCACTCGGAGTGGCTCCGGGCTCCCCGAAAGGGGTCAGGGTAAAAAGGGGGGCGGGTAAAAAGGGGTCAGAGTCATTTTTTCGAAGTGGACCGTCGAGCTCCATCGGCTCAATAGTGCGGCGAAAAAATGACTCTGACCCCTTTTTACCCTGACCCCTTTTTACCCGCCCCCCTTTTTACCCTGACCCCTTTCGGGGAGCCCTTGTTGTGCCGGCACCGTCGCCGCCTGTGCGGCGGCGATCATCTCGTCGCCTTGGACGGCCGCTTGGGTGATGGCGGCGGAGGCTCCAGCAGGGCGGACGACGTGGCTTCGGCCTTTCGGTTCGGCCGGTAGGTGACGGTGAAGTTGCCGCTGAACTCGACGCCGGCGGCTTCGAAGGTTTTCCTGAGCCGCGTCACCGAACTGTGCATGACGTCCCGACCGTTCTCGAAGCGGACCAGGGTCGCCCGGGCCACGCCGGATTCCTTCGCGGTCTTCCGAGTCGACCATTTCAGCCAGCTGCGCGCCGCCCTGCACTGTCCTGGAGTCATTGAGAAATCCCCCGAATCGGCCGGCAGCTTAGATGGAATTAGGATTGTTTTCATTGGAATGAATATTGAACCATTGGGCTCTTTTGCTATCCTTCAATTCACGGTTGGGGGGCTTCTCATGCTCTCGCCATCAGGCAACTGGAAAAGCTTCTGGGATATCTCGACGCCGGAAAGGGCGGCGACGGAAGCCGCGCGGATCTACGGAGAGAACGCGGGTCTGGCCGTCATGCAGTGCAGCTTGGGCGCCAAGGCCGACGGCCGGGACGACGACTATCGCTTCTGGATCGCCGTCTTCCACTGCCTGGAGTGCTCTTCCGCCTGACCCTTCGCGGGGTCTCGCCCTACTCCGCCGCCTCCCGCGCCGCCTGGGCGGCGGCCTCGATCCGCGCGCCCTCCTCGGGCGTGACCGCGCCCTTGAGCGCCGTGATCAGGGCGTAGTGCCGGGGCTCGCGGTGGCGGGCGAAGTCGAAGATGTGGGCCTTGTAGGAGCGGCCGAGGTCCAGGTCGCAGGCGGCGGTGATCAGCTCGTCGCCCTCCGTCGCCGCCTGGGCCACGGTCTCGCCGCTGGGCGCGATGATCTGGCTGCCGGCGATGTGGTGGACGCCCTCCTCGATCCCGCCCTTGGCGACGCCGACCACCCAGGTCCCGTTCTGGTAGGCGCCGGCCTGCATCGACAGGGTGTTGTGGTGCCACGACGGCGCGTCGTGGTCGGGGGTCAGGGGGTGCCGGCTCGGCGTGTTGTAGCCCAGCAGCACCATCTCCACCCCCTGCAGGCCCATGACCCGGTAGGTCTCGGGCCAGCGCCGGTCGTTGCAGATGCACATCCCGATCAGGCCGCCGAAGCCGCGGAACACCCGGAAGCCCAGGTCGCCGGGCTCGAAGTAGCGCTTCTCCAGGTGCTGGAAGGCGCGCTGCGGCTCGTGCTCGGCATGGCCGGGCAGGTGGATCTTGCGGTACTTGCCGAGGATCTCGCCCTCCGCGCCGACCAGGACCGCGGTGTTGAAGCGGCACTTGCGCCGGGTCTCGTCGCCCGGGATCAGCTCGGCGTAGCCCAGACAGAATCCGAGGCCCAGGCGCCGCGCCTCGTCGAACAGCGGCCGGGTCTGCGGCCCCGGCATCTCGGTCTCGTAGAAGGCCTCGAGCTCGGCCTCGTCCTCCAGCCACCAGCGCGGGAAGAAGGTCGTGAGCGTCAGCTCCGGAAAGACCACCAGGTCGCAGCCCCGCCGCTTCGCCTCCCGCAGATGGGCGATCAGCCGCTCCACCACCTGCGCCCGGCCCTCGTCCCGCGCGATCGGCCCCATCTGCGCCGCGCCGAGGTTGATGATCCTTACCATTGTCTCCTCTATGATCTACCGCCCGAAGCCAGGAAGACTTGAAGGCTGTGCCGAAACTGAAGTGCACCTAGGACTCGGCGCATAGAAACAGTGAGAAAACAGAAACCCAGCCCACGAGGCAATTCCGATCCTCGCATTAGCCTTCATCTAATCGGTCTAATATAAAGAAATTGGAACACCAAGTCATCCAGTACTTCTGGGCCTTCAAGGGCCGATCTCAACATAGCGGATAGGAGCGATCTTTTGATGCACCCATTCCAATAGATTTATCAATCCGTAAAGCGCACTTTCGTTGCAACGCATCACCTCGACAAACCAGATGATCCTATCGGGGGAAACCTCCATCACATCCGGCCCTAAATAGATCGCACTCTTTGACGGATCGAAGTCATTGTCCGCGTAAGCGCCACGATGAGATGAAAGCAACCAAATCGACATAGCCTTAACAACACTGTCAGCGGCTTCCTGCGATTGTGGTTTATCAAACTCGATATTAACATCAATGTCGCCGAGGAGATCGCCGATACTCAAGCGAAACGAAGGTCGAGGCCATTGTTCAGGGAACTGTACTGCTAAAGGATCGGCAAGTTGTCCTATAGCTAGCCATGATATCCGAACCTTGCTTACAGGCTTCACTTCAAGATGCACCCAGTGAAGCATGTTCAACAACACGCAGATGCTTGCCGGTGCAATTCTAACATCCTGGAAAGTGCAGTGCCCTTCCCGCCGTGCGAATCCTCTTCGAGCTAGTATCGCGCCTGCCTGACCTGGATCGAGGCCTGCGCCCGACAAGGCTCCCGCAGCTCCCAGCTTGGCAAAGGTCGACATCGCTTCAACCAGACCGTCCTTGGCATCGTCATCGACGGCAGAGCTAAATTCAACCCAGGCTTCTAGCTCAACTTGCCGTCCTGTTATGTCAAGGTCTACCAGAAAAGGCCTGTTCATGGCATTTACGCCGGAGACACGCTACAATTCGTCAAATCGACTCAACCACCGTTCTGCAAATTCCGGCTCTCTTGGACCAATATTGTCCACCTTCAACCGTATTTCCTTTGTCAGCTCTGCAAGGCGCTGCAAAGGCTTCACATCAGCTGCGCCGCGGTTCACGTCTCCAACAATTGGCACATCCGCCGCACGAACGAACACACCTTCGTTTAGACTCTGGGCAACCATCGACTCTACCAGATTTTTTCGTATCTCATCAATCCCGCCGAGCTCCCTTGAAATCTGTTCGCCGAATAAATTGAGCCAAGATACATTGGAGATCTTTCCACGTGCGTGCAGTCCGATAACATCGTTGCAGATATCAAAGCCAGCATAACGCATGGCCAACCTTCCTATGAACTCATAAGATTCTGAGCAAAACGTCATATGAAGATGTTTAAAAGCATAGCCACAATATCCCGAATCAAACCTACACATAAGAGCTATATTTTTAACGAACTCGACAAGCCGATCAGCACAACCCGGATCTGAATAGGACAGCGGAAACTCCAAATAGAGCGTACAGCTTTCGTTTGGAAAAAAATCATCAGCCAAAGGCCCACCTTTAAAATGTGCGCCAAAGTCTCCAACATTCGCTAGTGGCTCCTGGCCAAAATGAAACTCTGCATAGTTGCCGGACTCTATAGACCGCAGTTTCCTTAGCGTAGAGCCAAAGACTCTTTTGTTAGCTTGCTTCCAAGTTCCATCTGCGGCCAAGTAAGCCTGCAAAGCCCCTTGAGGAATGAATGCCATATATTCTTCTAGAATATCTGCTACTGCCGGCGCAATCATCTCCGCTGGAGTAGAGTATATTAGGCAAAAAGATATCCCCGGGCGAACGATTGTATACTCAAGGCCTCTCTCAACAACACGACATACAAGCTGATCAAACACCTTGTTTATACCTCATCACTCTTAGCATTTTTCATTTGTGATAAGCTCTGGATCGTTCGGAACGGGCGGATTTTGTTTTTGCCCAAGCTTCTGAGTGCGTCTGCGTTGATCCTCCTTCTTGGTCGTCGCAGGTGGCCAGCCTTGTTTAGCCGTTCCCTGGGACGGCTCTGCGCCCTCCCTTGTCGGCGTGCTGGCAGGGCATTGAAACTTGAACTCAACGAAGCGGTCCACGTTTCCAGCATCATCCAAGATGGCGCCGTCAGGGAAGATTCTACCAGCAATGCCTCTAAAGTATTGTTCAGGTGATGTCCCCCGCGGCCACTTGCGGCTAGCTGCGGGATCAGGAACGCCAGTTTTCTCTTTATAGCCCATTTCAGTTTGAAGTCTCGGTGACTTACCCTGCTTATTATGTAGCTTTATGCCATCATTACAACAATCATGCTTTTGCTCACCAAGTTTTCTACAGTTGGCTTTCTCTTCACGGTTTGCCTGCGCCTGATCTAGAAGCCTGTCACATTCGCAAACAATATCTCGAAGTGCTTGCAGACCTGCTTGAGCAACAGCAGGATCGATGCCGCCCGCCAGGTTCACCGTGTTCTTCTTGTTGTGGAACTTCTTGTCGGTGTGGCGGCAGGCGTTCTTGCCGTCCATCTTGACGTCGAAGGAATAGGTGATCCAGTCGGTGTGCTGCTTGAAGGTGCTCGACTTGACCCCGCCG
>JAKSBE010000126.1 GCA_022361275.1 Kiloniellales bacterium
AACCACAGCCTCGGCGCGTGAATTGGGCGATTTCACTCCCATGCTCAAGGGCAAACGCATACTCCTGGTCATCTCGGGCGGCATCGCCGCCTACAAGAGCCTGGAGCTGATCCGCCGCCTGCGGGAGCGCGGCGCGGCGGTGCGCGCGGTCCTGAGCCGCGGCGGCGCCGAGTTCGTGACCCCGCTGTCGGTCGCGGCGCTGACCGAGGACAAGGTCTATCAGGAGCTCTTCTCCCTGACCGACGAGGCCGAGATGGGCCATATCCAGCTCTCGCGCGACGCCGACCTGCTGGTGGTGGCGCCGGCCAGCGCCGACCTGCTGGCCAAGATGGCGACGGGCCGGGCCGACGACCTGGCCTCCACGGTGCTGCTGGCGACCGACACGGCGGTCCTGGCGGCGCCGGCGATGAACGTGCGCATGTGGCTGCACCCGGCCACCCGGCAGAACGTCGAGACCCTGGCGGCCCGCGGCCTGCGCCTGGTCGGCCCCAACGAGGGCGACATGGCCTGCGGCGAGTACGGCCCCGGCCGCATGGCCGAGCCGCTGGAGATCCTGGCCGCCATCGAGGCCTTCTTCGCCGAGGCGGCCCCCCTCTCGGGCCGCCGGGCGCTGGTGACCTCAGGCCCGACCCACGAGGCCATCGATCCGGTGCGCTACATCGCCAACCGCTCCTCCGGGCGCCAGGGCCACGCGATCGCGACCGCGCTGGCCCGCCTGGGGGCCGAGACCACCCTGGTCTCCGGCCCCACCGCGCTGGCCGACCCGCCGGGGGTCGCGGTCTCCCGGGTCGAATCGGCCGAGCAGATGCTGGCCGCCTGCCAGGCCGCCCTGCCGGTCGACGTCGCGGTCTGCGCCGCCGCCGTCGCCGATTGGCGCCCGGCCAAGGCCGGCGCCCGGAAGACCAAGAAGAACGGCAAGGCGCCGCCGACCCTCAAGCTGACCGAGAACCCGGATATCCTGGCCACGCTGTCCGAGGCCGGCAACCGGCGCCCGTCCCTGGTGATCGGCTTCGCGGCCGAGACCGAGGACGTGGTCGAACACGCCAAGGCCAAGCTAGCCAGGAAGGGCTGCGACTGGATCCTGGCCAACGACGTCTCGCCGGACAGCGGCACCTTCGGCGGCACCGAGAACCGCGTCCACCTGATCGACGCGGCGGGCGTCGAGGACTGGCCGCGCCTGAGCAAGGAGCTGGTCGCCGAGCGCCTGGGCCAGCGCATCGCCGCCTGGTTCGGCGGGGAGGCCTGAGCCGTCATGGGGCGCCTTGCCGTGCAGGTGAAGCGGCTGCCGCATGGCGCCGACCTTCCCCTCCCGCACTACGCCACGCCGGACAGCGCCGGCGTCGACCTCCTGGCGGCGGTCGAGGACGCGGTGGTCCTGACGCCGGGCGAGCGGCGGCTGATCCCCACCGGCATCGCCATCGCCCTGCCGCCGGGGACCGAGGCGCAGGTCCGCCCGCGCTCCGGCCTGGCGCTGCGCCACGGCATCACCCTCTTGAACACGCCGGGCACCATCGACGCCGACTACCGCGGCGAGATCGGCGTGATCCTGATCAACCTGGGCCAGGAGGCCTTCGCCATCGACCGCGGCATGCGGATCGCCCAGATGGTGGTCGCCCCGGTGGTGCAGGTCGCCTGGGACGAAGTCGGCGAGCTGAGCGAGAGCCAGCGGGGCGCCGGCGGCTTCGGCTCGACCGGCGTCGGGAGCGCGACCGCGGCGGGCGCGGACGGCGACGCGGGCTGATGCTGCGCCTGTCGAAGAAGCTGCTCTTCGCGATCGAGGCGGTTGTCGACATCGCCTACCACGCCGGGCCCGGGCCGGTGCGCTCCAACGAAATCTCTGAACGGCAGAAGATCCCGCGCCGCTATCTCGAGCAGGTCCTGCAGCACCTGGTGCACAAGGAGATCCTGGCCGGGCAGCGCGGGCCGCGCGGCGGCTACCGGCTGGCGCGGGAGCGCCGCCGCATCACGGTCGGCGAGATCATCCGCGTGGTCCGCGAGCTGGAGGGCGCGCCCGATCCGATCGAGGAGCGCGAGGGCTCGGACATCGGCCTCAAGGTGGTCCGCCCGATCTGGGCCGAGATCCAGGACGAGATGATGGCCCGCTTCGACGCCATGACCGTCGAGGAGCTCTGCAACCGCGCCCGCGAAAGCGGGATCCGCCGTGAGGTGGTCCAGATCCCGGACTTCAGCATCTAGGGCACCCGTCGGCTGGCCGAGGGAGAGACGAAGGTGAGCGCAGACAGGGCGAAAGAGGCGGGGGTCCCGCGCGGAGAGTTCCGCGGCCGGATCTACGAGTCGATCCTGGACACCATCGGCGCGACCCCGCTGGTGCGCCTGGACAAGCTGGCCGCGTCCCACGGCGTCGAGGCCGAGCTGGTCGGCAAGTGCGAGTTCTTCAACCCGCTGTCCTCGGTCAAGGACCGGATCGGCCTGGCCATGATCGAGGACCTGGAGGCCCGCGGGCGGCTGAAGCCGGGCAGCGCCATCGTCGAGCCGACCAGCGGCAACACCGGCATCGCCCTGGCCTTCGTCTGCGCGGCCAAGGGCTACCGGCTGATCCTGACCATGCCGGAGACCATGTCGGTCGAGCGCCAGAAAATGCTGCGCCTGCTGGGCGCCGAGCTGGTCCTGACCGAGGGCGGCCAGGGCATGCGCGGCGCCCTGACCAAGGCCGAGGAACTGCTGGCCGAGATCCCCGGCGCGGTCATGCCGCAGCAGTTCGCCAATCCCGCCAACCCGGCGGTGCACCGCCGGACCACCGCCGAGGAGATCTGGCGCGACAGCGGCGGCCGGGTCGACGTCGTGGTCTCGGGCGTCGGCACCGGGGGCTCCCTGACCGGGATCGGCCAGGTGCTGAAGCCGCGCAAGCCGGGGCTGAAAATGGTCGCCGTGGAGCCGGAGGACAGCCCGGTGCTTTCGGGCGGCGTGCCGGGCGCCCACAAGATCCAGGGCATCGGCGCCGGCTTCGTGCCCGAGAACCTGGACTGCGACCTGATCGACGAGGTCATCCGGATCGGCAACAACACGGCCTTCACCCTCGCCCGGGAGGCCGCGCGCCTGGAGGGCCTGGCCGTCGGGATCTCCTCCGGCGCCGCCCTGGCGGCAGCCTTGGAGCTGGGCGCCCGGCCGGAGTTGAAGGACAAGCTGATCGTGGCCATCCTGCCGTCCTTCGCCGAGCGCTACCTGACCACTCAGCTCTTCGAGGGCTTGTAGTGGCCCGGCGACCCGGATCCGCCCTGTGGAGCGCGATCATCCTTCGACAGGCTCAGGGTGAGGATGGATCACACGCTTCCCTCGCCCTCATCCTGAGCCTGTCGACTCGCCCTCATCCTGAGCCTGTCGAAGGGTGAGGGCCGGCACCGGGGGCCGATCGACTGACCGCTGGCGCCCGCCGCCGCCCGGGCGCAGAATTGAGGCCGCAGGAGAAGGAAGAGCCATGGATTTCACCGACGATCAGATCGACCGCTACGCCCGGCACCTGGTGCTGCCCGAGATCGGCGAGGCGGGTCAGGCCCGCTTGCTGGAATCCAAGGTCCTGGTGATCGGCGCCGGCGGCCTGGGCTCGCCCCTGCTGCTCTACCTGGCGGCCGCAGGAGTCGGCACCCTGGGCGTGGTCGACGACGACGAGGTCGACCTCTCCAACCTGCAGCGCCAGATCCTGCACGGCACCTCGGACACCGGCCTGGCCAAGGTCGAGAGCGCGGTCAAGCGCCTGGCCGAGATCAACCCCGAGGTCACGGTGGTGCCCTATCGGACCCGGATCGACCGGCGCAACGCCGCCGGGCTGATCGCGGGCTACGACCTCGTCGCCGACGGATCGGACAACTTCGCGACCCGCTACCTGGTCCACGACGCCTGCTACCTGGCCGGCAAGACCCTGGTCTCGGCGGCGGTCATGCGCTTCGACGGCCAGATCTCGACCTTCAAGGCGCACCTGCGAGACTCGGGAGATCCGGAGGCCCATCCCTGCTACCGCTGCGTCTTCGGCGCGCAGCCGCCCAATCCCAAGGAGAGCTGTGCCGACGTCGGCGTCATGGGCGCCCTGACGGGCACCCTGGGTGCCCTACAGGCGACGGAGGTGATCAAGGAACTGGTCGGGATCGGCGAGAGCCTCTCGGGCCGCCTGCTGCTTTACGAGGGCTTGGCGGCGTCCTTCCGCAGCGTCCGGGTCAAGGCCGACCCGGCCTGCCCGCTCTGCGGCCCCCAGGCGACGATCCGCGACCTGGAGTCGATCGACTACGACGAGGCGGCGGCGGTCTGCGCCGCGGAATAGCCCGGCGCGGGGCGAACCGGCCTCGGAAGCCGGGGCGCTTAGGCTGGCGCCTCGATGCCGACGATCTTCGGCAGGTGCAAGGCCAGGTCGTAGGCAGCCGCACTGCGGATCAGCACCTCCGTCGCGCCGCGCTGGAGGGCCCGTCGTTCGACCTCGCGGTCGGCGTCCCGGGCCACCAGCAGGATCGGGACGTCCCGGCAGGACAGGGTCTTGTCCCGCCGCACCTGATCGCAGAACCGCAGGCCGTCGAGTTCCGCCATGTTCAGGTCGCAGATCACGACGTCCGGGTCGCCGCAGTTGAAGTCGCGCAGGATCGCCAGGGCCCGCTTGCCGTCGTCGGCTTCCCAGACGTCGATGATGCCCATGGCCCTCAGGCGGCGGCGCAGCAGATCGCGCATCGGCTGGTGATCGTCGACGACCAGGGCCCGGATCGGCCAGATACGGCTCCGTGGGGAACCTCTTGGAAACATCGTCAGCCTCCTTTCCTCTGTGGCGGTGTCGCGGTTTCCAGGAGAACACGGTCCCCTATGATACCGATCGCCTGGATCGCGACACCGCCTCGGACATACACGAATGGGGTGCTGTCCCGTTAACACTGCAAATCTAGGAGCCAATCCGCTAACGATCTGTAAAAGCTGGAATTTTAGGCGTCGAGGCCGGTTTTTACTAGGGCATTTCGCCCTAGGCATTCCTTAACGCCTTGATGTCATTGCTAGGCGGAAAGTCCTTAGCCGTGAAACCGGAGACCAGATTTGACAGCGGAGACGGAGACGGCGGCGGCTCCGCCGATGAGCCGTGATGAGCTCAGGGCCCGCGGCGCGCGCCTCTACGGCGCCGGGCGCTGGCAGTCGGCCCTGTCGCGTGAGCTCGGCGTCAACCCGCGCACCGTGCGGCGCTGGGCCGCCGGGACCACGCCGGTGCCGCCGCCCGTGGCGACCTGCCTCAGGCTCATGACCTTTCTGGAGGAACTCAAGTGGCTCGGCGAATGGCGCAAGCTGATCGCCGAAGAGCGGCGCTCCGGCTGGTACGGCGGCGCGCCGGAGCGGCGCTGGTAGTCGGCCGGCCCCTCGGCCGTCCGGCGATCAGCCGCGGACCCGCGGGAGGACTTCTCCGGCACCGTCGGACTCGGGACCACCTCCGGGCGACATGCCCGAGCCAGAGAGGCCGTCAGGTCTCAGAGCCGCGTGATCGAGGAGAGCGGCGCTGCGGCGAGGGCCGGCTCAGAACATCGCCTCGACCACCCGGTCGGGCGGCGTGTGGCCGTCGACGAAGGTCTTGATGTTGATGATGACCTTCTCGCCCATCGCGATGCGGCCTTCGATGGTGGCCGAGCCCATGTGCGGCAAGAGGACCACGTTCTCGGCCTGCAGCAGCTTGGGGCTGACCGCGGGCTCGTGCTCGAAGACGTCGAGCCCGGCGCCGGCGATCTCGCCCTTCTCGACCATGCGGGCCAGGGCGTTCTCGTCGATCACCTCGCCGCGGCTGGTGTTGACGATATAGGCCTGCGGCGGCAGCAGCTTAAGGCGGCGCGCCGAGAGCAGGTGATAGGTCGCCGGGGTGTGCGGGCAGTTGACCGAGATGATGTCCATGCGGGCCAGCATCTGGTCCAGGCTCTCCCAGTAGGTCGCCTCGAGCTCGGCCTCCAGCTCCGCGTGGACCCGGCGCCGGTTGTGATAGTGGATCGAAAGGCCGAAGCCTCTGGCCCGGCGCGCCACCGCGGTGCCGATCCGGCCCATGCCGACGATGCCCAGGCGCTTGCCCCAGATCCGGTGGCCGAGCATCGAGGTCGGGCTCCAGCCGGTCCAGTCGCCGCTGCGGATCAGGCGCTCGCCCTCGGCCAGGCGCCGCGGCACCGCCAGGATCAGGGCCATGGTCATGTCCGCGGTGTCCTCGGTCAGGACCCCGGGCGTGTTGGTCACGGTGATGCCGCGCTGGCGGGCGGTCTTGAGGTCGATGTGGTCGACCCCGGTGCCGAAGGACGCGATCAGACGGAGCTTTTCGCCGGCCTGCGACAGAACCCCGGCGTCGATGCGGTCGGTGACGGTCGGGACCAGGACCTCGGCGGTCTTGACCGCCTCGATCAGCTCGCTCTGGCTCATGGCGTGATCGTCGAGATTGAGCCGCGCGTCGAAGAGCTCCATCATCCGCGTCTCGATCACGTCCGGCAGGCGACGCGTCACCACGACGGCCGGCTTGTTCTGCGCCATCTGCTTTCTCCACCCGAGGCCGAATGGCTTGGCATTATCAGGAGCGCGCTGGCCTTGTCCAGCCTGCCCGTCACCGCAGGCGAAAGATGTCATGCGGCCGGGCGGGGAATCTTGACCCGGACCGCGGAGGGGGTCTAACCATCGCGACGCAGGGGGGAGAAAAACATGGCCCGGCACGTCAGGACGATCTGCTCGCTGGCCGCGGCTCTGCTGCTATCGCAGACGCCGCCGACGGCAGCCCCGACCGCAGCCCAGGACCCGGGAGCCCCGGCGGCCAGGGAAGCGGCGCCCGCACGCCAGGCCGAGCGGCCGGGCCGCACCGGCCTGCCGCTGCCCCGCTTCGTCAGCCTGAGGGCCAGCGAGGTCAACCTGCGCACCGGCCCCGGCGTGCGCTATCCCATCGACTGGGTCTACCGGCGCCGGGACCTGCCGGTGGAGATCATCGACGAGCACGAGACCTGGCGGCGGATCCGCGACTGGGAAGGGACCATCGGCTGGGTCCATCAGAGCATGCTGCAAGGCGCCCGAAAGGTCATGGTCACCGGCGAACTGAGGGTCCTGCGCAGGGCACCGGAGCGCGCCGCCGATCCCATCGCCCGGATCGAGCCGGGGGTGATCGCCCGCCTGGAGGCCTGCGACGAGGGCTGGTGCGAGATCTCGATCGACGGATTGAGCGGCTGGCTCGAGCGTCACGAGTTCTATGGGGTCTATCCTCGGGAGGAGGTCGAATAGCGCCGCCGCCCCCGAACCCTTCCGCTCAGGCCGGCTGCGCCGCGCCGCCCAGCCGGCGGCGGAACTCCAAGGGCGAGACGCCGCTGCGCCGTCGAAAGGCGCGGTCGAAGGCGCTGGCCTCGGAGTAGCCGAGCAGGAAGGCGATCTCGGAGACGCTGACCCCGCGCGCCTCCAGGTACTGCAGCGCGAGCTCGTGGCGCAGATCGTCGACCAGCTTGTTGTAGGTCAGCCCCTGCTCGCCCAGGCGGCGTTGCAGGGTCCTTACGCTCATCCCGGTGGCCGAGGCCACCTCGGCGATGCCCGGCACGCCGCCGCCCAGGGCGTCCAGGACCTGCCGCCGGACCCGCTGGACCAGGTCCGGATCGGCGCGGCGCCGCGACAGCTCCTCCTCCAGGAAGCCCTCCAGGATCCGCAGCAGCCGGCTGTCGGCGCTGGGGATCACGACGTCGAGCACCTCCTGCTCGAAGATCATGGCGTTCATGGGCTGGCCGAAGCGAACCTCGGCACCGAAGATCTCGCGGTGCGGCCCGTCGTCCCGCGGCGCCGGATGCTCGAAGAGCACCTCTTGCGGCGCCCAATCCTCGCCAAGGACCAAGCGCATGCCGCGGCACATCCGCGCCAGCGCCATCTCGGCGTCCTGTCGGCGCAGGGCCACCGATCCGGCCGCGAGGCGGTAGCGCAACCGCGCCTGACGGTTCTCGAGCTCCAGGATCACGCGGCAGTGGTCGCGCATGACGCCGAGATAGCGGCCCACATTCAGCAATCCGGCACCGACGGTGGGCGAATTGAGAGCGACAAAACCAAGGGCGCCGTAGTCCCCGGGGTCGTAGCTGGCACCGAAACGCAGGCCCAGGCAGTCGTCGTCGCCGCACTGGGCCGCGTGATCGAGCAGGTTGAGGTAGGCATGCAGGGGAATGGAGGCGTCCGGGTCGCGCAGTTCGGCCGGCTGCAGCCCGACCGCCCTGAAGATCTTGTCGGGATTGCAACCCGCGCGCCGCAGAGCCTCCGGCAGCCCGATGATGGCCGCGACCTGAATGAACGCCTTAGGGCTGGACGACATCGCTTACCCCTTATGCCGACCGCGGCCGCTCCGGGTCACCCGGCGTCGAACCGGGTCCGACCCGGCGACAACGCATCATCCTAGCCGGTCCGGAGCATTCTGGCACGAGCTGTCAAGAATCTGACACCGGAGGTCAAACAAACCTAAGCCCGCTGGCATATGTAATCCGAGAGCAAAGCCCAGGGACACCGTCGACGCGCTGCGGTGAAAACGGTTCCACAGCCGATCGGGACTCGATGACCCTCGCGATCGAGGCGGGCACTCAACCGCTCTTGCCGAGACCTATGGGGGACA